>CAYNGZ010000328.1:0-5930 GCA_964396695.1 uncultured Pseudomonas sp.
TTTGCCCGCCATCTGGCCAGGTAAAGTTCTCGGCACCGTTGTCGGTGGTGAACACCAGGATGGTGTTGTCCTCGACACCCAAGTCCTTGAGCTTCTTCATCACGTCGCCCACGATATCGTCGACCTGCACCATCCCGGCTTCCTGAACGGTCCAGTCGTTTTCCGAGTTACGCATGGAGTCGTATTTTTCGGAAAGGTGGGTGGTGACATGCATGCGGGTCGGGTTCAACCAGACGAAGAAGGGTTTGTTGTCTTTCTTGGCCTTGTCGATGAAGTCCAGGGACTTGGCCAGGATTTCGTCGTCGACGGTTTTCATCCGTTCCGGGTACAACGTGCCGGCATCTTCGATCTTCTGTTTGCCGACCTTGCCCCAGCGTGGCATCACCGTCGGGTCATCGGTGCTGGTCGCCCAGCTGTGCACCATGTTCCGTGGCCCGACGACATCCTTGAGGTCTTGCGGATAGTTACGGTGCGATGGATCTTCCATGGCATCGAGGTGATAGAGGTAGCCAAAGAACTCATCAAAGCCGTGAACGGTAGGCAAGAACTCGTTCAGGTCACCCAGGTGGTTCTTGCCAAACTGGCCGGTGACATAGCCCATGGATTTAAGGGTGGTGGCGATGGTCAGGGCCTGGGCCGGAATACCGATCAGCGAGCCCGCCTGGCCGACCGTGGTGAGGCCGGTACGGATCGGCAGTTCACCGGTGATGAAGTTGGCGCGACCGGCGGTACAACTGGCCTCGGCGTAGTAGTCGGTAAAGCGCATGCCTTGGGCGGCGAGGGTGTCGAGGTTCGGCGTTCGACCGGCCATCATGCCCTGATTATAGACACCGATGTTAAACCAGCCGACGTCGTCGGCCATGATCACAACGATGTTGGGGGGCGGCTTATCGGCGGCCTGGGACGTGGCAGGCGCAACAATCATCGTCAGCAGCGTTGCCGCAGTAAATAGCAGGGGCAGAATCTTGGGGGTCATTTCGGGCTCCTTTGAATTTTTCGGGTTTGTTGTAAGCGACATGAGAGCCCCCCTTCTCACACAAAAATATTCCCCGCTTAAAATTCTAGGTGAACTTCCAGATTCTTTTAGACATCTTGCAAGCTCATCGCTTGCAGTTCTTTTCAAACTCCTAAGGACTTGAGCACATTCTTTTCTGTGAGGCGCCTAACTTCAAAAAATATTAAAATCAAAACCTCCCACCATCACAGATAATGCATACCATTGTTTTTAAACAAATAACTCTTGACCCACAACCTACAGCCAGCCATCTTTCAGTAAATTCAGTGAATCATGGCACCATCACGACATTGATAGTTTTTTATATCCAACACGGCAGATGTCGGCCGTAAATATCGCCAAATGGTCTTATGGCAATTTTTTACGACGTCCACTTTCTGATCTGAAGTTGCTCTCACTTGGAGGGAACCACCTGTGTTACCGGGTGAGTCTAGAAGGCTGAATCAAGAGCGCCTTTGACAGTGTAACTAGGCACCATAAGGTGCGGGGTACCAATCGCGAGAGGCGTCCCCCTCTGTCAGCCAAGGCTCTCAATTGATTTATCGCTTGGGCTTTCACTCTGACTGCGCTGCGCCGAGCAGATTAGATCCTCGATCATTTCCCAAGATCCGTCGCTGAGTTCGTATCTGTCCCCCCCCGCGAGGGGAATCTAGATCAACTTCGCCAAGCCTGCGCCTAAGTCGAGGCCACGGGCGGCAGTAACTATTTCCAGCTATTCTGGAAGCACTCCAAGTCCCATCAATCATTAATTTGAGAAACGCCCGCCTTGGGACAAAGCAGCAATGAAAGCGGACCTGAAGGGTCGACGCATCTGGATTATGGAAGTTGCAATGCGCGTACATAAAAATAAAGTGATAAACCCCAAGCCTGATTCGCGCCCTACCCTTGTTTCCCGTTACGCGTTTCCCGTCATCGCCGCCCTGTTGCTCGCAGCCATGGCGGGCCTCAGCTGGTTTCTCTATGCCAGCCAACCTGCGCCCGTGGCCTACGTTCCGCCCAGCGCTACACCCGCCCCCGTGGTCAAGGCCCCACCCGCACCAGTATCGCCGGCGATCATGGTCAATGAGCAACAGTGCCAGGGTTGCCACACCGAACAGGTCAAGGACTGGAAAGGTTCCCATCACCAATTGGCGATGCAGGCCGCCACTGCTGAAACGGTGCTGGCCAACTTCAACAACAGCAGTTTCAAGGGTGAGAACGAGTCCACGCGGTTCTTTCGCAAAGCCGACGATTTTTGGGTCAATACCCCTGGCGCCAATGGCAAAAATGCCGACTTCAAGGTGGCCTACACCTTTGGTATCGCACCGCTGCAGCAATACCTGATCGAGGTCGGCGAAGGTCGCTTGCAGGCCCTGGGCGTGGCATGGGATACCAAGAAAAACCAGTGGTTCCACCTCTATCCGGGTCAAGGCGTCAACTTCAAGAATCCGCTGCACTGGAGCAAGCCAAACCAGAACGCCAACTTCATGTGCGTCGAATGCCACACCACCGGTTACAAGCGCAATTTCGATGCCGCCAGCAACACCTTCGCCAGTCAGTGGAACAGCCTCGGCGTCGGCTGCCAGGCGTGCCACGGTCCGGCCTCGAATCACCTTGAATGGGCGGCGAAAAAAGGTGATCTGATCCACACAGGTTTTGCGATCGACCTGAAGGACAAGAACGCCACCACTGAAATCGAAACCTGCGCCCGCTGCCACGCGCGCCGTGCCCCTTTGGGTGATGGTTACACCGCGGGCAAACGCTTGATGGATGATTACCTGCCCAGCGTGCTGACCCGCGAACTGTATGCACTGGATGGCAAGATCAAGGATGAAGTGTTCGAGCACGGCTCGTTCCGGCAAAGCAAAATGTTCGACAAGGGTGTACGTTGCAGCAACTGCCACAACCCTCACAGCACCGAACTCAAGGCGCCGGGCAACGGTGTCTGCCTGCAATGCCACAACACCGCAGGCAAGACCACGGTCGATGGTGTCGACAGCAAAGGTCTGCAAGCCAGGAACTACGACTCGCCCGAACACCATCGGCATGTGGCCGGCCAACCCGGTTCACAGTGTGTGGATTGCCACATGCCCGGCAAGTTCTACATGGGCAACGACTTCCGACATGACCACAGCTTCAGCATTCCAAACCCTGAACGTGCGAAAAAACTCGGCACCCCGGACGCCTGCCTGACCTGTCACCAGGGCAAGGCTCTCGACAAGGTCACCGAACAATTCAAACTCTGGAATACCAGCCCGGCAGACCAGGCTCCACGTTACGACGAAAGCCTGTGGTTGATTCGCACCGGCCAGCGCGGCGCCGCACAAGCCCTGTACGAGCAATTGCAACGCAGCAACCTGCCAGCGATTCAGCGCGCAACGCTGCTGGCCGAGCTGGCGCGGTACCCCAGCGAGCAAGCGCTGCAACTGGCGAGCAAAGACTTGAACAACACGGATCCGCAGGTGCGCGAAAGCGCGATTCACGCGGTCAGTGCCTTCCTGCCACCGACCCAACGAGTGCCCTTGCTGACACCGCTACTGAGTGACCCTGTCAAGGCCATTCGCATTGCCGCCGCCCGTGATCTGCTGGGCGCCGCCAACGGTCTGGGCGCTGCTCAAGCTCGCTGGAGCGCGGCTATCGGCGAATACGAGGCGGTGCAATTGAGTCTGGCGGAGCGGGCCGAAGCCAGCCTCAACCTGGCGATGCTGTACCAGGCCAACGGACGCAGTGCCGAGGTCGAGCCCATGTTGCGTGCAGGGATACAACGCGATCCGGACTTCTTTCCGGCATTGGTGACCCTGGTGCAGCGGCTTGAAGCCAACGGACGCAGCCAGGAAGCTCAAGCGCTGATGACCAAGAGTTTGAAGGAACACCCGGAATCGGCGCTGCTCCAGCACACCCAAGGCCTGGCGTTGATCCGTGCCGGAAACACGGCGCAAGCTATGCCGGCACTGCGCAACGCGGCTCGCCTCGAACCGCAGAATGCCCAATACGGCTATGTGCTGGCCGTCGCCTTGCACGACAGCGGCAAGATTGATGAAGCCTGCGAGCAACTGGAGAAACTGATCAAACAACAACCGGCCAACCGCAATGCGCGACTGTCGCTGATCCAATATTACCTGGATAGAGGCCAGGCCCCCAAAGCCCAGCTATTGTTGCAAGACTGGAAGCAGTTGAACCCCGGGGACCCGGCGTTGCAATAGAGAGTGGCTATCTCTTATTTAAATGGGCAACCGCAAAAACTGAGTGCAACACCTGACCCACACCTTCAAGCAGTCCAATGATCCGCATTTCAAAGAGAAGTTTTGGGATGTTATCGGGCTGTATCTCACCCGCCAAATAAGGCGCTGGTGTGTTGGCGCCGACGCCGAATTGACCCAGTTGCCGAGATATCACTGACCCGGTCTGACGCCTCGCGAATCACTCCTTTACTGGATTTGTGCCGATTTGAAGGTGGGTTAGTCTGGTCGCGGTAGGGGTGGCAGGTAACTGCCATCCCTACCGCGACCACAGCTCGCCCCGTCCTGGCGCTTGCGTATCGGCCCAAAGCGAACCCAGGTTATTGGCCGCTTTTGCGGAGCCTGAGAGGCTGCGATGGGTCGATTTCGGCTAGTCGTGGCAGGCGGGAATCGGCCGATTCTGTTGAAAAAGTCGGCTTCGGTTTCCACGACAAAAAAGTACGCGTCTGAGATTGAAATCTGAACTTTAAGCAGAGGGTTCAGGGCTCAGATTTGGCGCAGCGGCGTGCAAAAAAGGCATTTTCACCGCTCAATGCATGGGCAGTCTGGCCGGGTCGACTTTTTCAACACAATCGGCCAGAAGCAGTCAGTCGCTCAAATCACTCAAAAACCACTGATTGCTAAAGTAATCAGGATCCGAAAATAGCTCACTCGGTCGAAGGGACGGATGCTTTACTGCCCAAGCGGATGAGTTCATTGGAGAAACACAGGCCGATGATGATCAGTGCCGCTCCCGCGTACAGGCTTTCGCGCGGTACTTCATTGAGCGCCACAAAAGCCAGCAGCGCGGCGAACAGTGGCTCTGTCAGCTCCATCGCTTGCACTTGGGATGGCTTGAGATACTCGATGGCCTTGGTGGTGCAGAAGAAGCCCAGGATTGTCGGCAGCGTGGCCAGCGCCAGCAGCGCGGCGATCGCCAGCGGCGACAGCTCGCCCATCGCGAAACCATCGGCCGCAGCCGGCATCAGCAGGTACAGGCTGCCAAAGAACAACAATTGTCGGGTGAAGTGCAGCCCCCCCGACACACCCATACGCTTCATGGCAACCGAAAAGGCCCCATAGCCGCAGCCGGCCATGGAGGCGAGCGCAGCACCTTGCAGGGTAAAGCCCTGCTGCAGGTCGCTGCCGAAGATCACCGAGATCCCAGCGATAGCCAGTGCGGCGCCAACGGTAGCGTTCGCGGTGATGGCATCCTTGAGGAAAATGCGCCCCAGAATGATCGAGGAAATTGAAGCACTGGCCATCAGCACCACCACCACACCTGCCGCAGCGTAGTGTCGATAGGCGGACGTTTCGAAATGGAACAGCACAAAGATGCCAAGGAATGCGCAGATAGCCGCCTGAGCCCATTTGGTCGACGCCGCCGGGCGCTTGAGGAAAAACAGTAAGATCGAGAGAAGCACGCAACCCAGTACGGTCTTGATGACTGCGACACTGCTAGCGGTGAAACCATTACTCATGAGTACTTTGCTGAGTACACCGATCGTTGCGTTCAGTGCCGCAGCGGAGAGTGCAAATATGACGCCTTTGCTGAAAGTAGATTGCATTGATGACGATCCCTGTCGCTGAATTGTCGTTCGATAGAGTACCGCCCTACATCGACGGCGCAAAGTTTGAGGAGCCCCCAAGGGAGAAGTCAGAGGGCCTAGTGTCCTGAGCGGTTAATTCAAAAATCTATTTTTAATCGCACCCAGCTT
>CAYNGZ010000329.1:0-5923 GCA_964396695.1 uncultured Pseudomonas sp.
AGCCAGACTGCCCCGGACCAGGTTAACCTTCAAGTGGAGCCTGCGGACGCACAGCAACTGGCCATGGCAAAACAGCAGATCACCGAGCGTTTTGGCCCGATCAATGGCGTGGTGCATTCGGCCATCGTGCTCAAGGATCAGAGCCTCGCCAACATGGATGAGCAGACATTCACCAGCGTGCTGAACGCCAAGGTCGCCACCAGCGTGGCACTGGCCCGCACGTTCGGGGACAGTGCCGCTGCGCTTGATTTCGTGCTGTTTTTCTCCTCGATGATGTCCTTCAGCACCTCCGCCGGCCAAAGCAACTACGCGGCGGGCTGTACCTTCGCCGATGCGTTTGCCGATCAACTCAGGGGCCAATGGTCGTGTCCGATCAAGGTGATCAACTGGGGGTATTGGGGCAGCGTCGGCACGGTGAGTGACGCCCGTTATCGGGAGCGCATGACCGCGCTCGGCCTGGGCTCTATCGAACCCGAGGAAGGCCTGCGCGCGCTCGAGCAATTGCTGGCGGGCGAGTTGCACCAACTGGCGTTGCTCAAACTCTTGCAAAGTGACGAAACCGACGGGCTCCACAGTCTGGCCGGACTGCTCGGCCATGAACACATCGCGCTCTCTGCGCACACATCCGGCGCCATGGCGGCGATGCAGGACAGGTTAGGGGAAAGGCTGGCGGCGTTGGCAGCGATCATGTAACGCCCCAGAACAAACAACCATTCACCCACAGCAGACGCGACACAGGGAAGTTGAAGCATGCAAACAGCTGCACATCAGACAACCGCCGCATCCGGCGAACTCGATGCACTGGCGCGCCGCCTGCTGGCGAGCCAGTTGCAGGCGCTTGGGCTGTCTTGCACCGAGGACCTGCAACGCCTCGCGACGCAGCACGGCCAGGTCACGCCGGATTATCTGCACCTGTGGCTGGCTGAAAGCTTCAAATATATCGCTGGTATCGAAACCGGCGCTGCCGATGCGCTGTGGCAGCAGTGGAATGAGCGCTTGCCGCGCTGGTGCCAGGACCCGGATCTGGCGGCCAGGGCGCAATTGCTCGACGCCTGTCTCAAGGGGCTGCCGGCGCTGCTGCGTGGTGAACAGACCGCGACTGGCGTGCTCTTTCCTGACGGCTCGATGACACTGGTAGAAGGTATTTACAAGAACAACCGGATTTGCGACTACTTCAATCAGGTGCTGATCGAAGCGGCGCTGGCCTTTATCGAAAGTCGTCCTGCGGGCGCCGAACCGCTGCGCATTCTCGAAATTGGCGCCGGCACGGGCGGCACCACCGCAGGCTTGCTGGCGGCGCTGGCACCGTGGCGGTTGCAGATAAGCGAATACTGCTACACCGATCTGTCGCGTGCGTTCCTGCAACATGGCGTCGACCAATTTGGTCGGGACAACCCGTTCCTGAAAACCCGGCTATTCGATGTTTCGCGCCCTTGCGCCGAGCAGGGCATCGACACCGATCACTATCATCTGGTGGTGGCGACCAATGTGCTGCACGCCACCCCCGAAATCCGCCAGACATTGCGCAACGCCAAGGCCGTGCTGCGTAAAGGTGGATTGCTGATGCTCAACGAAATCAGCGAAGCGTCACTGTTCACCCACCTGAGTTTCGGTCTGCTCGAAGGCTGGTGGCTGCACCGCGATGGCGTCCTGCGCATACCCGGTTGCCCCGGACTTTCGCCGGCTGGGTGGCAGGCGGTGCTGGAGCAAGAGGGCTTCAGCCCGGTGGTGTTCCCGGCCCGGCAGGTACATGACCGGGGTCAGCAAATCATCCTGGCCGAGAGCGACGGCATCGTGCGTCAGCCAGTCGCCAGCAGCGACCGGCCAGCGGCACCGCACACCGCTAACCGCCAGCCTCAAGATACGTTTACACCGAAGTATGACGAGACCGCTCCGGACGGTTGGCGGCGTCGGGTCGCCGACTACCTGCGCAATCTGGTCAGCGCCACGCTGAAGATCCCGGCAGAGAAGATGAGCCTGTCGCGGCCACTGGAGGACTATGGCCTGGACTCGATTCTGGTGGTCCGGCTGACTCATGCGTTCAGCGAGCATTTTGCAGCCATCGACAGTGCGTTGTTTTTTGAAGTGCCGACCCTGGCGGCGCTGACCGAGCATTTTATCCAGCACCGCGCCGACGAGCTGGAAACGCTATTGGGGCAACCCGAGGTCGAACATCGCGATACGACGGCAAATATCACCGTTCAAGAGCAGACCGCAGTTCCGGTCGAGAAGGGCGATGTCAGCCATATCGCCATTATCGGTCTCGATGGTCGTTATCCCGGCGCGCAATCGATGAGCCATTTGTGGCGCAACCTCGCCGACGGTCATTGTGCCATCGACGAAATTCCGGCCGAGCGCTGGGATTGGCGGCGCTATTTTGATGCACAGAAGGGCACCTCCGGGCATCTCTATACGCGCTGGGGCGGGTTTATCGAAGGCATCGATCAGTTTGATTCGGCCTTCTTTCGCATCTCGCGCACCGAAGCCGAACGGATGGACCCGCAGGAACGGCTGTTTCTGCAAGTCGCCTATCACAGCATCGAAGACGCGGGCTACAACCCGGCGACCTTGCATCAACAGGGCGAGGTCGGGGTGTTTGTCGGGGTCATGAACGGCAGCTACAACCCCATCAGCAACTACTGGTCGATTGCCAATCGGGTGTCCTACCAACTGGATCTGCAGGGCCCGAGTTTTGTGGTCGACAGTGCTTGTTCGTCATCGTTGACGGCGATCCATCTGGCGGTCGAGAGCCTGACCAGTGGCAGCTGCAACGTGGCGATTGCCGGTGGCATCAACCTGATCATCAATCCGCAGCACTACCTCAGCCTGTGCGAAATGATGATGCTGTCACCGGGCAAACAATGCCGCGCCTTTGGTGATGACGCCGATGGCTTTGTCGATGCTGAAGGCGTCGGCGCGGTCGTGCTCAAACCGCTGAACAAGGCGATTGCCGACGGCGACCGGATCTACGCGGTGATTCGTGGCGGCGCGATCAACGCCGGTGGCAAGACCAACGGCTACACCGTACCGAGCGCCGGAGCCCAGCAGCGGGTGCTGGAAAAAGCCCTGGCGCGGTCAGCCATTGACGCCAGCCGCATCAGCTACATCGAAGCCCACGGCACCGGCACCGCGCTGGGCGATCCCATCGAAATCAGCGGCCTGAGCCGGGTCTTTGCCCATCGCGCCGGCGCCCGCTGCGCGATTGGCTCGATCAAAAGCAATATCGGTCACTGTGAAAGTGCCGCCGGCATCGCCGGGTTGAGCAAGGTGCTGCTGCAATTGCAACACCGCCAACTGGTACCGTCGCTGCATGCTGTGCAGCCCAACCCGAACATCGATTTCGAACACTCACCGTTTCGCGTGCAACAGCAATTGGAGCCCTGGGCTGCCAACGGCGCGACGCGTATCGCCGCAATTTCCTCGTTTGGCGCCGGGGGGGCCAATGCCTCGTTGATCGTCGAAGAACACCTCGGCGCGACAGACTCACGCCCAGCCATGCGCGGCCCCTGGCTGATCCTGTTGTCAGCCCGTGATCCGCAACGCCTGACGGAATCAGCGTCGCGCTTGCATGCGTTTCTCGACACTGAAGACGCACAACAGACGGTCATGGCCGACCTGGCGTGGACCCTGCAAACCGGGCGAGAAGCGATGGCTGAGCGGCTGGCGCTACGGGTGGAATCCATTGCGGATTTGCAGCGTTGTCTGGCGCTATGGATTGCGCGCGAACCGCAAGACAACGTGTTCTGTGGCCATAGCGATCCTTATGACGCAGCGCTGGATGAACCTATCTCGCTGCCGATCGATCACTGGCTGCAACATCACCAGTTGACCGAACTGGCGACGGCCTGGGTACGTGGCGAGGCCATCGACTGGCAGCGGCTCTATCTCGACAGTACGTATCGGCGGCCTATGCGGATCAGCCTGCCGGGTTATCCGTTCGCCAAAAACAGCTACTGGATGCCGGGCCTGGCACATCCAAGAGGCGATGCGCCCGTCGTCGAAGCGCCAACTGAGCAGGACCTGACCGAGTGCTGCTACCTGCCACGCTGGCAGGCTCAAACCGCAGACGAGCAGGCCATGGTGCCGGGCGCCGGAGCGGTTGTGCTGGTGACTTTGGGCGAATCCGGCAACGCGACCGGGATGCTATTGGCGGCACTTGCCGAGCATTATCAGGGCACCCGGAATGTGCTGCGGATCGACTGCGGTACTGGCGCCACGGCCGAATTAGCGGCAGGCCATTGGCATTGCGGTGACGATGATCCGGCAGGTTTTGCACACATTCTTTCGGTCCTTGTCCCGGTGGCGCAGATCATGGTGATCGGTGCGCAATCCGCCAGCGACATGACCCCGTCGGCGCTCGCCGACAGCCTGCAACACCACGAGTTACCGCTGCTACGGCTGTTCAAGGCGTTGCAACAGCAAGCGGTCGACGGCAGCGCGACTGACTGTTTCCTGTTGTCATTTGGCCGCTACGCCTTTGCCGGTGCGCCGCAACGGGGTAATCCGTTGGGGGCGGGCATGGCCGGGCTGGGCTATGCCATGGCCCAGAGCGAGCACCGGGTGCACCTGCGCAATCTGGACCTCAACCTCGACGAGCTTGAAACGCCGCACAGCCGCCAACGGCTGCTCGCGCAGATCCTTGCCGAGCCTGCTTCGGAGCGCGGCGAGCTGATCAAACTCAGCTACGGCGAGCGCTTTGTCCAGCAGTTGATACCCCTGGCTTTGCCGCCGAGCCGCACCAACACTTCGGCGCTGAAACGGGAGGGGGTTTACCTGATCCTCGGCGGTAGCGGCGTGATTGGTCAGGTGATCAGCCGTCAGCTGATCGAGCACTATCAGGCCCGGGTGATCTGGCTGGGGCGCAAGCCCGCCGACAGTGAGCAGGTGCAACAGAGCCTGAAGACCGAGCAGTTTCGGGGCCGGGTCGATTATCTCCAGGTCGATGCGACAAATCTGGCGCAATTGCAGCAGGCCGTGACGCAGATCAATCAACGGTACGGGCGAATCAATGGCGCTGTGTTCTGTGCCATGGTCTTCGACTTCGAGAACAGCATCCAGCACACCACCGAGGCGCAGTTCCAGCAGATTCTCGACATCAAGAGCCGTGGCAGCCTTCATTTTTATCAGGCGCTGGCCGAGCAGCCGCTGGATTTCCTCTGCTATTTCTCCTCCGGGCAGGGCTTTGCCTTTTCCGGCGCGGCGAAGCTGTCGGCCTATGCCTGCGGCATCACCTTTGCCGACGCTTTTGCCGAGGCCATTGGTCCGGTAGCGCGTTTTCCGGTCGGCGTGATCAACTGGGGATTCTGGCGCGCTTCGCTGCAAGCGAAAACGGTCAGCCAGCATCTGGACGCGCTTGACGATGACGAGGGCTTTGCCTGTTTCAGCCGCTTTGTCGCCCACCTGTCCAGCGGTTCGCTGCGCCGTTTGCTGTGCATCAAGGCATCGCCGGCGGTGCGCCAATTGATGACCGTGCCCGAGGGCCAGCAGTTGCGGTTTGATCCAGGCGTACTGCTGCCAGTAGCGGCGCCGGGCGTGGAGCTGGAGCCCGCCGAGCGCGAGCTGTTGCAGCAGATATTTGACCCGCAAACGCTCGATCAATCGATTGCTGTGCTGCTGTTGATCCAGTTGCAGACCCTCGGCATCTTCACCGCGTCCGGTGCGCACAGCGCCGAAGCCTGGCGTCAGCAGGCCGGGATCAGTGAGCGCTATCGCCGCTGGTGGCAGGAGTGCCTGGCGATTCTGGTGGAGCACGGTTATTTGCAGCAGCAAGGTGCAGCGTTTGCCGTGGCAACGCCCATTGCCCGGACACGACACGCTGCCATCCTGGCCGCCTGGCAAGTCCAGCGCGATCACTATTTCGAGGACCGCGAGCGCCGGGTTCAAGTGACCCTGATCGATGATTGCCTGCTTCAGCTGCCGCAGA
>CAYNGZ010000330.1:0-5908 GCA_964396695.1 uncultured Pseudomonas sp.
TACATGGAGCCGGTTTCTCGGCTGAGGTCGACCCCTGCCTCGCCAAGCAGTTGGTTCAAGCCCTCCAGGCATTCGGTCCGGCGCATCAGGTCGCCGTGGGCATAGTCACGACGCAGGCTCTCCAGCGCATCAAGGCGCGAATGCCAGACCTTGCTGAACTCATCGGATACCCCGGCGTTGGCCAGGCAGCGTTGCAGCCGCTCGATGGGGTTACGCTCGCGGGGTGACATTTGCCAGCCTCGGCGCACGATCCGTTTGCTCACCAGGTGTTCCAGCAGGTCGCGCAGAGTGCTGGTCGCGGCTTCCGAACAGGCGTTCAACATCCCCGCAAAGGTGGGTTCTCGACCATGTTGGTCGCTGATGTAATGCAGTACCTGCGCGGTTTGCGGGTTGAGGCGCTGGCTTTTGCCAATCGGCATGAACAGGGTCTGTTCGTGCAGGTAGCAACCGGTATTGAGCTGCAAGGGCATGCGGTCGGTGTCTGGACATTGCTGGTTGATCTGCTCGACCAATCGCTGCACCACCCAATTCTCGAAGAGGGTGTGGCGATCCTTTATCCACGCCGTGTCATCCTGGGTCAGCTGCACATTGTCGGTCTGGTGTGCATCGAACCGGCCCCAGGCCAAAGGTCCGAAAAAACTTGAGGTATCGTTCTTGGCGCAGAAACGTTGCGCGTAACTCCAGCCCAAACGCAGCTTCTGCTTTTTGCGGGTATCGTTTCTGCTGTGCCGATCCCTGATCAGCTCACGGATGCGTGTCAACGCCGACGGGTTGGATATGAACAAGGCCTCGGCCACCGCTTCGTCATCCAGGAAGTCGATCAGCCCTTGGCGGGCGCTTTCCAGATAAGTGGCGTACTCCTGGTCTGCCTCTTCACGTGTCGCGGTCCGCTCCAATAGTCCGTTCCAGCTCTGCAAATACTCGCTCAGTGGTTCGCGCAGTGCTTGTGGCAGGTCGGAGGGCTGCAAGGCTTGGCCTTCATTGAGTTTGCGGATGAGTTTGCGGCAGGCCTGGGGTGAGTGTGAGTTGGCTTCTTCAAGCAACGTCGTCTTCAGCGCTTGCAATGAACGGAAGTCATGTTCAAAGGCGCGGCACAATGGCAGCTCGGCGAATCGGCCAAGATCCGTCAAGTGATGAATGGGAAAACCGGTCGAGCGCAGCCAGAAGTACTGTGAGCTTTCCATGGTCTAGACCGGCATCCTTATTGCGTTGAGTTGATGCAGTTTGCCGAGCAGTGCCATGTCTTCGCCGCTTGGTTGGGCGGCTGTGGAACTCAGTATCTGCGTCAAGGTAACGAGTGACTGTGGTTGCTCCAGGCATTTATAAAGGTGCGCTGCGCGCGGGCTTATGAGCGTGAATTTATGGCGGGCCTCAGGGGTGGGTAAATACACCAGGATATGTTGGCTGGTTTCCTCCGGGTTGCTACGTCCCAGCAGGCTTTTATCACGCAACCACTGCGACAGCGCATAGCTGCTCTGGTAAATGCGTGCACTGTCGGTGCGCTGATAATGGCCCGGCACCACGGCGCTGGCTTCCACCAATCCGGTGTAGAGGCGCACACATTCGCGTTCAAGCCCCATCAGGTCGCGAATGTGTGGGTAGTCAGCGAGTTCCTGGTGTTCGAGCAGAAAGCCTAGTGCTGCATTGCAGTAGCCATAAACCCTTGGTCCGTAATCGAACCACTCTTGTTGACGCAGGAACGTCTTGGAAAGTGTCGGTAGATCCAGCCCGATGTTGAGCAGTGCGCGCAAAGTCAACGGGGCGCCGGTTTCCAGCGCATTGATAAAGGAATTGACCAAGCGGAACTGATAGTTTTCGACGAACCATTTCACCCTCTCAAACTGACTGGCATAGGCATGCAGAATCGCCCGCTCGTCATCGGGAAAGTTTTGCAGCCATTGAGTTGCGCCCTGAGCTTCGTATAACTGCTGCTGCAGTATTTCATCGCGTAGCAGGCGTCGCCATAGCTTCCAGACCTGCTCAGCATCCATGCGTCAGCTCCTGTACCGGTTTTGTGTAGTGGTTCCAGATTTTCTGTGCGCGCCGTACATCGGAGACGATCATGTGTTCGTCGTTGGCGTCCATCACTCGTGTCAGCGCATGGTGGGCCTGCCCCTGGTATTCCAGGATGATCGCCGAGGGTTGGGTGCGGGACATGAGCTCCTGGTACAGATCCCAAACGGGTTCGGGTACACACGAGTCATGCCAGTCGTGGTAAAGCCCCTCGTGCCAGCTGCCACCTGCCAGATGCACCGAGATCACCTTGTCCAATGGCAAGGTGTCTAGGTAGTCGCGCAAGTCGAAGTTTTTCAGGTTCAGATGGTTGGTGTAGATGTTGTGCAAGTCCAGGTGCAAAAAGGTGCCGGACTGCTGCACAAGCCGGGCCAGGAACTCGGCTTCACGCATTTCCGCGCCTGGGCATTGCAGGTAATAGGCGGCGTTTTCATGGGCCAGTGGCATCCCATAATGTGCCTGCAAAGCCTTCGCGCGTTCGGCGCAGCGGAGCACCTCTGCATTGGAAAACTGTAATGGGCTGCTCCAGATATCCAGCCAGGAGTTGTCGCCATAAAAACAATGGTTGGCAACCCATGGACTGTTCAGCATCTTCGCCAGGGGCACATGACGTTGCACCGCGGCGGTTTCTTCAAGAGGGCTGAAACCAAAGTCGCAACCGTAATTGGAATGTGCCAGCAACGTGAATTTCTCAGCCAGCCGATTGATCATCGCCTGGGCCGCGGGCCTGATAATCTGCGGGCCATCCATGGGGGCCATGATGTTGTCGAGAAGGATTTCCAGCACATCGACTTCGATGTCCTCAAATGGAAACCAGTCGAGGATCTCGGGGTTGTACTGGATACCCACACCAATCGGTTCGGGCTTAACGAAGTGAGCCATGTGGTTGCCCAGTCAGAGGAAGGGGGCGGCTCCCTCGACGTCAAGCCGAGGAAGCACGGAGCGATCAGGCGAAAACTTTGCTTTCGATGATTTCGATATCGTCGAGGTCGAACTCCTCGAACGGCGTATCGTCGAGGGCTTGCGGCGTGATGCCGGCAGTGGGTTCGGTGGTCAGTTCATCCGTGTTGGCGATAGCCGGGATCACTGTAGGTTGGGTCATGACATCGTCCTTATGGGTGGTTGAAAAGGCGAATCAGGGTGGCTGCGGTGAAGCACCAGGCGATTACCCAGCCCAGGCAGGTCAACAGGAATGTGCACCAGTAGAGCCTGCGCAATGCAGGGGAAACCGCTTCCAGTGGTGCGGTGCGCCAATGGCGCTTTACATGGTTGAAGGCGCGCTGGCGCAGACGCGGTTGCCCGAGAACCTCGGTAATAGCCAGGTACGTGTCGCCATTGAAGATGGGCAGCAGCGTCGGTACAAGGGAAATAAACGAAGCCACGATCATCACCACAAAAAGAGCGGGCAAAATCCCTTGGGTGTCACGGAACATCGCCCACAGGACAATTCCCACGCCGGCGTACAGAAGGCTGACCAAGGGGCCTGCCAGAATGGTGATCACCCGTTGGTTCAGCGGCAGCTGCGACCATTGCGTCTGCACCGGACGTACCCAGCCGGTGGCCAGCAACAAGTAGATGCCGATTCCGAAATCGCTGACCTTGACCCCATAGTGACGACAGGCCATCGCGTGCCCCAGTTCGTGAAGGGCGATGGAGGTCAAAATGACCGGGAAGTGCCAGAGCAACCAGCGGTAACTTTGGATATAGGTATTGCCAGCATCGGCCATGAACGTGCCGAAGTGCGCGCCCAGGTACACGAAGCTTGCCAGGGCCAACACCAGCAGCGGCAATATGAATGCCGCGCGGCAGCACCAGGGCGCCAACCGGTAAATATGATCGAGCAGTGGCTGCGGGTTGGTTTTCACCAGGTTAATCAGCAAATGCTCTTTCATCGGGCCGTAGGTTATGCCCGTGGCCGGGTCGCGCAGGTCCTTTTTATGAGCGGTTTGCTCGCTGCTCAGCAGTTTCAGGTTGAGCAGTTTGCGCTCGAACTGCGCAAGCTTCTCAGGGCTTACCTTGATTCGATGCTGCGCAAGGGCGGCGTCGGCAATATCTCGCAGGCTTCGCTGGCCATCGAAAAGCAAAGCCAGCGAGTACTCGGCCTTGCCCAGTTCAAAGCCGATATCATTACAGGGGTCGTAGAGGTTGTAGCGCCAAGTGACAGAATCTGCTGACGGTGGTGTCACGATCAGATCTTCCCTAAAGCAGGAATGGACTTGGGTGCTCGATTTTTCGAGTGCATAGGCCGAGGCACTCATGCGCGGGTTCGCAACGAGTGCAGGCTTGGCATGTAGGACTCCTGAAGTGCCTTGCGGCCCTGGGCCTTAATGTTTTCGAGGTGCTCGGTGGCACGTTGGGCACAGGTTCGCCCCAGTACGAACACCGCCCCCGGTCGAGTCGGCCCGCACACGGGCTCATGGGTGGTCTGTATCGGTTCCCAACCATGCTGGCACATCAGGTACTCGATGCTGCTGGCACTCAAGTAGCGGCGATGGTTATGCGTTAGAAACCCTTGTTCGATGCCATAGCCCAGCGCGCGACCTTCAATCAACAGCAACCCGTCCTCGGCACTGGCCTGCCGGCAGAGTTGCATAACTTGGTTGACGTCATAAACATGTTCGAGCGAACCATTGATGATGATCAGGTTGTAATCACCACTGGGGCTCATACGTTCAGCACCCACCAGATCGATGTCCAGGCCGATGTTTTTGCCATATTCCACGTAGGCCCGGTCGGGGTCATTGCCTCTTACTGACCAGCCCCGTTTAGCGAAGGGAATCATCAGGCCGCCGGCGGAACAACCGACATCAAGCATTTTGCCTTTGGCGGGAAGCACATCTTGCAAGTACCGGCACAGGTGTTCGCCGCGGCGTACCTGGTCCAGAAAGAAGGCACGTTCCGGTTCCGTATTACCGAACAAGCTCAGGCGGTAGAATTTGTCGTAGTAAGCGCTGTAGAAGGCTTCATCGAAGCGGTATTGCTGGAAAATATGCCCACAATCCTGGCAACCGAGCACCGGCAATGGCACCGCCTGGTCACCGGGTCCCTGGACACTATCCAACAAAACCCAATGTTTTTTGGAATTGCACAGTTCACAATCCATTTTCTGCGCGCGAAACATGTCGGGCATTTGCAAAAGTTGCAAATACTGCTGTTCTATAGTTGTACTCACGATGACATCCCGGTCACTTGATGCAGAAGAAACCTTCAAAGCAAATATATTTGAATATACTGGTTATATCTTTGAATCCGGCACGGGATAGCATGTCAATATTGCCAGCTGTGGAAAAAGGTTCAAGTACACCTTTCAAACTTCTGGTTTTCGCCAGGATTTCGTCGGCGTTATAACCTTGGTCACGCTTATAATCTACATATAGACTACTGAGGATGTCTTGAAAGCGTGCGTCTGGGCCGCGTACTTTTTCAAACATGATGAAAGTTCCACCCCAGTTCAAGGATTCGTAGATACGATCGAACAAGGCTTGGCGAATACGCGGGTGCACAAACTGGATAGTGTAATAAGCAACTATCAGATCGCTTTTTTCATAGGGAAAGGTCAGGATGTCGTCGGTAATGAAGCTGACGTTGTGCTGCGGTGATGCGCTCAAGAGCTCATTCGCCTTGCGGGTCATGGCCTCTTCTACATCAATGCCCACCCACTTCGTCGAGGCGCAGTGGCGCTGTGCAAGTTGCCGAGTGAGGGTGCCGGTGGAGCTACCAAGTTCGTAGCAGATGCTATCGCTTTTTACAAAAAAATCGCTGAGCGACAGCACGATGTCGTGCCCATCCTTATATTTAGGTACGGACTTCGATACATGGGAGTCAAAGTGTTGTGGGTTCATGCCTCCGAAACTCAATGAGGCATTTCTGGACTCTATGACGTCACACACAGTTT
>CAYNGZ010000331.1:0-5901 GCA_964396695.1 uncultured Pseudomonas sp.
AAATAATATATAAATCAATAAGTTATTTTTTGTTCCATAAGAGCTGCCGCAGGTTGCGATCTTTTCAGCAGATCAAAGGATCGCAGCCTGCGGCAGCTCCTACGGGAAAGTGGTGTTTCAGCGCTACGATTTAAGTGCGGCGAGGATCGCCTCGGGCTCATAACCGCGAATCAATGTGCCATTCACATCCAGCATCGGAATGCCGCGTCCGCCGAGCGCTTCATAAGCCTTGCGCGCCTCGGCATCTTTCTCGATGTCGAACTCGCGGTAAGGAATGCCTTTGCGGTCGAGAAAGCGCCGGGTCAGTTTGCAGTAACCGCACCAGTCGGTGGCGTAGAGCACGACCCTGGCGTTGGCCTGGGTCTGCTCGGACACCCCTTGCGACGGATTGAATACCCGCTCGATCTTGCCCCGGTTCTGGTAAGCCACAACCACCAGCAGAATCAGCAGGCATTTCTTCAGCGCGCCGCCCAGCATCAGTTGCGGCGCTTCAGTTGATCGGTCAGCTGGGTCGGCAGGCCCTTGATGATCAGCGTGCCGGCCTCTTCGTCGTATTCGATCTTCGAGCCCAGCAGATGCGCTTCGAAACTGATGGACAGGCCTTCGGCGCGGCCGGTGAAGCGGCGGAACTGGTTCAGGGTACGTTTGTCCGCCGGAATCTCCGGCGACAGACCGTAGTCCTTGTTGCGGATGTGGTCGTAGAAGGCTTTCGGGCGTTCTTCGTCGATCAGCTCCGACAACTCTTCCAGGCCCATCGGTTCGCCGAGCTTGGCCTGGCTGCTGGCGTAGTCGACCAGGGTCTTGGTCTTCTCGCGGGCGGAGTCTTCCGGCAGGTCTTCGCTTTCGACGAAATCACTGAACGCCTTGAGCAGGGTGCGGGTTTCGCCCGGACCGTCGACGCCTTCCTGGCAGCCGATGAAGTCGCGGAAATACTCCGAAACCTTCTTGCCGTTCTTGCCCTTGATGAAGGAAATGTACTGCTTGGACTGCTTGTTGTTCTGCCACTCGGACACGTTGATGCGTGCCGCCAGGTGCAACTGGCCGAGGTCCAGGTGGCGGGACGGTGTCACATCGAGCTGGTCGGTCACTGCAACGCCTTCGCTGTGGTGCAGCAGGGCGATGGCCAGGTAATCCGTCATGCCTTGCTGATAATGCGCGAACAGCACGTGACCGCCGGTCGACAGGTTGGATTCTTCCATGAGCTTTTGCAGGTGTTCCACGGCAATGCGGCTGAACGCCGTGAAGTCCTTGCCACCGTCGAAGTATTCCTTCAGCCAGCCGCTGAACGGATGGGCGCCGGATTCGGCATGGAAGAACCCCCAGGCCTTGCCCTGTTTGGCGTTGTAGCTCTCGTTGAGGTCGGCGAGCATGTTCTCGATGGCCGTGGACTCTGCCAGTTCCGAGTCGCGAGCGTGGAGAACTGCGGGGGTGCCGTCGGGTTTTTTGTCGATCAGGTGGACGATGCAATGACGGATCGGCATAGGCTTCTCGGCTGATTGAATAGAGGAGGGCGTGCTCCCCTGAAAAAGTGCCCAGTGTACCGCACCTGCTGGTTTTGGCGGTGCTTGAAGGGAGTGTGAGGCGTATCTGACCGGGCTTATGCACTTTTTTCCGGATTTAGAGCAATAAAGCTGACCAAATGGGTAGGTAGAGGCGGATATTTCCCCGTCTCTGTGCTAGTTTTGCCCGGTCTTACGCGAAGTCACTGCGTTAAGCGTGCATTCAGCACTTGTCAGGTCGAACCAAACCCTGATTTCGGTATCTATAACCCCGACCTGTCGGTGTTGTAGCCGAGGGTGCCAGATCCAGAAGATCGGGCTCGATGGCTGACACTGCACTCTGCAATCCATATGAATTTGATAGGGAAGGAACACCACATGGCTCTTACTAAAGACCAACTGATCGCCGATATCGCTGAAGCTATCGACGCGCCAAAAACCACTGCGCGTAACGCTCTGGAGCAACTGGGCCAAATCGTTGCTGATCAACTGGAAAACGGCGGCGAAATCACTCTGCCAGGTATCGGTAAGCTGAAAGTGACCGAGCGTCCTGCCCGTACCGGCCGCAACCCTTCGACTGGCGCTGCCATCGAAATCGCTGCCAAGAAAGTGATCAAGCTGGTCGTGGCTAAAGGCCTGACTGACGCTGTCAACAAGTAAGATGCATAAAAAAACCGTGTTCCGGGGCAATCCGGGCACGGTTTTTTTGTTTCCGTTACAACGATTTACGCAAGGTAAATCGCTGCAATACGCCTGATCATTCCCCTGACGTCGTGACCCAGCGCGCCTGACGCCAGGCCTGCTGCTGCGCTTTACTCTGGAACGTCCAGGCGACGAAGCGGCTTTGCTTCTGCCCTTGGGACATTTCCACGACCTGGCTTTCCAGCGCGCCGGCTTTTTTCAGCGCGGTTTGAATCGCTGGCAGGTTCGAGGCTTTCGACACCAGCGTGCTGAACCAGAGCACTTGTTGCGGCAACTGGGCGCTTTCGCTGATCAACTGGGTCACGAAGCGCACCTCACCACCTTCACACCACAACTCCGCCGCCTGGCCTCCGAAGTTCAGCACCGGCAGTTTGCGTTTTGGGTCGGCCTTGCCCAGTGCCCGCCATTTACGGGTGCTACCGCGTGTGGCTTCATCCAGGGAGGCGTGAAACGGCGGGTTGCACAGGGTCAGGTCAAAGCGTTCGGCACTGTCCAGCAAGCCCGACAGGATGTGCTTGGGATTGCTCTGCTGGCGCAGCTGAATAACCTTGTTCAGACCGTTGGACTGGACAATGGTCTTGGCCGAGGCCAGGGCGGTGGCGTCGATTTCCGAACCGAGGAAGTGCCAGCGGTAATCGCTATAGCCGATCAGCGGATACACGCAGTTGGCGCCCATGCCGACGTCCAATACCCGTACTGCCGCGCCACGAGGGATCACGCCTTCGTTGCCGCTGGCCAGCAGGTCCGCCAGAAAGTGCACGTAGTCGGCACGCCCCGGCACCGGTGGGCACAGGTAATCGGCCGGAATGTCCCAATGGGCAATGCCGTAAAACGACTTGAGCAACGCACGGTTGAACACCCGCACCGCGTCAGGGCTGGCGAAGTCGATGCTTTCTTTTCCGTACGGATTGATGATCACGAACTTCGCCAGTTCAGGCGTGCTCTTGATCAGCGCCGGGAAGTCGTAACGGCCCTGGTGGCGGTTGCGCGGGTGCAGGCTGGCCTTCTCGCGCGGCTCAACGGCTTTGGCCGGTTGCGCGGGTTTTGGCTTTTGGCGCGGGGCTTTGGATTTGCTGGGGGCGGTCATGGGAAGTCGATTCAGGGATTTGGCTCAAAGTGGCGGGCATTCTCCCACATCCGGCTCTTGTGAACTCAATTGTGACGACGAGCACAATCTACTGTGGGAGCAGTAATAGCGCACATAAAAACGCCGGTTTGTCGGATGTGTTCGCTCGCACGAACATCCTCAATCAAACCGGCGTTCTTGTGTCTGTCTTTCCCGGGGCTCCGTGAAGACCCTTTTTTGTGCCTGGCGCTTAGCGTTTCAGCGAGGCTGGCAGGTGCGGCTGGATGGCCGTCAGTACAGCTTTGAAGCACTTGGTGTTGCCGGCAACGACGTGGCCTTTTTCAAGGAAGTCGTGACCACCGGTGAAGTCGCTCACCAGGCCGCCCGCTTCCTGAATCAGCAGGGCGCCTGCCGCCATGTCCCACTCGGACAGACCCGATTCCCAGAAGGCGTCGAAACGGCCAGCGGCAACGTAGGCCAGGTCCAGGCTCGCCGAGCCGGCGCGGCGGATGCCGGCGGTCTGGCCAACCAGGGCGCGGAACATGCCCAGGTAATTGTCGAGGTTGTCCATCTGGTCGTCACGGAACGGGAAACCGGTACCCAGCAGGGCGCCGTCCAGGCTGGTGCGACCGCTGACGCGCAGGCGACGGCCGTTCAGTTGGGCGCCACGACCACGGCTGGCGGTGAATTCTTCCTGGCGAATCGGGTCCAGAACAACGGCGTGCTCCAGGCGACCGCGGTATTTGCAGGCGATGCTGACAGCGAAGTGAGGAATGCCGCGCAGGAAGTTGGTGGTGCCGTCCAGTGGATCGATGATCCACAGGTATTCTTCACCTTCGATCCCGGTACCGGCGTGCATGCCGGTCTCTTCACCCATGATCGAATGATTCGGGTAGGCCTTGCGCAGCGCGTCGACGATTTTCTGTTCGGCAGCGCGGTCCACTTCGGACACATAGTCCTTGGCGTCTTTTTCGTCGACCTTGATGGTATCCAGGCGCTCGATGGAGCGGAAGATCAATTCACTGGCGCTGCGGGCGGCGCGCAGCGCGATATTCAGCATGGGCTGCATGGATGTGTCACCTAAGGTTGTTAAAGAAAGCCGGGCATTCTATCAGAAAGTTTCTACAGGTGAAGGTCGACGTTCGCTTTCATAGCTTAACGGTAGGAGGAACTGTAAGATTTGCTCCCCATTTCCCTGTCAGAGAGCGCCTCCCTTGCTGCAGAACATTCGTGTCGTCCTGGTCAATACCAGCCATCCCGGGAACATCGGCGGGGCTGCGCGTGCCATGAAGAACATGGGCCTGTCGCGATTGGTGCTGGTCGAGCCGCGCTTGTTCCCGCACCACGAAGCCGATGCACGGGCCTCCGGTGCCGGCGACATCCTGGAAAACGCCCAGGTCGTTGCCACGCTGGAAGATGCACTGGCCGGTTGCAATCTGGTGCTGGGCACCAGTGCGCGTGACCGTCGTATCCCTTGGCCGCTGCTCGATCCCCGTGAGTGCGGGGGGAAGGTCGTTGAGGAAGCTGCGCAAGGCGCCGAGATTGCGCTGGTGTTTGGTCGTGAAGATTCCGGCCTGACCAATGAAGAGCTGCAGCGATGTCATTATCACGTGCACATTCCATCAGACCCTGAGTTCAGTTCGCTGAATCTCGGGGCAGCGGTGCAGGTGCTGAGCTATGAAGTGCGCATGTCCTGGCTGGCGGCCGAAGGTCGGCCAAGCAAGGTCGAGAAGGATGAAGTGGCGTCCACCAAGAGTGGCGAGCTGGCGACCATGGACGAATTGGAGCGATTCTATGAGCACCTGGAGCAGACGCTGGTGGCCATCGAATTTCTCGATCCGGAAAAACCGCGGCACTTGATGACGCGCCTGCGTCGGTTGTACGGACGAAGCTCGGTCAGCCGGGCGGAAATGAATATTTTGCGTGGCATCCTCACGGAAACCCAAAAAGCGGCCCGTGGTGAGCTTCTTAAACGGAAGGATTAATGATGTTCGAGCGTTTGCGTGAAGATATCCAGAGCGTTTTCCACCGTGACCCGGCGGCCCGCAATGCGTTTGAGGTGCTGACCTGCTACCCGGGCATGCACGCTATCTGGATTCATCGTCTGTCGTCGGCGCTATGGGGTATGGGCTGGAAATGGCTGGCGCGGCTGGTATCGAACTTCGGTCGCTGGTTGACCGGGATCGAGATTCATCCGGGCGCGAAGGTCGGTCGTCGCTTCTTTATTGACCATGGCATGGGCATTGTCATCGGCGAAACCGCTGAAATCGGCAATGACGTGACGCTGTATCAGGGCGTGACCCTCGGTGGCACCAGTTGGAACAAAGGCAAGCGCCACCCAACGCTGGAAGACGGCGTAGTGGTCGGGGCGGGTGCCAAGGTGTTGGGGCCGTTCACCGTGGGGGCGGGTGCCAAGGTGGGTTCCAATGCGGTGGTGACCAAGGCGGTGCCGGCGGGTGCCACGGTGGTGGGTATTCCGGGGCGGATCATCATCAAGTCCGATGACGAGCAGGCCGCCAAGCGCAAGGCGATGGCGGAAAAGCTCGGTTTCGATGCCTATGGCGTCAGCGAAGACATGCCGGATCCGGTGGCGCGCGCCATTTGGCAGCTTCTTGACCCAATGCAGGGGGTCGC
>CAYNGZ010000332.1:0-5872 GCA_964396695.1 uncultured Pseudomonas sp.
GCTCTCATCCTCAGTCTAAATCCTGCGTAAGACACAAGCGGGCTTGCTCGCGAAGGTCGCGCCTCGGTCTCAAACCTTAAAAACAGGTTTCCATGCTTTCGATGACGTTCAACTGCTCATCCACCAGGCAACCGGTGCGCCATTTGTCGAAGGTCAGGCACGGGTGAGAGGTACCGAACGAGATGATGTCGCCCACTCGCAACTCAACGCCGGGCGCTACCGTCATGAATGCATGCTGATCCATCACCGCCGTCACGGTGCAGGCACTGACGTCATCGCCAACGGCGGGTAACACACCCGCCCGGTAACGCAGCAATGGCACCGGCAGCCCCGCGTCATACGCCACGTCGCGCTTGCCCAGTGCGATCACCGCAAAACCCGGTTCCGGCAACGACTGCACATGGGCCCAGACTTCCAGGGCCGGACGCAGGCCTTCGTGCAAGTCGCTACGACGGTCAAGCACACAGCATTGCGCTTGCTTGTAGATGCCGTGGTCATGAGCCACATAACTGCCGGGGCGCAGCACGCTGAGGAAACGTCCGCCAGCGTTCTGGGCTTCGAAGGACTCGGCGATCAGGTCATACCAGGCCGAACCCGAGGCCGTGATGATCGGCTTGTCGATCGCAAAAGAACCGCTGTCCTGCAACTGCACCGCGAGGCGTACCAGGGAGGCGGCAAATTCGCGGATGCCGCTGACCGCCTGATCGCCGTGAATCACCCCTTCGTAGCCTTCAATGCCGGTCAACGCCAACCCCGGTTGCGCCTTGATCGCTTCGGCCAGTGCCAGCACTTCGGCTTCGCTGCGGCAACCGCAACGGCCGCCGACCACGCCGTACTCGATCATCACGTTCAGGCGCAGACCGTGTGCGGCGAAAAAGGCCCCGAGGTCGGCGACGTTGTCCGGGTGATCGACCATGCAGTGAAAGTCGAAGGCCGGGTCCGCCAGCAACTCGGCGATCAGCGCCATGTTCGGCGCCCCCACCAACTGATTGGCCATCAACACCCGGCGCACGCCATGGGCGTAGGCGGCACGAGTCTGCACCGCAGTGGCCAGGGTGATGCCCCAGGCGCCCGCCTCCAGTTGGCGGCGAAACAGCGATGGGGTCATGCTGGTTTTGCCGTGCGGCGCCAACTCGGCACCGCTGTTGCTGACAAACGCCTGCATCCAGCGAATGTTGTGTTCCAGCGCTTCGCGGTGCAGCACCAGCGCCGGCAGGCTGACGTCACGCACCAGGTTGGCGCCGGGTTGGCCGGTGCCCTTTTCCACGGCAGCGATGTTCAAGGCAGAAGGCATGTTCTCACTCCTCACACGCGGCCGCGAACGGCCACTGTTATTCGTTGATGCGACGGGCCAGGTTGTTCGCGCTTTCGATCAATACCCGGCGATAGTCGTGGTAATTGTTCTTGGCATCGGCCCTTGGGGCGACGATGCACAGGGTCGCAATGGCGACGCCACTCGGGTCTTTCACCGGGGCGGCGAAGCAATGGGTAAAGGTGTCGGCGACGCTGTCGAAGGAGAAGAATCCGTCGATGCCGGCCTGACGGATTTCCGCGAGAAAACGCTCCAGCGGCAAACGCTCGCCGTCAGGCAGGATGAAGTCATCCTCATCGATCAGGTCGACGATTTGCTGGTCACTCAAATGCGCCAGCAGCAAGCGCCCGGAAGCGGTCCACGGGATGGGGGCGTTCTCGCCGATGTCCGAGGAGATGCGGAAATGCCGCTCGCCCTCCTTCATCAGCGCCACCGTGTATTTGCGCCCGTTCAACAGGCACATCTGCGCGGTTTCGCGGGTCTGGCTGACGATCTCCTGCAAGGCATGATCGGCCTCGCGGCTCAGGTCGAAATGACGCAAATGCGCCTGACCGAGAAAGTACAGTTGCCGGCCGAGGTAGACGTGACCTTCCTTGCCTACCGGTTCGAGAATCCTTCGCTCAAGCAGGGACGCAACCAGCTCGTAGACCGTGGATTTCGGACTGCCGATACCGTTGGCGATGTCGTTCGGACGCAACGGCTGGCCGATTTCCTTGAGGAAGTCGAGAATATCGAACGCCCGGTCCAGACCGCGAGCCCGGCGCTTGATGGTGTCTTCGGTCATGTCAGTGGGTTCCCATTCAAATTCACCGGGATAGTAACTGCACGGGGGTGGTGGCGTCAGTCAGATCCACCCCTCACCCCCCGCCCTCTCCCCAGAGGGGAGAGGGAGCCTGACCGTATCGATGCAAAAGATGTTTCGAACACCAAAATCCGCATCGACACAAATCAGTCCCCTCACCTCTCTGGGGAGAGGGTTAGGGTGAGGGGGGGCCCTCAAGACCACCGCAAATCTCAGGCCTTCTTCTTGTACGCCACACAATCAATCTCGACCTTGCAGTCGACCATCATGTTCGCCTGCACGCAGGCCCGGGCCGGGGCGTGTTCGGGGCTGAAGTATTCGGAGAAGACTTTGTTGAAGCTCCAGAAGTCCCGTGGATCTTCCAGCCATACGCCCGTGCGCACCACGTCTTCGAGGCCATAACCGGCTTCTTCGAGGATCGCGATCAGGTTGCGCATGGTCTGGTGAGTCTGCTCGACGATCCCGCCGGAAATGATTTCGCCGTCCACCGCCGGCACCTGACCGGACACATGCAACCAGCCATCGGCTTCGACCGCACGAGCGAAAGGACGCGGCTGGCCGCCACCGGCGGTGCTACCGGTGCCGTAACGAGTAATGCTCATGGGTGTTTCTCCTGATTTGAAGTGGACAGTTAAAAACGGGTGTTCTTGAGAAATTCCGCCAGACGCGGAGACTCCGGACGCTCGAACAGCTCTTTGGGTGGCCCCTGCTCTTCGATTCGCCCCCGACTCATGAAAACGATCTTGTCCGAGACTTCAGAGGTCGATGATTCCGCTATACCGGAATAAGATATTCAGTAACGGAATAGACGGCAGAAAGTGTGCCACAGGCCTGCAGGAAAATCCCACCGAAAATGAAATATGAATTGAATCAGCGGGATGCGCGAAAGCGCGAAACAGGCGTTACCAAACGACGCAGCGCACAAGCGCTACCGTTGGCCACAGGTACGGGTACTTGGGCCACATTTGAGGGCGCATTGCTCGAATTCGGCATTGCATTACAACTTTGTCATCGTGCTGTTCGTCAGCTGTTGGAGTGGCCTTGTTACCGTGAATTCACTGCCAGACAACAGGCAGCTCACTTCAGACAGAGAGATACGGCCATGAAACAGTTCATGCTTGGAATCGCCATCCTCCTCGCTACCAGCTCAGTTTTCGCCAATACCACCGACACCTCGGCGGTGATCCACGACAAGACCGGTTTCCTTGTCCACCTGGACCTTGCGAAAGTCATCTCCATGACTGACATCTCGGGCCAATGCGGTGTCATTCCGGCCCGTCTCGATTACCTGGACCATCAGGGCCGGGAACATGTGCTGGACTATCAGGTTCAAGGACGTTGCACGAACGAAAACTGATGCGGTGCTTTATGCACATGACTGTCCGAGAGCAGGCAATACGCAATACAACCTGATGACAGGGCTATACTTGCGCTACCTGCTCGCGGCTTTCAGCTCCGCTTTTTGTGGATCGAATACCGAATCGAACCAAGGTCATTCTCATGAACATCCTTGTTGTGGAAGACGAGCCCAAGGCCGGCAATTACCTGCTCAATGGCCTGCAGGAGCAGGGATACTCCGTCAGTTTGGCCCGCGATGGCGTTGACGGTTTATACCAGGCCCTGGAAACACCTTTCGACGTCATCGTGCTGGATGTGATGATGCCGAAGATGGACGGCTGGGAAGTACTGCGCCGCCTGCGCAAGGAAGCCGACACGCCAGTACTGTTCCTGACCGCGCGGGATGACATCGCCGACCGGATCAAAGGCCTGGAGTTGGGGGCCGACGACTACCTGATCAAACCCTTTTCTTTCGCCGAACTGGTCGCACGCCTGCGCACCCTGACCCGCCGGGGTCCGATCCGGGAAGAAGATCAACTGCAGATCGCCGACCTGCAGATTGATGTCATCAAACGCCGCGTCACCCGCGCCGGCGTGCGAGTGACGCTGACAAACAAGGAGTTTGCATTGTTGCACCTGCTCGCCACGCATCAGGGCCAGGTGCTGTCTCGTTCACTGATCGCCTCCCGGGTCTGGGACATGAACTTCGACAGCGACACCAACGTGGTGGACGTGGCGGTGCGACGCCTGCGCCTGAAAATCGACGACCCTTTCCAGCTGAAGCTGATCCACAGTGTGCGGGGCATTGGCTACCGCTTCGATACGCAGCCATGAGCCATCGCCATTACTCCCTGACCCTGCGCCTGGCGGTGGTGTTTGCCTTGCTGGCCTTCGCCCTGCTGGCAACCACCGGCGTCGTACTGTACCGCGAGCTTGAACGCGAACTGATACGACGTGACGAGTCCACCCTGGTCTATCGCATGGATCAGCTGCGTAACTTTCTCAATGGCAGCAATACGCTGGAACTGATCAGGACCAAGCCTGTGCTGTTTCAGAACATACTGGGCAATAGTGAGTACGTACTCGCGATTGGCGTTTCAGGGGAAGCCCCGTTATTACAGGTCAATCCCAGAGATATCGCTATTCCCGACCTCACGCCCGTGGCAATGGACCATTCCCTGGCACTGACCGATGTACGTCATCTTCCCGCCGTGAACGGTACCCCCTTCGCGGCCATCTCCGCGAGTATCAACTCGGGCAAGCTGAAGGTGACCGTCGGCTGCCTGATGACCGAGCGAACCGCCGTGCTCGCCAGCTATCGTCTCAGCGTATACGTCCTCGCCAGTCTCGCGGCCATTGTCCTGGCGCTGGCTGGATATGCCGTGGTTCACCGCGGTTTGTTACCCCTCAGACGCCTGGCGCATCAAGCCCACGGTATTGGCATTGGCAATCTGACAGAGCGACTCGACGGCCGAGGTGCCCCGAAGGAGTTGCTCCCGATGATCGACTCTTTCAACACCATGCTTGAGCGACTCGCCAAGGGTATTGCGCAACTGAGCCAGGTCTCGACTGACATGGCTCACGAACTGCGCACGCCCATCAACAACTTGCTGGGTGAAACCCAGGTCGCCATGCAGCAGAACCGCAGCGTGGAACATTACCAGCAGTTGCTTGCCTCCAACGTCGAGGAACTCGAACGCCTGGCACGCATGCTCGACAACATGCTGTTCCTCGCTCGCACTGACCCCGGCAGCGCTCGTGACCAGCGCCAGGAGCTGGGCGCCGCCGACGAGCTGGAACGCGTAGCCGATTACTTTGAAGGCCTGGCCGCGGACGTCGATATCACCATCCGTGTGGAGGGTGACGGCCTTATCTGGGCCGAGCCAACGCTGCTACGCCGCGCCTTGGCCAACCTGTGTGCCAATGCAATAAAATATGGGGCACCTCATTCCGAACTGTTGATCCAGGCCACACCGTCCGAGAGTGGCATCCATCTGCGCGTGCGCAACTACGGAACCACCATCCCGGCGGAGCACCTTCCGAGATTATTCGAGCGTTTCTACCGCGTTGATCAATCACGCGAGCGCTCGGCCCAGTCCAGTGGCCTGGGGTTATCAATCGTAGCGACTATCATGCAGTTGCATGGTGGCCACTACAGCGTCACCAGCGAGAATGGCGTGACCTGTTTCGAGCTGTTTTTCCCCAGACGGGACCAGCAAGAGCGTCAAGCCGGCTTTCAAACCGGTCCAGCCCCCCTCGCCTCGGCATCGTAGTGCCCTGCCCCAACTTCGGCTCGCCTTCCTGGGACGCTCAACGCAACCGCACGTGAGTTCGCATCTGCAACCTGAGTATCCACACTTGTAGTCTCAGCGTTAGACACCACAGTCCCGGCGACGCTCGGTCTCATCGTCCTTCTTCTC
>CAYNGZ010000333.1:0-5868 GCA_964396695.1 uncultured Pseudomonas sp.
CAGTGGAGGCGAGTCCATACATAGGAGCTGCCGCAGGCTGCGATCTTTTGATCTTGATCTTGTGGGAAACGGAAAATCAAAAGATCAAAAGATCGCAGCCTTCGGCAGCTCCTACGAGGTGGGGTCAGGTGGAGTGTTTGGCCATGATGGCGCTGAACAATGTTGACTCCAGAATCTCCTGCAACCAGACCTGAAGATGTCGATAAGGCGTCTGCGCGAACCAGTCGCGGTCGACATGGGCGAACTGGCGTATGAACGGCGCGAGGGCGATGTCCGCCAGACTCAAATGATCGGCCACCAGACAAGCCCGCTGTTGCAGCAGCTCATCCAGCCTGCGCAAAAACACTTCCCCCTCTGCGCGGTAATGCTCCATGGGATGTTCCGGGTAGCGCTCGGCGTATTTGTAGCGATTGAGGTGCAGCTTGAATACCTGATCGTTTGCTTCGATCAGCGTCGCGCTGAGTTGCTGCGCTGCCGGATCGTCCTTCAGCAGCCAGTCCTGCGGGTCATTCTGTTCCAGCGCCCAGCGCATGATCTCCAGGCTTTCATCTATCACCCGATCTTCAACGCTCAGCACCGGTACGGTGCCCTTGCTCGACAGCGCAAGCATCTCGGGAGGTTTGGCTTTCAGGCTGACTTCGACAATGTTCACGGCCACCGCGCTGTAACGCAGCGCCATGCGTGCGCGCATGGCGTAGGGGCAACGACGGAAGGAGTAGAGCGTCGGTGTGCTCATTTGACCTCCAGCGTGCTGAGGCCATTGCCTTGGCGACGAACCTGGATTTGCACGGGGATTCGCTCGTGCATTTCCTGCACGTGGGAGATCACCCCGACTTTGCGCCCCTGCGCCTGCAATCCATCGAGTGCGTCCATTGCCAATTGCAGTGACTCCGGATCGAGACTGCCGAAGCCTTCATCGATGAACAGCGATTCGATTTTCAGAGTGCTTGAAGCCATCGAGGCCAGCCCCAGTGCCAGCGCCAGCGACACCAGGAACGTCTCGCCGCCCGACAGCGAATGCACTGAACGCAGCTCGTCGCCCATCTCCGTATCCATCACCAGCAGGCCGAGCATGCTGCCACCGCGCTTGAGCCGGTAACGGCGCACCAGTTGACGCAACTGGGCGTTGGCGTGATGCACCAGCAAATCGAGGTTGTAGGCCTGGGCGATCTTGCGGAAGGTGTCACCGGTGGCCGAGCCGATCAGGGCGTTGAGTCGCGCCCAGCGCTGCCACTCGTTGTAGGCCTCGGTAATGCGTTGTGCCAGCGCCTGATTGGCGTCCTGACGGCGTTGATCCTCGGCTTGTTGCGCGCGTAATTCGGCACAGAGCTGTTCGCTGATTCCGAACTGGTTTTGCAACTCGTTGAGGGCTGTGGCCAGTTGATCGGCGTCGAGGTTGCCATTGTGCTGCGCCTGATGGTTGTGCAGGCGCTGTTCACGTTCATGCAGCAGCACCCTGGCTTGCTCGATGGCTTTCTCGCTGAGTTGCAGTTGTTGGCGCAACTGACCGAGCTGTTCGTCGCTGAACGCCAGTAACTGCTCCAGGCCACCATCGTCCAGTTCCGGATGAAGGGTGCGCCACTCGGCAATCTTGCTGCTCAGCTCATGACTTTCCGCTTCCAGCGCGTGCTGGCGTTGTTGCTCGGCCTTGAGCTCGGCGGCCAGTTGAATCTGCTGGCTGCGAACTTCTTGCAGCTCTTGATTGGCCGTCGCCTCGGCGTGCCGGGCCTGTTCTACGGCTTGATCCAGTTGCTGCTGCCACTGCTCGGCGCTCGGCTGATCGCCCAGTAGCTCGGCGCGTTTCTGCTGGGCGGCGTGTTGCTGCTCGGCCAGTGCGCTGAATTGCTGCTGTGCAGCTTCCAGTTGCTGCACGCGTGTCAGCTGCCGGTCCTGTTCTTTCTCAAGGTTTTGCTGGCGTTGCTGCTGCTCGCTGAGTTCGTCGCGTTGCCGTTCCAGGAGTTCCAGGCGTTGGGCGACGTGTTGATCGAGTTGCATGAAGGTGGCGGCGGGCTCATTGCGCAAACCTTCGAGGGTCGCGGCCGGGAGCAGGGCGCTGAATGCTGCGAGCTCTTCTTCCAGGCGCTGGTTATCGTTGCTCAACTCGCGTTGCTGGATCGCCAGTTGCTGAGCGGCCTGTTGGCTGGCCTGGTCGGCGGCTTGCAGCTGTTGCTGAAGGCGTGCGGCGTCTTGCTGCAAGGTCAGCAGGGCGCTTTGTCGCTGTTCGTCCCGGGCGATGCTCTGATTCAACTGAGCACTGTGTTGACTCAGCCAGGCATCGCGTTTGCCTGCGTCTTGCGCCAGCAACTGGGCGGCCAGTGGATGCGCTTCCAGATTCGGTGTCAGGCTTTGCTGCTGGGCCGCCAGCTGTTCCTGCTGTTGCAGCAGTTCCTTTTGCTGAGCAATCAGCCCGCCGACGTCGGCGCGCAGCTGCGCGAGTGTTTCCTTTAGCGCATCGACCGCTTTTTGTGCACGGGTCTGTTCACTTTCATCGTGACGACCGAGGCTTTGCAGCAACGCTTCAGGCTGATGATAAGGGTGTTCGACACTGCCGCAGACCGGGCAAGGCTGATCGTCCTGCAACTGCCCGCGCAACTCTTCGACGCTGGCACTGCGCGCCAGACGCTGGCGCTCCAGCAGGTCCTGCGTGACCTTCAAGGTATGTTCGGCAACGGTCAGCTCGGCCTTGGCCTGAACACCTTCGCCGGTCAGGCGCTCGCGTTCTGCCTGGGCCGTCTGCAGGCGTTGTTGCAGTTCCTGCGCCTGCTTGTCCAGCGTCTGCTGACTGGCCCATAACCGCGCCAGCTCTTCGATCGCACGTTGCTGCTTGCGGTTGTCTTGCAGCAGGCTGCCGAGGATCCGGATCTGTTCGGCAACGGCTGCCGGTTCAGCCCCGGCTTCGTTGTAGAGCAGCTCCAGGCTTTTACGTTGTGCGCTGAGTCGAGACGCGGTGTCGGCCGCCCGTTGCTCCAGTTCGAGCCGTTCGGCTTGACCTTTTTTCAGGCGATTGCCCACCAGCATCAGTTGCTGCAACCGCTCGCGGTAGGCGTTCCAGGCATTACTGAGCGGTGCCAGTGGGTTGCTGTGTTCAAGCTGCGCGGCAATCGTTGCCAGGCGCTCGGCGACCCGCTGTTGTTGCTCAAGCATTCGCGCGATGGCTTGCTGGCCTTCAGCACTAGCCTGTTCGGCGCTGTGCTTGAGTTCGGTCGAGGTGCTGATCGCCTGGGTCAGGCGAGCGAGGTTGCTCTGCTCTTCGAACGCCCGGCGCAGCAGCGGGGCATTGCTGCTGTGTTGGTTTTGGGCCTGGCTCAGCGCGACTTTTGCGGATGCCAGGCTGTGTTCGAGTTGCGCCTGGCGATTGTGCAACTCGCTTTGTCGTTGGCCGTGTTGCTGAATCAGCGCGGCCAACGGGCTCAGTTGTGCGCTCAGCTCGGTTTGCCGGGCAAATTGATGCCGCTGCGGTGCCAGTTGTTCCAGGCGCGTCAGGTTCAGCCGTTCGCCAGCCTGGGCGTCCCACGATTGTTGGGCCTGTTGCAATTGCTCGGCGGCAGCCAGGTGTTGGTCCTGTACCTGGTGCAGTTCCTTGAGCCAGGTGTCCTGAAGCTCTAGCTGCTTGAGCTGGGCTTGCCGGGTTCTGAGTTGTTGCTGGGCGTCGTTGAAGCGCTGATCGAGTTCAGCGCGGGCCTCCGGTTCCAGGGGCGTTACGCCGCTGGCCTGGTCTTGCAGCATCTTGTGGGCTTCGCGGGTTTCTTTGCTTTTGTCGAAAGCGCGTTTGCCCAGGCGCGTGTAGAGCGCCGTGTCGGTGAGTTTTTCCAGCAGTTCGCTGCGATCGTTGTCATCGGCCTTGAGGAACGCACTGAACTCGCTTTGGGCCAGCATCACCGCGCGGGTGAACTGTTCGAAGTTCAGGCCCAGCACGGCTTCGAGTTGAGTCTTGTATTCGCCTTTCTGGCTGGCCAGCAGTTGATCCGTATCGAGGTCACGCAGGCTTTGGCGGCTGGCTTGCAGCTTGCCGTTGGCTTTTTCACGGGCGCGATTGGCTTCCCAGCGCGCGCGGTAGCGACGGCCGTCGGTGCCCACAAAGTCGACCTCGGCATAGCCGTCACCGGTGCCGCGTCGCAGTAGCGTGCGCGGGTCGCCGGTGGCGATCTCGCCGTCCGCGTCCGGCACCTTGGCGTCACGACCGGTGTTGTTGAGGCGTGGCACCGCGCCAAACAGTGCCAGGCACAGGGCATCGAGCAAGGTGCTTTTGCCGGCACCGGTCGGCCCGGTAATCGCGAACAGGCCGGAACTGGCCAAGGGTTCGGCGGTGAAATCGATTTCAAACGGCCCCGCCAGCGAGGCGAGGTTTTTCAGGCGGATCGCGAGAATTTTCATGGCTGTTCGCTCTCCTGCTGAACGTCCTGCAACAGCTGCGCAAAGTCCTTGAGCGTCTGTTCGTCGACAGCGCTGCCGTAGTTGTCCAGCCAGGCGCGGCTGAACAATTGCTGCGGGCTGAGCTGGTCCAGCTCGATCAGCTGGCCGTTGTCGTCAGCGCCGTCTCGACTGCCATTGCCTGCGTATTCGGCGGCGATTCGCACCAGTCGCACGGCTTTGCCTTGCAGGGCGGTTTCGATTTGTTGGCGCAGGTCCGGCTGCGGCTCGTCGAGGCGCACGCGGACTTCGAGCCACGGCTGGCGCTGGAGGTCGGCCAGCAGATCGATGTTCGGCAGGTCCGCCAGCTGAGTCAGGATGTCGCTGAGCGGAGCAGGGCCCAGGCGTTGCAGGTTGACCGCACGAGGGATCAACCGTGGCTCGACACTGAGCAGCGTCTCGCCGTCGAGCGTGATGTCGAGAATCTGATGCGGATAGCCGATTTCGGAAAACGACAGTGGAATCGGTGAGCCGCTGTAGCGAATGCGTTCCTCACCGTTGACCTTCTGCGGTTTGTGCAAATGGCCAAGGGCGACGTAGCTGACGCTCGGTCCGAACAGGCTGGCGGGCAGGGCCTCGGCGTTGCCGATGATCAGGCTGCGCTCGGAGTCCTCGGACACCGATCCGCCGGCCATGTGCGCGTGGCTGATGGCGATCAATGCCTGACCGGGTTGGCGCTTGGCATTGGCGGCTGCAATCAGCCATTCATGCACCTGTCCGATGCCGTGCAGGTAGTTGTCGCCCAGATGCGCGCCGGTAACTTCGGCGGGGCGCAGAAACGGCAACGCCAGGCACCAGCCAGCGATTTCGCCATTGGCATCGGGCAACGGAATCAGCAGGCGCTCGGCGTCCAGTTGCCCGTCATCGAGCCACAACACCCGGCCCAGTGCATGAGTGCGCAAACGACGCATCAGTGGCGCGGGCAATTCGATCCGTGAGCCGGAGTCGTGGTTGCCGGCGATCATCACGATGGTCAGCGACGGTTGCTGCTCGTGTGCGCTGACGATGAAGTCGTAGAGGCGTTCCTGGGCTTTGACCGGCGGATTGACCGTGTCGAAGATGTCACCGGCAATCAGCAGCACATCGGGCTTGTACAGGCCCAGCTGACGCAGCAGCCAGTCGAGGAAACAGCCGTGTTCGAAGTCGCGTTCCTGACCATGCAGATTCTGCCCAAGGTGCCAGTCGGAGGTGTGAAACAGACGCAAGGCAAACTCCGCAAGAAAAAAGGTAATGGCCGCGAGGAAAAGGGTGGCGGCTAAAGGAGAGGGAGTTTACTGGCAAAAGACCGGGGATGCTGGAAGCCTTGAAAGATTGCCTATCGATTGGTGGAGGCCTCAGTCATGCAGACAGCAGGCCTGCGTGACGGATCGCAAGACGCCGGGTGATCGAATGCAGCTCGCTTGGCGGGGGTGTCAGTAATTTTGTGTTCGGGCATAACATGAGTAAGAGGTGCATGTA
>CAYNGZ010000334.1:0-5820 GCA_964396695.1 uncultured Pseudomonas sp.
GCGGATTGGACCCGTTTAACCGGTCCTGCCCATCCGGTAAGGATTGGGGCTGGGAGCAGCGTCTGAACCGACCCTGGTGGCAGCGGTGGGGTTGGGTGCTGGCCGAGACCCTGATCGGGGCCGCTGTAGGTGCCGCAATAGGTTTCTCGATTGGTGGTCCGGCGGGTGCTATCGCCGGGGCCATTGTCGGCGGCGTGGCGGCTGGCTTGGGCGCGAGTTTGAAAGCTGCAGCGGAGGAGGTGATTCTTGCGGACTCGTCATCCAGAACCGATCCGACGAGGGGGGACTATTACATTCCTCCAACGGCCACTCACCTGGACAACTTTGGCGTTGGCATTGACCTGGCCTCCATGTTTGCCGGCAATATGGCAGGCTCTGCTGTAGCCAAGCCTTCTGTCGTGAGCAAGGTTGGCCAGGGGAGTGTGTCATCTATGATTTCTGCTGGCTCCAGAGCAGGCGCTGCGGGTTCTAAAACAAGTGGCTTGTCTTCCGCGGCATCCGGCGGAAAGCATGCTATGTCCGGGCCATCTCGTGGATTGCCAGGCATGACTGGCAGCAACGTGCGGTCGAGTCTGCAAAAGCACGCCACAACAGGGGGGTTTAAAGGGTACCAGGTTACGTTGAATGGCCAGCCACACACCATCCATCTGAGCAAGACCAGGACCACTGGTAACCGTGTAGCCAAACAAATGCTCGACTCGTACGTTAGCGATCCGCATAAAACCATGCATACGCTCAGTGGTGCACATGGTAGGTTGAACGGTCACGTCGGGGCAAAAGAGCATGCATTTTTGATTCAGGACCAGCATACCGCAGAAACTATTCGCAATTTAGCTACAAAGCATGGGACTCCTGCACCTCAAATCACCCACACGGATATTGGGCAGAGACGTTGGCAGTCGAATGGGGATTGGGCACAGCAGCAGCTTGAATCAGTTCCAGCAAAGGCGGATACGGTCATATACGCATTCTGCCACAGTGGTCTTAACAACGAGCTCAGGGCACGGCTTGGTCTCAAGAAGGTATGGGCGCCATGGCGGTGGCATGGTTGATAGCCCCCGCATCCTCTAGGGAAACTCCGATCAACTCGCGGTGAGCGTGCTGTTAGTCGAAACGAAAACGACTTTCAGCCCAGCTCCCCGCGTTACACGGGTAACTCGCCCATACCCATCAGTTGTTTTCGAGCCATCCAAAGGTTCGACAGAGCAAACAGCGTAGTCAGTTGAGCAGTGTTTTTCATCAGCCCACGAACACGTCGAGTCGATCCTGAACACTCGAGCCATCGTCGTAGCCAATCTCATGCTCTATCGCCTGCATAAAGTCATTGCGGTACGAAAGCGCGATGCTTCTCCAGTAATCCTTGGGGCTTTTCCAACCAATGAGCTTTCGGGTCTGGGAAGGGGAGAGATAATTCCGGAGATTAACGTTGAGCTCCCGCGGGGAGTAGCAATCGAGGAACACGCCTGCGCGGTTAAGCCTCAATGTGATCTTGAGGATCTCAAGGAGCTGATCCGGCGAGTCGTATGGCAGAGGGTATGTTTCAGCAACCAAACGTTTAGCCAATTTATCGCGCGCTTGCTGACGCTCTTTGGCTGCTTTTTCGTCTCGCTGACGTTTCTCTTTCGCGTGCTCAATGTGGCTGTTCACCGAATCGATAAGCTGAGCCGCATCGCGCAGCAATTGCTGCTGTTCGAGGCTTAAGTTATCGCCGAGCCGCCCCAGAAGAGTATTGCCGCCTGTGAGCTTTCGGATTTCTCGGCCTGTTCCAGTGAGCTTGGCTTGCACGCTCCGAAGCTCGCTGGAGCTGTAAAGCCTGCCCAGTCGAAGTACAACCTCGGTGGTTATGTTGCTCGCTTGGGTGAGGGAGGCTTTAGTCATCTCAGTGACCCTCCTTCATCCCAAACACAGCCTTCACTTTTGCTGCCTTGACGATTTTTTCTACTGCTTCCTCGGTCATGGCCTCAAAACGCTCTCGCCACTCAGGGAGGACCTCTATGGCCAAGTTGCGAATGATGGTCAATGCCGACGGTGCTACCTGATCGGTAGGCTTTTTGTACTGCAACCGGTGAGCGGGCATGCCTAGGGAGGCGGCATCACGAAAAACTACAGCCGCTGGGATCGTGGAGTCGAGAACATTGATGCCAGGGACATCAAGGAAGATTTCACGAACGGACCGTTCGATCGTCTGTGCATCCCTGGTCCGATCGTAGTTATTGATCACGATGTGGACCGGCGGGATCTTCAAACCCAGTCGACCATAGGCTTTAAGCCCATCCAACATCAGCATGCAGCCACGGCTGAACTCGCGAGCAGAGAGCATGTTGGGGGGAAGGGGGGATATGGCCAGATCGGAAGCGAGGACGACCATTTCTAGGAGGGCTGAACGTGCGCCTTGAGTATCGATTAAGACAAGGTCGAAATGATCTTCAAAAGCTGGCATCAGATTGGCAAGACGCAACCGTCCGTCAGGTGCCTGCAGAATCAAATTGATCAGTTGGTTATTGATATCGTTAGAAAAAATCACGGATAGGTTGGGAATTACGGTCTTTGAAACAATTTGTGACAAATTTGTCGTATTGTAGGCGAGTAGGTCGTAAATTCCGCCATTTGCTTCATCAATCAGCTGGTAATAGGACGAAAGTGACGGTTGGACGGGGTCCAGGTCTATGAGAAGGGTCCGCAGGCCAGAATCAGCGCAGAAAGCGCCAGGATTGACTGTGCCTGTGGTTTTGCCGGTACCACCTTTGGTCCCTAGGACCGATGTGATTTTCATTTTTGAAGCCTCTAATGTGGGGTCATTAGAGGCTGCTAAGCCATATACCTTTGGCGGAAAGCCTTATTCCACTGGGCCTCCAGCGATCCGAAGCCCAATTGTCTTTTAACCAATTGGTCGTAGGTTCGAATCCCACACGACCCACCATTTTTGCTGTTTTAAAAGTCTGGAAGGCCCACGAAGGTGAGGATTTCCGGATTTTTTTTTGCCCGCGATTTAAGCCTGGCTCAATCCGGGCGTTGCACTGCGTGACTCAGGTCAGAATGATCTTTTGCATCTCGGGGATATTCTGTAGCCTTGCGCAGCTTCAACGCTGTCCGTGCCTGATGAATACTCACTCTCCCGGCGGTACCCCAAAGGGTCCGGAGCCGGGTGTATACTCGACTTTCGCGCTAAAGCGCCCGCAGGTCTTGCGAACATGACGCAAATTTCCGAACGCCTTCTGGTTCAAGCCCACCTCGACGCCAAACAGCCCAAGCCGCTGAGCGCCGAAGAGCAAGCCCATTACCGCGCCGCCATCGCCGCCGAGCTCAAGGCTCAGGACGCGGTGCTGGTTGCCCACTTCTATTGCGATCCGATCATTCAGGCCTTGGCCGAAGAAACCGGTGGCTGCGTTTCCGACTCTCTGGAAATGGCCCGCTTCGGCAATGCCCACCCGGCCAAGACCGTCGTGGTTGCCGGCGTGAAGTTCATGGGCGAAACCGCAAAGATCCTCAACCCGGAAAAACGCGTGCTGATGCCGACCCTGGAAGCGACCTGCTCGCTGGACCTGGGGTGCCCGGTCGACGAGTTCTCGGCGTTTTGCGATCAGCATCCGGAGCGCACGGTGGTGGTGTATGCCAACACCTCGGCGGCGGTGAAGGCGCGGGCGGACTGGGTCGTGACATCCAGCTGCGCACTGGAGATTGTCGAAAGCCTGATGGATAACGGCGAGACGATCATCTGGGGGCCGGACAAGCATCTGGGCACCTACATTCAGCGCCAGACCGGCGCCGACATGCTGCTGTGGGACGGTGCCTGCATCGTTCACGAAGAGTTCAAGGCCAAGCAGTTGGAAGATATGAAGGCCCTGTACCCGGATGCCGCTATCCTGGTGCACCCGGAGTCGCCGACGGCAGTGATCGAGTTGGCCGACGCGGTGGGCTCCACCAGTCAGCTGATCGCCGCGGCACAACGTCTGCCGAACAAGACCCTGATTGTCGCCACCGACCGCGGCATCTTCTACAAGATGCAGCAGTTGTGCCCGGACAAGGTCTTCATCGAAGCGCCTACCGCCGGCAACGGCGCAGCATGCCGCAGTTGCGCGCATTGCCCGTGGATGGCGATGAACACCCTTGAGCGCACGCTACAGTGCCTGCGTGAGGGCTCCAATGAGATCTTCGTCGAGCCGGCGCTGATCCCTCAGGCGATTCGCCCGCTCAAGCGCATGCTCGACTTCACGGCGGCAGCGCGGATGAAGCTGGCCGGCAACGCCTAAGGCCAAAAGCTTAAGATCAAAAGATCGCAGCCCGCGGTAGCTCCTACGTAAACCTCGTAGGAGCTACCGCAGGCTGCGATCTTTTTTATGCGTTACTTTTTCTTCTTCGGGATCCGCACCAGCTGGCTGTTGGAGTACATGTCGTGCCAGCTGCGCTTTTGCTTGTCGAAGAGCACCCAGAAGAATCCCAGGCCTGCGCACAGCAAGGAGGCGATCGACACCACAAAGCGCAACAGCGCCTGCCACAGGCTGATTGCCGAGCCGTCGGCGTTCTGCACGCGGATGCACCAGACCTGCATGCCGAGGGTCTGGCCGGACCAGGTCCAGAACTTGGCGAAGAAGCCAAACAGTACGAACAGCAGAATGGTCGAGAACAGCGGATCACCATCCAGCGCGCCGGCCTCGGTCAGTGCACGCATCCTTTCTTCGCCGATGATTGCCATCTGCACCATCTTGTAGATACCGCCTGTTACGATCAGCAGGGCGGTGCACAGCAGGAAGTCGTAGAACATCGCTGCCAGGCGACGGCCCAGGCCGGCGATGGGGAATTCACCTTGGGGGCTTAGCAGGTGTTTCGACATGGAGTGGCTCTCGGTTGAAAAAAGAAGCCATTTTACGGAATTGCGCGCACAAAAAAGCCCCTGATGTCAGCATCAGGGGCTTTTTCGTTACAGAAGATCAGCCTTCTGCTTGTACTTCGTCAGCTTGCATGCCTTTCTGGCCTTGCACAGCGATGAAGGTGACTTTCTGGCCTTCTTTCAGGCTCTTGAAGCCACTGCCCTGAATGGCACGGAAATGCACGAACAGATCCGGACCGCTTTCTGGAGTGATAAAACCAAAACCTTTCTCGTCGTTAAACCACTTGACGGTGCCGCTCTGACGTTGGGACATTTCTTATTTCCTTTGACGCAAAAATTGATGACAGCCTCTTTCTCATGAAAGAGTACTGGAGCTGGTTGCAGGAGAGTAAGAGACGTCGAACGGGATGTAGCTAACTTGTAGGCTACTGCCCAGGTCACGATTCCAAGCGACCCATGCAAACACAGTGAACAAACTCTACGCCAACTATGGGAGAAAAAACAAGCCCCGTGGAGGCCTTGTATTGCTTGGCTTGATGGCTGTTTCGCATGACCATTAATGCGGCTTATTCGATCGCATTGTTCAATTGTTTTCGATCGTTATAAGCCAAGTTCATAATCGAAGCTTACAGTCAGAGCATGCACTGTTTTATGGCGGTTGCGTTACAGATTAGTGCACTGTTACGCAACCGCGTTACTTATAGGAACAGTCAATCAACCACGATAGTAGCGTTGTGGAACAAATGGCATTTTGCTTACAAGCAAAGGCACCTTTTTCCCACGAACAATCGCCCAGACTTGGGTATCGAGTGCGGTGTAAGCCTGGTCGAGGTAACCCATGGCCAAAGGACCACCCAAGGTCGGCCCGAAGCCGCCGCTGCAGACGCTGCCGATAATTTCGCCTGCTTCGTTGACGATTTCCGCACCTTCGCGCACCGGCGTGCGTTCCTGGGGCAGCAGGCCGACGCGTTTACGGCTGACACCGTTTTGTT
>CAYNGZ010000335.1:0-5798 GCA_964396695.1 uncultured Pseudomonas sp.
AAACACCGTCAACTATCTGCGCCTGCCGGTCCCGCGCAGGGTCCTACCGTTGCCACAGCTGACCACACAGAAAATAGCCCTGTTGGAAGCGTCGCTTTGCGGCGATACCCTGCTAATCGAGAACATCCTCGGACTGGGTTACGACGGGTTGGTGATTGCGAGTTTCGGTGCAGGACACGTTTGCGCGAGCTGGGCGGAGGTGATTGAAACCATCGCCAGAAAAATCCCTGTCATCGTCGCTACCCGGACGGGTTCCGGCTCCACGGCTCAATCAACCTACGGGTTTATTGGCAGCGAGATGGACCTGATCAGTAAAGGTGCATCCATGGCCGGATTTCTCTGCCCACGCAAAGCCCGAATCCTGCTGTGGCTGCTCGTCGGCTGCCAGCGACAAGATGAACTGGCGCGCTTTCTCGTTCAAAGCTGACACACAGTGTAGATCGAGCCTGTTCGCTCCACAGAACCGAACGGCGCCAGTCAAGGCGCTACGCGTCATGCCTGGCGCACCATAAAAAAGGGCCTGCACTGCAGACCCTTTTTTATTTTCCGAAACATCCTACGGCTTGTGCGCCCGCGACAAAAACTCGTGGGACTGCATTTCCAGCAGACGGCTGAGGGTGCGCTGGAACTCGAAGGTCAGGCGACCGCCGGTGTAGAGGTCTTTCAACTCGACTTCCGCCGAGATGATCAGCTTGACGTTACGGTCGTAGAACTCGTCGACCATGTTGATAAAACGTCGGGCGATGTCGTCGGTGGTGACGCTCATCTGCTCCACGCCACTGAGCAACACAGCGTGGAAGATCTTGCCGAGCTCGATGTAGTCGTTCTGGCTACGCGGGCCGTCGCACAGTTCACGGAAGTCGAACCAGGCCACGTCGTCGCACGTACGCAGGGCACGGATCTCACGGTTCTCGATGATCAGCACATCGTTTTCCAGCGCTTGTGTGCATTCCGGCGTGAGTGCGCGGAAGCTTTTGCGCAGGCTCTCGTGGGCCGCTTCGTCAAGCGGGAAGTGGAACAGCTCGGCTTGCTCAAGGTGACGCAGACGGTAGTCGACGCCGCTGTCGACGTTGACGATCTCGGTGTTCTGCTTGATCAGCGCAATGGCCGGCAGGAAGCGCGCACGTTGCAGACCGTCCTTGTACAGACCGTCCGGCACGATGTTCGAGGTGGCGACCAGGGTCACGCCGTTCTTGAACAGCTCTTCCATCAACGTACCGAGGATCATCGCGTCGGTGATGTCGGACACGAAGAACTCATCGAAACAGATCACCCGCGCTTCGCTGGAGAAGCGCTTGGCGATGATGGTCAGCGGGTTTTTCTCGCCGCCAAGGGTCTTCATCTCTTCGTGTACGCGCTTCATGAAGCGGTGGAAGTGAGTACGAACCTTTTCCTTGAACGGCAGCGCTTCAAAGAAGGTATCAACCAGATAAGTCTTCCCGCGACCGACGCCGCCCCAGAAGTACAGGCCCTTGACCGGCGCCTGGTCCTTCTTGCCAAACAGCTTGCCGAGCAGGCCCGGTTTGTTCTGCGAGGCCGCAACCAGATCGTCGTACAGGCGCTGCAAATGACGCACAGCGGTTTCCTGGGCGGCGTCATGGAAGAACTCCGGGCGTTTCAGATCAGCTTGATATCGTTCTAGGGGCGTCATAATTCGTTAGCAAGGCAACAAAAACGGGCCGACACTGTAGCGACGGCCCTGGAGAATGGCAATCGGCCCTTGGTCGGGCCGAACCGTTGATTATTCCTGAACGGGCGTCAGCGCAACCCGCAAGGCGTCGATGGCGACATCCCGCGCCGCGCTGTCAGCGAACGCCGGACTGTCAGCGACGCACTCGCCTTCGAGCCAGACGCTGAAGCTCAGGTCTTCACTGCGAACATCCAGCGCCTGGCCGGATTGCAGCTGCTTGGTCACCTGGCCTGCGGTTTTGCCGTCAGCGAAGTGGCGCGACAGCAGCAGTTGCTCGCCATCAGCGGCCAGCAGACGGAAGCGGAAGCTGCCGTCGTCTTCACGGAAGCTGACGAAACGCGCGGCTTTCGCGGCTTTCTTCTTGGTGGTGACCGCCACTGGCGCCTGATTGACGAACGAACGCAGGCCGACGGCTTCACGCAGCTCGTTGAGGAACGGCGTGGCCACGGCGCGGGCCTTGGCGGCACCGTGCTGCAGAATGTCTTCGAGGTCTGCCGGGCGCTCGATCAGTTGGTAGTAACGCTCGCGGGACTCGCCCAGTTCGTTGTCGAGCAGTTGGAACAGACGATTCTTCGCCTCGCCCCAACCGAGGCCCTGCAACAGCTCGCTGCGGAACTCGTCGGCCTGCGCCGGAGTGGCGAAAGCCTGGAACAGGGTGAACAGGTGCGAGTTGTCCGGATCTTTGGCTTCGCCCGGCGCGCGGGAGTCGGTGACGATCCGCGAAATCGCGTCCTTCATCTCTTTGGCGCTGGAGAACAACGGAATGGTGTTGTCGTAGCTTTTCGACATCTTCCGGCCATCGAGGCCCGGCAACGTGGCCACGCTTTCCTCGGTCAACGCCTCCGGCATGGTGAAGAATTCCTTGCCCTGGCCAAACAGGTGGTTGAAGCGCTGGCCGATGTCGCGGGCCATTTCCACGTGCTGGATCTGATCGCGACCGACCGGCACCTTGTGCGCGTTGAACATCAGAATGTCCGCCGCCATCAGCACCGGGTAGCTGTACAAGCCCATGGTGATACCGGCGTCCGGGTCTTCACCGGTTTCGACGTTCTTGTCCACCGACGCCTTGTAGGCGTGCGCACGGTTCAGCAGGCCCTTGGCGGCGACGCAGGTCAGCAGCCAGGTCAGCTCAGGGATTTCCGGGATGTCGGACTGGCGATAGAACGTTACCCGATCCACATCCAGACCACCGGCCAGCCAGGTCGCGGCGATTTCCAGACGCGAGCGCTGGATACGCAGCGGGTCATCGCACTTGATCAGGGCGTGATAGTCGGCCAGGAAGTAGAACGAATCGGCATTGCTGTCGCGGCTGGCGAGGATCGCCGGACGGATCGCGCCGGCGTAGTTGCCCAGGTGCGGGGTGCCGGTGGTGGTGATGCCGGTGAGGATGCGCGTACGAGTAGTCATGGGTAATCGCTTATCAGACTGCAATCAATTCGAAAGGCGCGGCAGGATCAGATCCTTGAGATCGGTCAGCTTGCCGTGAAAAAAGTGTCCGCATTCTGCCACTTTCAGCAGCTCATGGGGGCGATCGAGGGCGTCAGACCAATCGTAAACCAGTTGCGGATCGATGACTTCATCGGTTTCTGGCTGGATCAGCGTCAGTTCGCCGTGCTGCGGCAGCTGATCCTGATCGCCCAGACGCATCACCGCTGGCGCGACCATGAACACGTGCTTGAGCTGCTCGCCCTTGGCTTCCAGACGTCCACCAAGGCTGGCCGCGACAAAACCACCGAAGGAGAAACCGAACAGGGTCATGGGCAGTTCAGGGTGTTTGGCGCGAAACCATTCGGCCACGGCTTGAGCGTCGTCGACTTCACCGGTGCCCATGTCATGAGTGCCGGCGCTGGCGCCGACGCCTCGGTAATTGAAACGTAATGTGATCAAACCGGCGTCGCGGGCGGTGCGCTGCAAGGTCGAAACGACTTTATTGAGCATGGTGCCGCCCTGCACCGGGTTGGGGTGGCAGATCAGCGCCAGGCCACGTGGCTCGGGGGAGTCCAGGTACAAGGCTTCCAGTTGGCCCACCGGGCCATCAATCAATACAGGGGTTTCACGCATAAGCAAGGAAGGAACTCCGTGACCTCTCGAAGGGTCGACTCGTCTAGCTAAAAGTCTGTGCCTGGCATGATTGCGATCTCGTCGCGGTATACAGCGCAGGTCCGAGCCGTTAACGTAAAGCAAAGCCGTTTATAGAGGAAGGACTCGTGGAACACTCGCTCTTAGTTTGGTTGTTGCCGACTCTTGCCCTGGTTGCCGGTGTCGCCATTGGATTCCTGGTTGCCCGCCTTCTGCCGAATGCCGCGCCTAGCAGCACGCAACGTCAGCTGGATGACATTCAGGAACGTTTTGACAGCTATCAGAATGAAGTGGTCACCCACTTCAACAGCACCGCAACGCTGGTCAAGAAGCTCACTCAGAGCTATCAGGAAGTGCAAGAACACCTCGCCGAGGGTGCCAACCGCCTGGCCCTGGACGAACAGACTCGCCAACGCCTGCTGGCCGCCCTGCACTCCGATGCCGCCGTGCAAGCGCCACGGGAACGCCTGACGCCGCCACGCAATCAGGAGCCGCCACGCGATTACGCGCCGAAGATGCCAAACTCCCCTGGCATGCTCGACGAGCATTACGGCTTGAAGAAGTAACCAGGTTTCACTCGACACAAAAAGCCCTCGGACAGGTGATGTCCGAGGGCTTAATGAGATGGTCACCCCCACACCCTGCGAGGGCTACGCTTTCGCAGGGTGTTTTGTTTTCGGAGGCCATCATCATGAGCGAGTCAGCACTGGTCGGTATCGATCTCGGTAAACACAGTTTTCATCTGCACGGCCAGGACAAATCGGGTCGCGAGGTGTTTCGCAAGAAGCTCTCGCGTCCACAGATGATGCAGTTCTTCGGCAACCTGCCGACCTGTGTCGTGGTGATGGAGGCGTGTGCCGGCGCGCATTTTGTCGCTCGTCAGCTGATCGCCATGGGGCATCAGGCCAAACTGATTTCTCCGCAGTTCGTCCGGCCCTTCGTCAAGGGCAACAAAAACGACTTCGTCGACGCCGAGGCCATTTGCGAAGCGGCCTCGCGTCCATCGATGCGCTTCGTTTCGCCTAAAACAGAGGCACAGCAGACGCTTTCCGTTCTGCACCGCCTACGCGAATCGCTGGTGCACGACCGCACCAAAGCCGCCAATCAGATGCACGGTTTCCTGTTGGAGTTTGGTATCAGCCTGCCCAAAGGTCTGGCGATCATGAAACGTTTGGCGAGTATCCTGGCCGAGCATGAGTTGCCGGTTCGGCTCACCGTGCTGTTGCAGCGACTGCACGCTCACTTCGTTTACCTGGATGAGCAGATCAAGGAACTGGATAAAGAGCTGGGAGGCCAACTGGCCGCCGATGATCTGGGTAGTCGTCTGCTGAGCCTACCGTGCGTCGGGCCGATCACCGCCAGCCTGCTGGCTGTGGAAATGGGCGACGGCCAACAGTACAAGTGCAGTCGCGACTTCGCGGCCTCTGTGGGCCTAGTGCCCAGGCAGTACAGCACGGGGGGCAAGGCCAACCTGCTGGGGATCAGCAAACGCGGTGACAAGCACCTGCGACAACTGTTGGTGCAGTGTGCCCGGGTCTACATGCAGAGGCTGGAATATCAAAAAGGGGCGCTGGCCGACTGGGTGCGTTCATTGCTTGGGCGACGACACTCGAACGTGGTGGCCTGCGCCTTGGCCAACAAACTGGCCCGCATTGCCTGGGCGATCGCCGCCCACCATACGCAATATGAAACAGGGCCAGACGCCTTGAACGCCTGACCCTGCGGTTGTTGCAGTACCACGAATCACCCTTCAGGTTTTGCGATAGCTGAACAACGGATGACGTGAACGGCCTACCGGCCTGGCGAAGATCCTGGCATAAAAATCGGCTTCAGAAGCCGAGGGATTTTTAAGGATCGTCAGGCGCGACTCTCATCGTGGCGCTGGGGCATGCCCCAAACAGACGCCGGATAGATTTAAGCAAGCCAACCACTTCACCCATTAATCAGTATTGCAAAAATGGGGGTGACCATAGATTTTTATTGGTGCGCCAGGCATGGCGCGTTGCGCGCAAGCGCAACCAGCTCGGCT
>CAYNGZ010000336.1:0-5784 GCA_964396695.1 uncultured Pseudomonas sp.
AGATCCAGATTGAATTCGCGCTCCAGCCGCTCCTGGATGATCTCCATGTGCAGCATGCCGAGGAACCCGCAGCGGAAGCCGAAGCCCAGGGCGTCCGAGCTTTCCGGGGTGTACTGCAGGGACGAATCGTTCAGGGTGAGCTTTTGCAGCGCTTCACGGAAATCTTCGAAGTCGTCGGAGCTGACCGGGAACAAGCCAGCGTAAACCTGCGGCTGGATGCGCTTGAACCCCGGCAGAACATCGACGTCCGGCGTCGAGCTCAAGGTCAGGGTATCGCCCACTGGCGCACCGTGAATATCCTTGATGCTGGCGATGATGAAGCCTACTTCACCGGCCTTCAGGTCGGCTGTAGGGGTGTGTTTCGGGTTGAAGACACCGACGCTGTCGACCAGATGGACCTTGCCGGTGGACTTGACCAGAATCTTGTCGCCCTTCTTCACGCGACCGTGGCGTACGCGCACCAGGGAAACAACGCCCAGGTAGTTGTCGAACCAGGAGTCGATGATCAACGCTTGCAGCGGATCTTCGATGTTGCCGGTCGGCGCGGGAATGGTGGTCACCAGGCGCTCGAGCACTTCGTCGACACCCAGGCCGGTTTTGGCGCTGCAGGTGACCGCGTCGGTGGCATCGATGCCGATGATTTTTTCGATTTCGTCCTTGACGCGGTCCGGATCGGCCTGTGGCAGGTCGATCTTGTTCAGAACCGGCATCACTTCCAGGCCCTGCTCGATCGCCGTATAGCAGTTGGCGACGGACTGAGCCTCGACGCCCTGACCCGCATCGACCACCAGCAATGCACCTTCACAGGCCGCCAGCGACCGGCTGACCTCATAGGTGAAGTCAACGTGGCCGGGGGTGTCAATGAAGTTCAGCTGGTAGGTAATGCCATCGCGGGCTTTGTAATAAAGGGTGACGCTGTGGGCCTTGATGGTGATCCCGCGTTCGCGCTCGAGGTCCATGGAATCCAGTACCTGGGCTTCCATTTCGCGCTCGGCCAGGCCGCCGCACATCTGGATGAAGCGATCGGCCAGAGTCGACTTGCCATGGTCAATGTGGGCGATGATGGAGAAATTGCGGATATGACTCAAATCACTCACGGATCAACACTCAAAAAGGCTGCAGGCATAGCCCGCCGAAAAATAGCCGGGAATTGTACCTGATACACGACGCAAGCGTCACGTTCACAGGTCAACGGTATTGGATACAAAAAACGCCCCGCTCTTGCGAACGGGGCGTTTGAATGTCAGCCAGGGCAGGAAATACCTGCGATCAACCGGCTCGGCGCAACATCCAAAGACCTGCAACGGCGCAAATACCCGCCGGAACCAGCACCGCGAACAACGGCGAGAAACCAAAAACCAGGCTTGAAGGCCCCAGCAGATCCTGAGCGATACGGAAGGTAAACCCGACCAGCACCCCCGTGAACACGCGCTGACCCAGCGTCACCGAGCGCAACGGGCCGAAGATAAAGGAAATCGCCATCAACACCAGAGCAACAGTGACCAGCGGCTGCAACACCTTGACCCAAAAGGCCAGCCAGTAGCGGCCATTGTTAAGCCCCTGATCCGCCAGATAGTGGATGTAACCCCACAAACCGCTGATCGACAATGACTCCGGCGCCATGATCACGGTGTTAAGCAATTGCGGGCTCAACGGGATTTCCCAGCGCTCTTGCGGCGCCGTGACCACTTCGGTACGACCCTCATGGAACACCGTGGTCGTCACGTCGCTCAGTTGCCAATGGTCTGTCTCGAACTGCGCACGCTTGGAGAAGCTCGAGGTCAGCATGTGACGCTCGCTGTCAAAACGATAGCGGGTCACGCCATACAGAATGCCATCCGGCTGCACCGAGTTGATGTGAATGAACTCATCACCCTGGCGGTGCCACATACCGTGCTTGGCACTCTGCGCATCACCACCGCCCTGAGCCAGGGAGCGATTGGCCTGGGCCACGTTTTCCGCGGTTGGCGCAACGTACTCGCCGACCAGCACGCCTGCCAGCATCAGCACCAGCATCGGCTTCATCACCGCCCAGACGATTCGGCCGATGGACACGCCCGCGGCACGCATGATGGTCAACTCACTGCTGCTGGCCAGACTGCCAAGACCGATCAGGCATCCGATCAATGCCGCCATCGGCAGCATGTCGTAGACCCGGCGCGGCGCCGTCAACATCACATAGCTCAACACGTCGGTGAAGGTGTAGGTTTCGCTGACGTCACTCATCTCGTCGATGAATGCAAACAGGGTCGCCAGCCCCAGAATGATCCCCAGCACGGCGAGGATCGCCATGAAAACACTGCTGCCAATGTAGCGATCGATCTTAACCACGGGTCACCTCCAGCGCACTGCGGCGACTCGCCATTTTCAATTGCAGGGGCTCCCAGTAGAGCAGCCCGAGGCCAATGGCCAGGAATATCCCGTGAACCCACCACAAGCCCAGCGCCGGGGGGATCTTGCCTTTCTCCAGCGCACCGCGCGCGGCGATCAGGATCGTCAGGTAAGCCATATAAAGAAGAATCGCCGGCAGCAGCTTGAGGAAGCGGCCCTGCCGCGGATTGACCCGCGCAAGCGGCACAGCCATCAGCGTCACGATGAACACCAGCAACGGCAGTGACACACGCCACTCGAGTTCGGCGCGCGCACTCATATCCTCCGGCTTGCTCAACAGAGTGCTGGTCGACATCGCATCGCGATCGGTCACCTCATCACTGACATCCGGCTTGGGCAGCAGCACGCCGTAAGTGTCGTACTTGATGGCACGGTAGTCGGCCAGCCCCGGGTTACCGTCATAACGGTAGCCATTGTCGAGAATCAGGTAACGGTTGCCGTCTTCCTTGATCTCCTGACGGCCCTTTTCGGCCACCAGTACGGAAATCCCCCGATCCTTCTGATCGGCGGAAAGACGCTTCTCCGAGATGAACACGCCGCCCAGATTGATCCGGTCATCGGACAGCTGCTCGGTGTACGTCACCCGCGAACCATCGCGCAACGCCTGAAAGCGGCCCGGCACCAGCGTGTCGAACTCGGTCATGGCATTTTGCTTGTTCAGCAGCAACTGGAACTGATTGGCCCCTTGCGGTGCCAGGCTCAGGCTCAACCAGGCCACAAGCAGCGCCACCAGCACAGCCGGAAACAGGGTCATGCCCAACAGGCGCTGCTGACTCATGCCGGTCGCCGCGAGCACGGTCATTTCGCTTTCAAGGTACAGGCGACCGTAGGCCAGCAGGATTCCGAGAAACAGCCCCAAAGGCAGGATCAGTTGCAGGAAACCCGGCAAACGAAAGCCCATGATCAGGAACAGCGAGCCTGGATCCAGGGCGCCCGAGGCGGCCTGGGCCAGAAACTTGATGAAGCGCCCACTCATGATGATGACCAGCAGCACAGCGCTGACGGCGCTCAAGGTCAACAGGACTTCGCGGGACAGATAACGAAAGACGATCAAACCAGACACTCCAGAGTTGTCAGGCTAAGGCGGCCAAACAAGCAAACGATCGGCGGCCCGCAGGGCTGAGCCGCCGAAAAAGTTGGCGCATTATCCTGTGATTGACCGCGCCTGTCACTGCGCACGCTCAAGCAGCCGCGCAATGACGTAAAGATCAACTGCGCGAGGGTTGTCAGGCTTGGGCGGCGAGGTTCAAACTGCGGCCTTTGTCGCTGGCATGAACCAGCGTCTATCTATAGACAGGCAAACGTGTGCGCGCATTGCGTAACACGCTGCACTTTGACCATTTATTCAGGGACCCGGACATGGAACTGGTTGTAAAAAGCGTTAGCCCGGAAACGTTGAAAACCGCCACTCTGGTGGTCGCCGTCGGCGAAGGCCGCAAACTCGGCAATGTCGCCAAACAGCTCGATGAGCTCAGCGGCGGCGCAATCAGCGCCGTCCTCAAGCGTGGCGACCTGGCTGGCAAAGTGGGTCAGAGCCTGTTGCTGCACAACCTGCCAAACCTCAAAGCCGAACGCGTGTTGCTGGTTGGCGTCGGTAAAGACGCCGAACTGGGCGACCGTCCGTTCCGCAAAATCATCGCCGGCGCACTGAACACCCTCAAAGGCCTGGGTGGCAGCGATGCCGCACTGGCGCTGGACGAAATTGTGGTCAAAGGGCGTGACAGCTACGGCAAGACCCGCCTGCTGGCCGAAACCCTGGTCGATGGCGAATACACTTTCGAGCAGTTCAAGAGCCAGAAGTCCGACCCGCGCGCCCTGAAGAAAGTCACCCTGCTGACCATCAAGGCCGCCCAGGCTGAAGTCGAGCGCGCCGTGACTCACGCCACCGCCATCGCCAACGGCATGTCCTTCACCCGCGACCTGGGCAACCTGCCACCGAACATCTGCCACCCAAGCTTCCTCGCCGAGCAGGCGAAGAACCTGGGCAAGGAGTTCAAGGGCCTGAAAGTCGAAATCCTTGATGAAAAGCAAATCAAGGAACTGGGCATGGGCTCGTTCTACGCCGTCGGCCAGGGCAGCGCCCAGCCGCCGCGCCTGATCGTCATGCACTACAACGGCGGCAAGAAATCCGAGAAGCCGTACGCACTGGTCGGCAAGGGCATCACCTTTGACACCGGCGGCATCAGCCTCAAGCCTGGCGCCGGCATGGACGAGATGAAGTACGACATGGGCGGCGCAGCCAGCGTGTTCGGCACCTTGCGTGCCGTGCTCGAACTGAAACTGCCGATCAACCTGGTGTGTATCCTGGCCTGTGCCGAGAACATGCCGAGCGGCAAGACTTCGCGCCCCGGCGATATCGTCACCACCCTGAGTGGCCAGACCGTGGAAATCCTCAACACCGACGCCGAAGGCCGTCTGGTGCTGTGCGACGCCCTGACCTACTCCGAACGCTTCAAGCCACAAGCGGTGATCGACATCGCCACCCTGACCGGCGCCTGCGTAGTCGCCCTCGGCGCCCACACCTCTGGCCTGTTGGGCAACAACGACGAACTGATCGGCCAACTGCTGAGCGCAGGCCAACAGGCTGACGACCGCGCCTGGCAACTACCGCTGTTCGATGAGTATCAGGAACAGCTGGACAGCCCGTTCGCCGACATTGCCAACATTGGTGGCCCGAAAGCCGGCACCATCACGGCGGCCTGCTTCCTGTCGCGCTTCACCAAGAACCTGAACTGGGCGCACCTGGACATCGCCGGTACGGCCTGGACCAGCGGCGGCAAGGACAAGGGCGCCACTGGCCGTCCGGTTCCATTGCTGACCCAATACCTGCTGGACCGCGCCAAAGCCTGAAACTGAAACCCCTGCGCGGCGTCATCCATGAATGACGCCGCGCAGGCGTCAGGAACCGCAATGACCAAAGTCGATTTCTATATCCTGCCCAGCGCCGATCCTTCAGCGCGGCTGGATTTTGCCTGCAAACTTGCCGAAAAGGCCTGGCGCATGGGCCATCGCATCTATCTGCATTGCAGCGATGCCGCCCAGCGTGACGATCTCGATGCGCGCCTGTGGGCGTTCAAAGGTGAAAGCTTCGTGCCTCACGGTCCCGCCGAAAGCGAACCCGACGGGTTGATCGTGCTGGGTCTGGGAGATGATCCAGGGCAGCACCAGGACTTGCTGGTCAACCTAGACCTCAAGGTCCCGTCTTTTGCCCAGCGCTTTGCCCGTGTGGCCGAAGTGGTGGTCGAAGACCCGACTATTCGTCAGGCTGCGCGGGAGAGTTTCCGTTTCTACCGCGAACAGGGCTATCCTCTGCAAGATCACCGTTTACAGCGACTCTGAGCACATGATGGACACGTCAAATCCGCTGCAAAAGTCCGTACACCTGCTGGACGA
>CAYNGZ010000337.1:0-5779 GCA_964396695.1 uncultured Pseudomonas sp.
GCGTGGGCGACCTCTCGTTCATGGATTTCTACACCTCATTGCTATCTCCCCTGCGTGGCGTGAAAATTTCAGGCTGGCGGATGCTGCTGACCGTCCCGTGCATGACCGTTTTCATGCTGGTGTCCGGCGAATGGAGACGTGTAGTCGAAATCCTTCGCCGGGTGGGCAACAAGCCGGCATTGCTCGGTGGTCTGCTGCTGTCTTCGGCCTTGCTGGGCGTGCAGCTCTGGTTGTTCATGTGGGCGCCGCTGAACGGCCACAGCCTTGACGTTTCGCTGGGCTATTTTCTACTCCCGCTGACCATGGTGCTGACCGGACGCCTCGTCTATGGCGAACGGCTTTCGTACCTGCAAAAGATCGCCGCATTTCTTGCCACCCTCGGCGTGCTCAATGAGTTGTATCAGGTGGGCAGTTTTTCCTGGGCAACGTTGTTGGTGTCCATCGGTTATCCGATCTATTTCATACTGCGCAGGCGTCTGGCGGCGGACAACCTCGGCGGTCTATGGCTGGACATGGCCCTGCTGCTGCCGGTGGCGTACTGGTTCGTGCACAGTGGAGCGCAGGGCTTTGGCGTATTCGATCAACACCCGTGGCTGTCGCTGTTGATCCCGCTGCTCGGGGTGATCAGCGCCTCGGCACTGGTGGTGTACATCATCGCCAGCCGATTGCTGCCATTCAGCCTGTTCGGGCTGTTGAGCTACGTCGAACCGGTACTGCTGCTGGGCGTTGCGTTGCTGCTGGGGGAAAGCATCAAGGCTGGGGAATGGCTGACTTATATCCCGATCTGGATGGCAGTGCTGGTGCTGGTGTTTGAGGGGGTCAAGCATTTGATGCGGCATCGCCGCCCATAAAAGCAAAAGATCCCTCCAAAAAAAGCCCGGTCAGCAGTCATGCTGGCCGGGCTTTTTCACATCCGGAGCGAATTACTCAGTGGAGAGCACACCACGGCGAACCTGGTCACGTTCGATGGATTCGAACAGTGCCTTGAAGTTGCCTTCACCGAAACCATCGTCGCCTTTACGCTGGATGAATTCGAAGAACACCGGCCCCATCAGGGTTTCCGAGAAGATTTGCAGCAGCAGACGCTTGTCGCCCGCCTCGGACGAACCGTCCAGCAGAATCCCCCGCGCCTGCAGTTCATTGACCGGCTCGCCGTGATTCGGCAGACGACCTTCGAGCATTTCGTAGTAGGTATCCGGCGGCGCGGTCATGAAGCGCATGCCGATCTTTTTCAGGTGATCCCAGGTCTTGACCAGGTCATCGGACAGGAAGGCAACGTGCTGGATACCCTCGCCGTTGAACTGCATCAGGAACTCTTCGATCTGCCCCGCGCCCTTGGACGATTCTTCGTTCAACGGGATGCGGATCATGCCATCCGGCGCGGTCATGGCCTTGGAGGTCAGGCCGGTGTATTCGCCCTTGATGTCGAAATAACGGATCTCGCGGAAGTTGAACAGCTTCTCGTAGAAGTTTGCCCAATAAGCCATGCGACCGCGATACACGTTGTGGGTCAGGTGGTCGATGATCTTCAGACCCGCCCCTGCCGGGTGGCGGTCAACGCCTTCGATGAACACGAAGTCGATGTCGTAGATCGAACTGCCTTCGCCGAAACGGTCGATCAGGTACAGCGGGGCGCCGCCGATGCCCTTGATCGCCGGCAGGCGCAGCTCCATCGGGCCGGTCTCGATGTGGATCGGCTGGGCGCCGAGTTCCAGGGCACGTTTGTAGGCTTTTTGCGAATCCTTGACGCGGAACGCCATGCCACACACCGACGGGCCGTGTTCAGCCGCGAAGTACGAGGCCACGCTGTGGGGTTCGTTGTTGAGGATCAGGTTGATCTGGCCCTGGCGATACAGGTGCACGTCTTTGGAACGGTGGGTCGCAACCTTGGTGAACCCCATGATCTCGAAGATCGGCTCAAGGGTGTTCGGGGTCGGCGATGCGAATTCAATGAATTCAAAGCCCATCAGGCCCATTGGGTTTTCGTATAAATCTGCCATGGTCGGCGCCTCATCATGCTTTTAGTATTAACGGATCGTTAGTGACGAGCAATACTGAGAGCGGCGGGTGGCGCGCAGGAGATACCTCGCACACTGCGGGCGAGAAAATCACCGTAGATCAATTGAAACCCGAATATCTTCATTGTCGACCCAAGGCTCTTGCGGGCGAGGCTTCTGCTGCCAGAAGACGTTATTCTTATATGCGTAAACCGATTCTACACAGCGTAACCAGATTTGTCCGCCTTCTCTATAAAATCCCCCTTTTTGACGCCGGTGCAAGGGGTTTGTTGCACAGGTAGATCCCCAGCAGATCACCGACCCAGGTGATCGCGGCGCCACCGTCAAACACGGGCTGATCGCGGCTGACAATCCCCCCCCTGCCCCGACGATGCACATCGCGATGCCCGCGACTTTGGCTCGACTCAAGGGTTCCTTGAACAACAGCCACGACGCCAATCCGATGACCGCCGGATTCAGCGCGACAATCAGCGAGGCACGAGAGGCGTTGATGGAGGGCAAGCCGTAAAAGAAGCACAGGTTGTAAAAGAAGATCCCGAAGAAACCCAACAGTCCCAACTGCAACCATTGTCTGAAATTCGGGTGCACCAAAGGGATACGCACCAGAACCATGAACAGCAGCAAGGCCACGCTCGCCAAGCGCGGCACGCTGCGCATCGGTTCATTCGGGCCGACCTCGTCGATCAAACTGCTGCCGAGGATTTTGCAGCACTATCGCGCGGTCTATCCCGGAATCGAGATTCACGTTGACGAAGGTCCGGATCGACACGTGCTGCAATGGCTTGAAGAGCGGCGTATCGATATCGGTTTCGTGGTGTTGCCCGAGGAGCGCTTCGACACATTTGCACTCGTGGAAGACCAGATGGTCGCGCTGATACCGGCCGATCACGAGCTTGCCCGACGCGACAGCCTGACCTTGGGTGATCTGTGTCACGACCCGTTCATTCTCACCGAAGCAGGTTCCTCGGAGCTGGTTTCACACCTGTTCAGCGCTGCCCGGCTGACCCCGGACATTCGCTATCGCAGCTCGCAACTGCTCAGCACACTGGAAACCGTCAGCCGTGGCGACGCCTTGACGCTGGTCGCCGAACTGTCGCTGCCCAACGCGGAGCAGGCGCGTTACGTGACAAAACCCCTGTCACCGCCGGTCAAACGTCAGGTCGGTCTGGCAGTGCTCGACCAGCGCCAGTCATCACCGGCCACCCTGACGTTTATCAAGTTGGCCGCGAGTCTGGATTACCGTTGAAAAGCACAAAGCCAATACGCCATCTATCATGGCCCTTGTCTGTACTCATTTTGAGAGGCACGCCTGTGCCCTACCTGCTAGCTCTACTCCATCCGAGAGCCCGGCTCCATCGTCACAGGTTCCACACATGCCCTTGACCGTCAAAGCCCGCCGCATGCGGCTGACCCGCAACCTCATCACGCTGCTGATCGGCCTGGTTCCGGTGCTGTCGGGTTTCGTCATTCTGCACATGCAAGCCGAACGGGTGCTCGAGCAAAGTACCTACCAAACGGCCGAGGAAGCGGTGCATCAATTCGATTTGATGCTCGACAACACCGCGCTGGCGGCACAAGACCTGCTGCCGCTGGCCGGACAACCTTGCTTCGACGTAAAACTGGCCTTGCGCGAACAAGTCACGCGTCGGCCCTTTGTGCGCTCGACCAATCTGGTGTGGGACAACAACCTGTATTGCAGCTCGCTGTTTGGCGATTACCAGGAAAAGGTCAATCCCGGCGACTACGCCCAAGGTAAGTTGTGGTTGATGAATGGCAATCCGGTTACACCCGATACCGCGCTGCTGGTGTATCGACTCAGTGAAGACAAACGAGGTGCCCTGACCACGCTCGACGGCTACCACTTGAGCAATGTCCTGCGGCTGATTGGTCGCAAGACCCTGCTGTTACTGCAAGTCGGGCCTCACTGGCTGTCGGCCGATGGCAAGGTCCATGAGGGCGCCCTGCCCGTATTACCGGTAGCCCGAAGCAATCTTGAATCTTCGCGGTATGCCTTTGAGGTCGAGGCCGGTTTTCCCGAGGGCGAAGTCTGGCGCTACATGAAAAGTGAATACCCGCCGCTGTTCAGCCTGCTGATCTTCTTTGGGGCGATAGCCGGGACCATTGGTCATTGGCTACAGAAACGCTCGTCGTCACCGAGTCACGAACTGCAGCGAGCGCTGGAAGCCGGCGAATTCATTCCTTACTTTCAACCCGTGGTCCACGGCGACACCAAACAGTGGGCCGGCATTGAAGTCTTGATGCGCTGGAAGCACCCAAAAGAAGGCCTGGTGCGTCCGGACCTGTTCATTCCATTCGCTGAGCATTCTGGATTGATCGTGCCGATGACCCGCTCGTTGATGCGCCAGACTACGGCGTTGCTCGCCCCGCATGCGCATGCGTTCCACGAACGCTTTCACATCGGCATCAACATCACTGCCAGCCACTGTCGTGACCTTGAGCTGGTAGACGATTGCCGCGAGTTTCTCGCAGCCTTCCCGCCAGGCAAGGTTGCGCTGGTTCTGGAGCTGACCGAGCGCGAGCTGATCGAACCCAACGCCATTACCCTTCAATTGTTCGAACAGTTACATGAGCTGGGGGTGATGATTGCAATCGATGACTTCGGTACCGGGCATTCAAGCCTGGGCTATTTGCGCCAATTCAATGTGGACTTTCTGAAAATCGATCAAAGCTTTGTGGCCATGATCGGCGCCGATGCCTTGTCCCGCCATATACTCGACAGCATCATCGAACTCTCGGCCAAGCTGGACCTTGGTATCGTTGCCGAAGGTGTCGAAACCGTCGAACAGAGTGATTATCTTGCCCGTCATGGGGTGAACTTTCTGCAGGGCTACCTATTTGGACGGCCGATGCCGGGCGCCGATTTCATTATTGCATTGAACAGCCATTAATTAGCCATTCCTGGCCCCCCATGGAAGTCCTCGACAAATGTCCCCCCTTGCACCGGATTGCCTCAAACAGCAACGTGCGTTACATAAAGAAAAAGACGTGATTTACTCTGAGCGAATTAACTACTACAATTTTTCTTGCCTGCGCAAGATTGTCAGGTGAGCCATTAACACCGAGTCGCTACAAGGCTCCTGGCTTATAGCTTTGTTTGCGGTTGGTATCAGCCAAATACACTATTGGAGTAAAGATATTGTCCAGACTCGCTGAATTTCGTGCCGCTGAAAAGGCCCTTCAAGAACAGCTCGCGCAGCTGGAATCGCTGAAGAACGACGCCGGGCTCAAGAAAGAAATCGAATTCGAAGAAAAGCTCCAGGGGCTGATGAAAACCTACGGCAAGAGCCTTCGCGACATCATCGCCATTCTCGACCCGAATCCAAAATCCAGCCTTCAGCAGGCCGCCGCACCTAAAACCCGCCGCGCCCGCGTGGTCAAGGTTTATCAAAACCCGCACACCGGTGAGTTGATCGAAACCAAGGGCGGCAATCACCGCGGCCTGAAAGCCTGGAAAGAGCAATATGGTGCAAGCACCGTTGACTCCTGGCTGCGCGCTTAAGCTTCCCTGCGCCCCTCCAAAAGCCCTGCCTGTGCAGGGCTTTTTTATGCTCATCTACACTTGATGCAACGATGATCGCCGATCCAGTTGGAAACACCGGTAAATGTCATTGGCGTTGGCAAAACTGTGTGCTTAATCCTTTTGGATATTGAACAATATGACCCTCAGCACTGAAAGCACGCAGCCGTCGGCGTTTTTCAAGGTAGTTGTCGCGTCAACCGTCTAACTATGCCGCTCTTTT
>CAYNGZ010000338.1:0-5738 GCA_964396695.1 uncultured Pseudomonas sp.
GCGTGTTGCTCGGCCAATTGCCGGGGCGCCCGGCCCGTGCCGACCGCTTGCCGCTGGATGAACTGCTGCCGCAAGTCGACGCGCTGACCCTGCACTGCCCGCTCAACGAACATACCCGCCACTTCATCGGTGCCCGCGAACTGGCGCTGCTCAAACCTGGCGCCTTTGTGGTCAACACTGCACGCGGTGGCCTGATCGACGAACAGGCCTTGGCCGACGCGTTGCGCAACGGTCATCTGGGCGGTGCGGCGACTGACGTCTTGAGTGTCGAGCCCCCTACCGCCGGCAATCCACTGCTGGCCGCCGACATCCCGCGTTTGATCGTCACCCCGCACAACGCCTGGGGCAGCCGCGAGGCGCGGCAGCGGATCGTCGGTCAACTGACTGAAAACGCTCAAGGCTTCTTCAGCGGTACAGCGCTGCGGGTCGTCAGTTGATAAACTGCCGCACTTTTTTCAAGGAGCAGAGTATGGATCCGCGCAGTGAAGTACTGCTTCGTCAGGCTGAGTTGTTTCAAGGCGAGTTGTTGCTGGCCGGTTTGCCCGCCGATGACTTGTTGGGCAAATTGCCCAACGCTCACGGCTGGTGCTGGCACGCCGGCGACCAGGCGGCGCTGGACGCACGCTTTGCCGAGCGTAGCCACTTTGGCGTAAATGCCCCGAGCCGCGACTTTGAAACGGCGGTGGTGTTTCTGCCCAAATCCAAGGACCTGACCGACTACATCCTCAACACCCTCGCCTCGCGCCTGGCCGGTCGTGAGCTGTATCTGGTGGGTGAAAAGCGCAGCGGCATCGAAGGCGCGGCCAAACAGCTGACCCCCTTCGGCAAACCGCGCAAGCTCGACAGCGCACGCCACTGCCAGCTCTGGCAGGTGACCGTGGCCAACGCGCCCGAGGCCAGATCGCTGGAAAGCCTGGCGCAGGAATACGAACTGCCGCTGGCCGAAGGCCCGCTGAAAGTCATCAGCCTGCCCGGCGTTTTCAGTCACGGTCGACTGGATCGCGGCAGCGCCCTGCTGCTCGAACACCTGGACAAACTGCCGAGCGGTCACGTGCTGGACTTCGGTTGTGGGGCCGGCGTGCTGGGTGCGGCAGTGAAACGCCGTTACCCGCACAATACCGTCACTCTGCTCGACGTCGATGCGTTCGCCGCGGCCAGCAGCCGCCTGACATTGGCCGCCAACGGTCTGGAGGCCGAGGTGCTGACCGGCGATGGCATCGACGCCGCGCCAATGGGGTTGAATGCGATTCTGAGCAACCCGCCGTTCCATGTCGGGGTCCACACCGACTACTTCGCCACTGAGAACCTGCTGCGAAAAGCAGTCAAACATCTGAAAAAAGACGGCGAATTGCGCTTGGTGGCCAACAGTTTCCTGAAGTACCAGCCGCTGATCGAAGAGCATCTGGGGCAGTGTTCGATCAAGGCCGAGGGGCAAGGTTTCCGGATCTATCGGGCCAAGCGCGGCTGAACACTTTTTGACAGAGCCGTTTTCGAAAAAGAAGGCTTGCCGAATGGATTCTGCCTAGGCAGAATCCGCTCCGTCCTAGGGGAGTAGTCTCCCACGAGCGCCATGCTCGTCCGGCATACGTCAACATACTTGGTCCTCAGACCATGGCGTATGCGACCCAAGCGTCCGCACAGACGGACCGCAGGGTTTGACAAGACCTATGACACGCACACCTTACCCGGGGCGGGAAGGCTGTACGTGTCATAGCCGTGTCGACCCGCCCCTTAGGAAATCCTGATGCTGGACTCTCTACTCGTTCCTACCGCAGTCGTTGCCTTGGCCGAAATCGGCGACAAGACGCAATTGCTCGCGCTCATTCTTGCCGCACGCTTTCGCAAACCCTGGCCGATCATCGCCGGTATCGTCGCTGCAACCCTGGCCAACCACGCTGCCGCGGGTGCTGTCGGCGCCTGGTTCGGGAGTTTCTTCTCGGATGCGACGCTGCACTGGATCCTCGCCGCAAGCTTTGCCGCGACGGCGCTGTGGACCCTGGTGCCGGACAAGATGGATGAAGACGAAGCCAGCACTGCGCGCAAATTCGGGCCGTTCCTGACCACGCTGATTGCGTTCTTCCTCGCGGAAATTGGCGACAAGACCCAGATCGCCACCGTGATGCTCGCCGCTCAATACCCTGAACTGTGGCTGGTGATCATCGGCACCACGCTCGGCATGCTGATCGCCAACGTACCTGTGGTACTGGCCGGTAACTTCGCGGCTGACAAACTGCCCTTGACCCTGATCCGTCGCCTGGCAGCGTCGGCGTTCTTCATCCTGGCCATCGTTGCGGTGTACAAGGCGATGCAGAGTAGCGGGTGGGTGTAACCCAGCAGAAAGATCGTTCCCACGCTCCCGCGATGATCGTTCCCACGAGCGTGGGAACGATCGGTGCGCGGGAACGATCAGTGGCTCAGGACTTCTTGGCCTGCTGGTACAGCGGCATGACTTTCGGAATCGCTGCCTGTAGCGACGCAACCCGGCTGCTGGAGGCCGGGTGAGTGCTCATGAACTCTGGCGGCGCACCTTCGGACGCCTTGCTCATTTTGTCCCACAGGGTGATGGCGGCGTTCGGGTTGTAGCCGGCGCGGGCGGCCAGTTCCAGGCCGATCAGGTCAGCTTCGTTTTCATTGGCGCGGCTGTTGGGCAAGGTCATGCCGTAGTTGGCCACGGTGTCGGCGAGGGCCAGCGTGTCCTGCCCCAACCCGAGCAAGGCACCGGCGCCCTGCTTGGCCATTTCGATGCCATAGGCCTTGGACATCGCTTCACGACCATGCTCGCGCAAGGCGTGGGCGATTTCATGGCCCATGACCGCAGCGATTTCATCGTCGGTGAGCTTCAGGCTGTCAATCAGCCCGGTGTAGAAAATGATCTTGCCACCAGGACCGCAGTTGGCGTTGAGTTCGTCACTCTTGATCAAGTTGACTTCCCACTTCCACTGCGCCGAGTCCGGCCGGAAGACCGGCGCCTGAGCAATCAGCCGATTGGCAATCGCCTGAACCCGTTTAGCCTCGTTACTGTTCTTGTCCAGCACACCCTTGTTGCTCGCCTCACCGACGGTCTTTTGATAAGACTGGGCATACATCTGATTGACCTCATCGGTCGACAGCATGCTGAACATGTACTGCTTGCGCTCCACACCCACCGCGCCGCCGTTGGTGGTGTTGACCGACTGGCAACCACTGAGCAGCAGACTTGCGCTCAACGCACACAAAACCAATGATTTATTCATCAACAAACTCCCTGAAAACAGGCTGCGTATCCTAGGCCGCGAAATGTATCAGCGCCAGATACACCAGACACGCAGCACAGCATTTACCGATACATCCCATTTCACTGTCGCAATAAATTCATCAAACCCCGCGGCCCCGACAGCACGCAGGCCCGGCACCTGTCTCTATGCGACCTGCACCGATCCAAAACAGTCACTCGCAAAAAAACCACTCATGGACCGCCCGTCGCCCGCCGATACAGCTCGGCAGACGTCATCTTGCGTCCGGAGCCTTTATGAAATTCAGATCGATCCAGTTTTCCGTCGCCGCGCTCGCCGGCGCCATCGTCCTCAGCGTGGTGGCTGCGCTGGTGCTGTATGCGCTGTTTTCCGGCGCGCGCACCCAGGAAATGGTCCAGGAGCGGACCCAGGCGCAGTTTGAACAAGTCATCGAGCAGCGTCTGCGTGGACTGGCGCAAACCCAGGTCAGCCAGATCCAGCGCGAACTCGAAGCGCCCCTGCTGATCGCTGGTGGGCTGGTTCGGGTCAACGCTTTGATTGGCTCCCAGGATGCCGACGGCAAACCATCGCTGACCTTCAGTCGTGAGCAGATGATCAGCCTGATCAAGGAAAACGTCGCAAAGAATCCGAAGATTCTCGGCACCTACATCGGCTGGGAACCGAACGCACTGGATCACAACGACGCGGCCTACATCGGCAGCAAAGTAGTCGGCATCGACACCACCACCGGGCGTTTTCTGCCGTGGTGGTTCCGCAACGACGACGGCAGCCTGGGCGTCGACAAACTGGCGGACGTCAACGACCGCACCGTGCTCTCCACCGGTGTGCGCGCCAGTGAGTACTACCTGTGCTCCCAGGAAAGCAAGAAATCCTGCGTGATCGACCCGGCGCCTTACAAGGTCGGCGACAAGATCGTCATGCTCGCCTCCTTCATTGAACCGATCATGCTCAACGGCACCTTTCAAGGCATCGTCGGCGCTGACTTGTCGGTGAACTTCATTCAGGAAATGCTCCTCGCTGCGAACCAGAAGCTTTATAACGGTGCCGGTGAAATGGCCCTGATCGGCGGCAACCAGCGCCTGGTCGCCTATACCAAGGACCCCGGCAAGTTCGGTGAAAAGGTCAACGACATTCTGGATGCCACTCAGGTTGCCAACCTGGGCAAACTCAATCGCGGCGAAGTGACTTATAACGTCGACAAGGCCAACGGCAGAATCGAGCTGTACCTGCCGTTCGGCATCGGCCAGACCGATGCGCACTGGACCCTGCTGCTGCAATTGCCGCTGAGCGCGGTCATGGCCGATCTGCAACAACTGCAAGGCGACCTGAACACCCAGCGCAAGGCCGACACCTTTGGCATGGCGATGGTCGGTCTGGTGATTGCCGGCCTGGGCTTGCTGGTGATCTGGCTGGTCGGCCACGGCATCGCCCGACCGCTGAAACAGATGGTCGCGATGCTCGATGACATCGCCCAGGGCGAAGGTGACCTGACGCGCCGCCTGAGCAGCGACCGCGCCGACGAACTCGGCTCGATCGCCAAGGGTTTCAACACTTTCCTCGCCAAGTTGCAGGCGATGATCACCCAGGTGGTGACGTCGGTGCAGAGCGTCAGCAATTCGTCCGAACACACGGCTGACATCGCGATTCGCACCAACCTCGGTGTGCACAAGCAAATGGCCGAGATCGATCAGGTGGCCACGGCAGTGCAGGAAATGACCGCCACCGCCCAGGACGTGGCCCGCAACGCGACCCAGGCCGCCCAAGCCGCCAGCCATGCCGATCAGGCCGCCGCCCAGGGTATGCAGATCGTACGCGACACCTCGACCTCGATTGGCGTCCTCGCGGTGGAAATCGGTAAAGCGGTTGGCGTGGTGCAAACCCTGGCCAAGGACAGCGAGAACATCAACGCGATCCTGATCGCCATTCGCGGTATTGCCGAACAGACCAACTTGCTGGCCCTGAACGCCGCCATCGAGGCCGCACGGGCGGGTGAGCAGGGTCGCGGTTTTGCGGTGGTCGCCGATGAAGTACGCAACCTGGCGCAGAAAACCCAGCAGGCGACTGAAGAGATCCAGTCGATGATTCAGCAGTTGCAGCAAGGCACGCGCGACGTGGTGCGGGTGATGGAAGACAGCCAGAACAAGACCGACGAAAGCGTGCAGCACGCGGCCAAGGCGGCGCAGGCACTGGAGACCATCACGGATGCGGTGTCGGTGATCAACGACATGAACACCCAGATCGCCAGCGCCGCCGAAGAGCAAAGCGCGGTCGCCGATGACATCAACCGCAACGTGATCAACATCGGCCAGGTGGCCAATGAAGTGGCGGGCGGCGCGGACGAGTCGAGCGCGGCCAGCGCCGACCTGACCAAACTGGCCGAGCAGCAGCGGCGGTTGATCAATCAGTTCAAGGTCTGAAAATTACCCCTCACCCTAACCCTCTCCCCAAGGGGGCGCTCATCGTTCTACACAACTCTCGATGAGCGCACGCTGGGCTTCTAATGCG
>CAYNGZ010000339.1:0-1431 GCA_964396695.1 uncultured Pseudomonas sp.
GTGGGACGTGACTGAAGTGGTCAAGTGGCTGGGACAGTTCGTTAATTCAACGCAAAACCGCCGAGCTGCTGGAGCAGATCGGCACGGGGAATGAGTTCGAATGAACGCGAGTGCAGAACACGCCGCCAAAGCCTGGTATCTGGTCCAGTGCAAGCCCAGACAAGATGAGCGCGCCGAAGAACACCTGCAGCGCCAGGGTTATACCTGTTTTCGTTCCAGGTGCAGGCGTGAGCGTGTTTTACGGGGGCAGCGACGGGAAATCAGCGAATCGCTGTTTCCGGGCTACCTGTTTATTCAACTGAGCCTTCAGGACAGTTGGGGCCCGCTGCGCTCGACCCGCGGCGTTTCACGCGTCGTCGGATTCGGCGGTCAGCCACTGCCGATCCGCAATGCGTTGATCGACGAGCTTCAAGAACGCAACGACCAGGCAATAGTGACAACGCTATTGAAACAGGGAGAAACCGTACGCATCACTGAAGGCCCATTCACCGATCTTGAAGCCGTGTTCCTCGCCATGGATGGCGAAGAACGGGTGCTGCTGCTGATGAACTTCCTGCAACGTGAACAGCGTATCAGCGTGCCTCTGTCAGGGGTCAACAAGCTCTGAAGCCCCTCCTGCGAAAGCAGGCAAACTCATCGCTGTCGAGCCGAGCGGGCTGTTTGCGGGTCGTGATTTGCGGGTCGTGAGATAGACTAAGCAGCAACCAACGAACGGTGGGAGTGACGATTGGGATGGACTCGCTGATCACGGCGGCGGCGCGTGCGCTCGCCGCGGGTGATCCCCTCGGCGCACTGAACCGGGTGGCCTTGCGCGACGATGCGCCAGCACTCGCGTTACGCGGCATCGCAATGGCGCAGCTCGGCGAGCTTGTTCGAGCGAAGGCGCTCTTGCGATCTGCGGCACGTGCCTTCGGTTCGAAAGAGGCCTTGGCCCGCGCACGCTGTGTGGTCGCCGAAGCTGAGATTGCGCTCGCCTCCCGCGACCTGGGTTGGCCTGCAAAGGCGCTCGACGCAGCGCGGGCGACGCTGGAAGAGTACGGCGACCGGGTGAACGCCGCACATGCGCGGTATCTCGAGATCCGACGCTTGCTCCTGATCGGGCACCTCGACGAAGTCGAGCACAGGCTCGCCGAACTTGACCCCACGCCTTTACCACCTGCATTGAGAACCGTCCATGAGCTGGTTGTTGCGGGAATCGCGATGCGTCGCCTCCAGACGAAGACCGCACGGGTTGCACTCGCCTGGGCCGAGCAAGCCGCGCGCCACGCCGATATCCCTGCGCTGACCGCCGAGGTCGAAAGCGCCTCCCACCTCCTCAACACGCCCGCGGCCCGCCTTATCGCGGCTTGCGAAAAGCGGCTCCCTCTGTCCGCGGCCGGTTAAACCACCCTGGCGGTCAAGGGCACCGTTGTGGAGCGGTCCACGCAGTTT
>CAYNGZ010000339.1:1441-5736 GCA_964396695.1 uncultured Pseudomonas sp.
CGCGGCATACGTCCCGCTAGGCAGCTTCGGGGACAGGTCGCGCAGCATCGCATCCGACACGCGGATGCGTGCGGTCAGGTCGTGCGTGACGAACGCACGCTGGTCGCTCTCGCAAGGCGTCCGGTGTTGTTCGCGCTCGCGCGGGTGCTGGGCGAAGCATGGCCAGCCGACGTATCGAGGGAGACGCTCATCGCCCGGGCCTTCCGCTTGAAACTCTCTGATGAGTCGCATCGTGCGCGGTTGCGCGTCGAAGTCGGGCGGCTTCGCACCGCGCTTCGACCGTTGGCCGGCGTGACCGCGACAAAACGCGGGTTTGCACTGGTGCCGCGTGGCGCACGGGAGGTTGTGGTGCTGGCGCGGCCCGTCGAAGAAAAACAGGCGGCGGTGCTCGCCTTCCTCGCCGACGGTGAGGCGTGGTCAAGCTCGGCCCTGGCGCTTGCGCTTGGCGCCAGCCAGCGCACTGTGCAGCGGGCACTCGACTCGCTGGCGGCAGCCCGCAAAGTCCAGTGGTTCGGTCGTGGGCGAGCACGTCGCTGGGTGACCCCACCGATGCCGGGTTTCGCGACGTCATTGTTACTCCCTGCTCCGCTGCCGAGTGACTAGGATCACTCCACTACCCAACCACCGGAGTGGAAATCATGAAACGATCAGCAGCCGAAATCATCCGTGAATATGGACCCTTTCCGGGCGTCGACCACGTGCATGGGGTCACCTATGACGGTCAGCACGTCTGGTTTGCGTCCGGAGACAAGCTGAACAGCCTCGACCCGGCGAGCGGAAAAACCCTGCGTTCGATCGATGTCGCCGCGCATGCAGGAACGGCCTTCGACGGCCAGCACCTGTTTCAGATCGCCGAGGATCGCATCCAGAAAATCGACCCCAATACCGGTCGCGTGCTCGCCACCATCCCGGCGCCTGGTGGTGGCAGTGACTCTGGGCTCACGTGGGCCGAAGGAACGCTATGGGTGGGCGAGTATCGGGACCGGAAGATTCATCAAATCGATCCCCAGACCGGGGCGATTCTGCGCACCCTCGAATCCAATCGTTTCGTCACCGGGGTCACCTGGGTCGATGGAGAACTCTGGCACGGCACCTGGGAAGGTGACGAGAGCGAATTGAGGCAAGTCGACCCTGAAACGGGTGAAGTTCTGGAGAGCCTCAAGATGCCTTCTGGTATCGGCGTATCAGGGCTCGAATCGGATGGCGGCGATCAGTTCTTCTGCGGAGGCGGGAACAGCGGCAAGGTGAGAGCGGTTCGCCGGCCTGAATGAGACGACGCGGTTCACAGTGACGCCGGACTCCTGCTACCGATGTGTGCATGGCAAACGGGTTGACGGGCGGTGACTACCGCTCGTCCACGCCGAGGAACTGTAGCCCATTCCTCGTCTACACCTTTAACCATGAGGCATCAGGTCGCAGGGTGAGACAGGCCCTTCAATGTTCATCAGCCCCAGCGGTGATCGGGTCAAGTGATCCCGTGACTGCCTGTTGGGCGCCAGGCATTCAATTCGATGGCATACGAAGCGCCATACGAAACTGCAGTACTTCAAGCTTCGAGTTTCATTTCTCAAGGAATGGAAAAATGACGACTAGCAGCAATGACTGGCATGCATGGCTGAACGCAATGCCACCACGACCAGACGACTTCCACGTTGTCGGAGATGTTGAAGTTGCCAATCCAGGGATCAAGGCCTATCTGACCATGCGAGCCCCGCAGGGTTTTAATCCGGCAATACTCATGCTGGATCTGCACCTGGTCCAACGACCTGGGATGTGGCCACAAGTAATGTGCAGCACTCAAGCCAGGTACGACCGCGTCATGCACCCGAGTTCGCCCCACTACACAGCGGTTGATGTTTACCACAATGGCGAGCGACTGGCGTATATCGACCACATACCCACCATCGTCTGACCGGCCCGTCACCATCACTTGAACCGTAACACCTGACGGCGACCGTCTGGCCCATCGGCCCAGTCGGTCGCCATTACATCCCCCCTACAAATCCCCGGCAACGAAAAGCCGCTACGGCCTGGGCTTTTTCATACCTGATCGGATCAGCGCATCAAAATGAGTAGCTATGCTTTGTCTGTTGCCACGCCCTGGTAGCAACATCGTGACAGGAGACGCTTGAGATGCAACTCATCACGTTGAACATCGATAAGCCGCAAGAGACGAACTTCATTTTTGGCCAGACGCACTTCATCAAGTCCGTCGAGGACATTCACGAAGCGCTGATCAATGCCGTGCCGGGCATCACGTTCGGCGTGGCCTTTTGTGAAGCCTCTGGCAAATGCCTGGTGCGCTGGTCTGGCACCGATAGCGCCATGATCGAACTGGCGCGGAAAAATGCACAAGCCATCGCCGCCGGCCATAGCTTCATCATTTTCCTGGGCGACGGTTTCTATCCGCTGAACGTGTTGAACACCGTCAAAATGGTCCCGGAGGTGTGCCGTATTTTTTGTGCGACCGCCAATCCGACTGAAGTGATTCTCGCTGAAACGGAACAAGGGCGAGCGATCCTGGGCGTAGTGGATGGTTTTTGCGCCAGGGACATTGAAAGCGACCAGGACATCCTGTGGCGCAAGAACCTGTTGCGACAGATCGGCTACAAGCTGTGAGTTGAAGAGCCGGCGATGAGTGGCGCCGTGACCACGCCACCCGCGCAATACTCCCGCAGGGCGCAGCCACGGCACCGAGCCCCTCAACGAATCAGCATGGCCGCGGCAGCCGCCACCATGATCGCCGCCGCGCCGCGGAACAGCCGCTGTTGCGCTCGCAGGCTCGACAGCAGGTGCCGAATGCGCACCGCGCCGATGATGAACAGCGCACCAACGCCCAGCAGAACCAGAATGGTCAGTGGCACCAGCATCAGCCCCCAGGTCTGCAACGAGACCGTCTCAAGGTTGATCACCAGCGGTAACAACGCCAGATAGAAGGCGATGGTCTTCGGGTTGCCCAGGGTGATGGTCAACCCGGATATCGCCGCCGACAGCAACTCCTTCTTCTTCACCGACTTGCCAACTTCGATAGCCTGATGGTCGGCAAACCAGAACTGCCAGGCCAGATAGCACAGGTACAGCGCCGCCGCCCAGCGTACCACCTGGAATAACGCATTGAAGTGTTCGGCGATCATCGCCAGGCCGAAGACGGCAAATGACAGGTAGGTCAGATCGCCGAGGATCAACCCGAACAGCAGACAAAAACCCGACAACGCGCCACCGCTGACGCTCCGCGCCACCAGCGCCGCCATGCCGGGGCCGGGAATGGCGGCCGCGATGCCCAGTGCTGCCGAATAGGTAAGTACTTGTGTCAAATCGAGCATGTCGCGTTCCTCAGGTAATTTATTATTGTCTTGCTCAACGGTTTCAACGGGATGCCGCGACCCACTGCCTGACGACTTCCCGGGAAAAGACCAGATCCTGCACAGCCAACCCAACCGATTTGAAGATCGTCACGCCCTGCTCACGAGCCAACACGTCATCGGCGCAGACAGTGCCGATCTCTGTGCCCGCCTCCTGGCCCGGCAGCAGGCCTTTGATAACGGCCTTGATCACGCACTCGGATGCGGCAAAAACCGAGCGGTTGCAGTCCGTGAACAACGCGCAGTCCTGGTACACGTCTTCATGCAACTCCTGGAACCCCAGGGCCGAGGAGCCAATTGCGTTGATATGACAGCGCTCCGGCAGGTCGGCGCGGGTCAAAATGGGCGCGCGGGCAGCCGTGGTGGTACAGATGATGTCGCTGTCGTGCACCGCCTCGGCAACCGTGGCGCAAATCGAGACCGGCAAATCACAGTGGCGCTCGCTCCAGGACGCAAACTCACGACACGCGGCCTCGCTACGCCCCCATACAGAGACGTGCCTGACCGGCCTGACTGCCCGCATTGCCAGCAGATGAGCCCGGGCTTGCAAGCCAGTGCCCAGAATGGCCACACGGCTGGCATCGGGCGCTGCAAGAATGCGGGTTGCGTGTGCCGAAGCCGCGGCCGTGCGGATTTCAGTGATCGTCCCGGCATCTACCGCGACAACCGGGGAGACGCCTGCTTCATCGTAGATCAACACGCTCCCCATATGAGAGGGGCCGCGGACTTCAGCGCCCAACCTGACCACCACCGACTTCAAGCCGAACCCCTGATAGGGGCCGGACTTGATGTAAGCGGGCATGACGCCCATCAACTCGTTCTCGCCTCCCCTGACGATCGTGCGCAACGGCTGCTCCACCTGGCCGGAAGAATTCAATGTGAAGGCTTCCTCCCTGGACCGCAGGCCCAGCTTGAAACTCAAACATCCCTTGT
>CAYNGZ010000340.1:0-5733 GCA_964396695.1 uncultured Pseudomonas sp.
TTTCTATGAGTTTTAAAGGTAACTTGAAAGCAGAGTTATGTAGAACGATGAGCGCCCCTCTGGGGAGAGGGTTAGGGTGAGGGGTAAATTCCGGATCAGAACAGAGGCATCCAGATCCGAATGCTCCTTAACTGCCTGGTACCTCTGGAGCGTCCATTTTTTCTGCATTACAACGACCCTCCCCTCACTTCGCCCCACTGACAATGATCTTCCCGATCATCTGCGGGTGCAGCGTGCAGTAGTATTCATAGGTCCCCGGCGTATTGAACCGATAGGAAAACTGGTCGTTGGTGTCGAGCGCCGGCGAATGGAACAGCTTGTGGGTTTCCATGACCGTATGGACCGTTTGATCGTCGTTGACCCAGGTCACGGTGGTGCCCACCGCTACCGTCAACTCCTTGGGACCAAACATGAATTCCTTGATGTCGATTTTGCTCCCTGCTGCCCACGCCGGAATCGACACCATCAGCCAACCCAAGGCCAGTACGCGCAATAAATGCTTCATGTCAGCGCCTCCCCTAAACGAGTGTCGAATCGATCAGTGCCAACGGATGATCGCCCTGCGTCGCCTTGACCTCGGTAATCCCCAGGTAGTTGCGCAGTTGATCGGCAGCCACGGTCATCGGTCCCGGTGCTGGCCCGACACCGGGTGCGGGTTGCGGGTAAGCCGTGCCGCGTGCGGTGTGGAAGGTGATGTTGCCCTCGACCTTCTGGATAACCTGGTGAATGTGACCATTGAGCACCGTCACCGAGCCGTATTTGCGCAGCATGGCGATGGCCTGATCGCCGTCTTCGGTGCCCCAGCCCCAAGGCTGATAGATCGTCCACAACGGAATGTGAGTGAACACCACAACCGGTGTGCTGGTGCTCACCGCCTTTAAATCATCCTGCAGCCAGGCCAGTTGTTCGGCACCGAGCGTGGCCTCGTGGCCCGCCTGGAAGTTGAAGACGTTGATCAGCGCAATGAAGTGCACACCGTGGTCGTCGAAGCTGTACCAGCCGTTGCCTTTGGTGCCTTTGCCATAGCGTTCGAGGTAGAGCTTGCCAGCGCCTTCATCGAGAGTGTCGTGCTCGCCCGGAATGTAGTGCACGGTTGAAGGCAGGCCTTTGAGCACAGACGCGGCGGTATCGAATTCCTCCGGTTTGGAGAGGTGGGTGATGTCCCCTGTGTGCAGGATCAGCGAAGGCCTTTTCGGCAGCGCAATGACCTTGTCGATGGCCACCTGCAAGGTCTTCAGCGGTTCGGGATTGGCTTCCTTGTTGAAGCCGATGTGCGAGTCGCTGATTTGCACGAAGTGGAAGGTGCTGTCCAGCGCTTTCGGGTCCTTCACCTGGCCATCTTCGCCCAGGGCGAATGCTCGCGGAATCCCACCGCTCAATGCCCAGATGACACCGGCAGCCGCCGAAGCAGGGCACATGGGCAGGTGCCTGCGGTCGGGGTCCAGGGGGCCATCTGTAGTTTTTTCATGTGATGCCGGACGAATGTTCATGGGAACGCCCTCGTAGCGGTCTACATTGATGAACTGACAGGATGTACAACCGAGCCGGTCGGGGTTTTATTCCCGGGAAAAAAATATTTTTCATTCCGGGAATAAAACGCAGCGAATCCGGGTTATAGGGGGCAAAGGCTGGGGCACTATGAAGCGATTTGAGGAGCTGCTTGCACCGCATATGGATGCCGCTTACAACCTCGCACGCTGGCTCACCGGCAGTGACAGCGCGGCACATGATGTGGTGCAGGAAAGTGCGCTCAAGGCGTTCAAATTTCTGCATCGCTTCACGGACGGCAATGCCAGGGCCTGGTTCCTGACGATCGTGCGTAACGAGAGTTACAACTGGCTCAAGGGCTCGACCGGCCATCGCTGGGTCGCCATCGGCGATGATATTTCGCAGGACGATCTTGCCTTGAGCCACAGCCAGACACCGGAACGGCTGGCCATGCAGGCAGAGGACGCCACCCATATTCAGCAGGCACTGCGCGCCTTGCCCCCGGCCTTTCGCGAAATGATCGTCCTCAAGGAATTGGAGGACATGCCTTACAAGGACATCGCGAAGGTGGTCGACATACCTCTGGGAACCGTCATGTCGAGACTGGCCCGGGCTCGCGCGATGCTCAAGCTGGAACTATTGAAGTTGCAAGGCCATGAATGAGATCAACTGCACCGCCTGCCACGAACTGATTCATGGCTACCTGGACCATGAACTGGATGCAACGACCACTGCGAACGTTGCCGGGCACCTGTCGCACTGCGTCGATTGCCAACGCGTGCATGACGAAATGCAACGGCTGATCACCAGCGTCAAGGCCTATGCGCCGTATTACGCGGCGCCCGATGCGCTGACTCAACAGGTCTTCGTCAATCTCCCGTCACCGGCCTCTCCCTGGCAGGCGTTGAGAGATGCCGCGCGAAAGTGGCTGGCGCCGGCTTTTTCCGCAGCCGCGCTGGCCATGGCACTGGTGCTGTATGTGACCACGCCTTCGCCGGAACAACCCTGGCTGGACGAAGCGGTGTCCAGCCATGTGCGTTCGCTGATGGCCGAGCACTTGAATGATGTCGCCTCCTCCGACCGGCACACAGTCAAACCCTGGTTTACCGGCAAGCTGGATTTCTCGCCGCCGGTGTTCGACTTCTCGGCACAGGGTTTCCCTCTACTGGGCGGGCGGCTGGATTACCTGCAACACCAGACCACGGCGGCATTGTCTTACGGGCGGGCGAAACACATCATCAATGTGTTCATTCTGCCGACGACTGAAACCGATAAACCGCGGCAAAGTCAGTCCCTCCGGGGCTACAACGTGGTCGCCTGGCATGACCATCACATGCGTTTCATCGTGGTATCGGATCTGGAAAAAACCGAGCTGGAGGTCTTCAGCCAGCTGCTCGAACAAAGGGTTTTTTAACAAGGGGGGTAACTTGAAGGCCATTGGCCCTGAGACGCGCAGTGAAATGTTGTTTATCGCACCGGGTGGAAGGTGTTCGCCCAGTGTTATGGCCTGGCAATCCATGCACCGGTAAAGAGCCCCGACACTGGGCGAACGGGGGGATATTAATGCAACGCAAACGATCTGTCCGTTCACAAACTCTGAATAAATCTGGACACAATGTTTCCGCTAATTTGTTTGTAACGAAAAAAATCGAACCAGTCCGACCACCCTTGTTTCCCTGAGCAGGAGCGCATAGATACCGGGCAGCGCTTTGGATCAGTACCCGGTCATTTCCAGATACCCGTTGCCGGCATGGCTGCCGCTCACCTGCACCGGCCCCTCCCAGTAGGGAATGCGCAAATCCATCCAGGCCCGGGGGTTCACCGCGCTGCTGGTGATGTCCAGGCCTTTGCCCGGGACCTTGATCGACCAACGTGTCGGTAAACGCCGTCCGGCCACCTCGGAAAACGCCAACGGTGTGAGGCTGATCTCGTCTCGCGACAGTCGCACCGCGCTGCCGTCCGGGTTGATCCAGGTACCTGTCAAGTATGCCGGCCCTTCCTTTTGCCGCATCCGATACAGCATCAACTGCGCGCCACCGTCCAGGTGCAGGGAAAACCAGTCCCAGCCAGTTTGGTTCGCTGTCAGCGGCTGGCTGCTCCACTCGCGATCGAGCCACGCCGGACCACTGACCTGATAGGTCGTGCCGTCGATTTCCAGGCTACCGCTGGCCTGGAAGAACGGCTGGCTGTAGTAGTACGACGCCTGGCCCTGTTCGGATTTTTGACTGAAGCCTTGCTCGCCTTGCAACACCAACGGCCGATTTGAGGTGAGTCGCAGCCAATAGTTGAAGCCCTTGCCGCTGGCCTGCACCTGCATCTCGGCCAACGGATTGGCGGTGTCGGTTTGAGTGCTCAGGCGCCAGTCATCGATCCACGCCGCAAACGGTCCACTCTGAACCCCGGCCTGGCCGACGCCACCACGGGCATAACGCTCAGCGGCGTGGTGAGCGGTCGCCGAGGTCACCGCCGCATGACCGAGCCAGATCACCTGGCTGGCCCAGCCGGACTGCTCGGGCCCGGCCTTCAGGGCATTGCGAAACAACGTCCACTGCACACCGAATGCCCGGCCTTGCGAGTCCTTGAGGTTGGCGGTGAGGTACCACCACTCGATGCGATAACCGTCATGGGCGCCGTGATCGGCCGGGAAGCTGAAGGCCCGGCCGGGCGTCACCTGTTTGAACGCCGCCGCTTCGCTGCCCAGCCCGGCGAACCCCTCGCTGGTTTTCGATGCGTCATCACAACAGGCCAATGTCAGCGACAGCACGGCCAGCAACAGCACACCTGCGGCCCGGTCAATCCTCATGGGCAAAACTCCTCAGCAGGTCCGCCGGCTGCGTGCGATAGAGCTTGAACAACGGCCAGGCCGTGGCCAGCAACGTGGCCAGCAGCGCCAACCCCATCAATTGCGCGAGTTGCAGCGGGAACACGCGTAGCGGCAGCCGCCAGCCAAACGCCTGAACATTGATCACCGTGTCCAGGCACCAGGCCAGCGCAAGCCCCAAAGGCAACGCCAGCACCAGTGTGAGTAGCGCCAGCAGCCAGGTCTGCCCAAGGTTGAGCAACATCAATTGCCGGCGCGTCACGCCCAGCGCCCACAACGGTGCCAGTTGCCCGAGACGACTCTGACTCTGGGTGAGCAAACTGATGAACAGCGCCACCCCGGCCACGCCGAGGGTCAGACTGTTGAGCGCCGCCGTCGCGGCGAAGGTCCGTTCGAACACTTGCGTCGACCACCCCTTGAGCCGGGCCTGATCGACAATGCGGCTGTCGTCCAGGGCAAAACGCGCTTGCAGTGCCGTCAGCAGCGCCGGGATGTACGCCGGATCGACGCGCAGGTTGAAGCGGCTCGGCGCCAGGTGTGGCCAGTTACGCAGCAGGTGTTCGGCGTTCACCAACAGGTGCCCCTTGGGGTTGCCATAGTCAGCGTAGATCCCGATCAGTTGCAGTGACCATGCTCCTCGTGGCGTGGGAATGTTCAGGTGGTCACCGAGCCGCAACTTGAGTCGGCGGGCCAGTTGTTCGCTGAGCATCACGCTGTCGTGCGCCGCCAACTGATCCCAGGGGCGCTCGCCCAGCGCTTCAAGCAACGGCCAATGCTCGCGATAGGTCGGATGGTCGATCACCCCATAAAGGTCCGCCGGCCAGCCCTGCAACGACACCGCGACCTGCCAGCTCGGCAAGACCGCGCTGACTGTTTGCTCGGGCAACCACTGTTGCAGCTCGGTGGCCTGCGCCGGGTTCTGCGGGTTGACGTAAAGCTCGGCGGTCAACCGCTGCTCGAGCCAGTCACTGAAGGTCTGGCGAAAGCCGGCGGTCATGCTGCCGGCCCCCATGTTGGCCGCCAACGCCAACAGCAACGCCATCAAGGCCAGACTCAGGGCTGGCAGTTGCTGACGGCAATCGGCGATAAACCATTGCCCGAGCACCAAGCGACTGCGCCGCAGCACAAGGTTCAGTGCGGCGTTGAGCAGCACCGGCAAACTCAACGCCGCACCGAGCAACAACGCAGCCATCAGCACAAAACCGCTGGCCAGGCTGTCACCCCACAGCAACGCGATCAGACCGATCGCCGCAGCGAGTGCGGCCGCCCAGCCCTGACGCCGTAACCAGCGCGCATGCGCCTGATGCCAGGCTTGCGGGTTGGCCAACGCCAGCAGCGGCAGTTGCGCCGCCCGCAGCAAACTGTTCGCGCCGGCCAGCAGTGCGCCGAGCAGGCTCAAACCGAGCCCGCTGAACCACCACAGC
>CAYNGZ010000341.1:0-5704 GCA_964396695.1 uncultured Pseudomonas sp.
ATCGAGCAGGGTTTCGCCCTTGCTCGCCGAGGACGTCGACACGTTCAGGGTGATCACGTCCGCCGACAAGCGCTGGGCCGCCAGTTCGAAGGTGGTGCGGGTGCGGGTGGAGTTTTCGAAGAACACGTTGCACACGGTCTTGCCGCGCAGCAGCGGGACTTTCTTTACCGCCCGGGCGCCGACTTCAAGGAACGAGTCAGCGGTGTCGAGAATTTCCGTCAGCAGCTCGCGGCGCAGGCCGTCGAGCGAGAGGAAGTGGCGCAGCTGGCCCTGATCATTGAGCTGCAGCGGGCGCTTGGTGTCTGGAGGCGTCATCGCAATGGACTCTTCAAAAGGGCGAATCAAAGGGCGAGGTCTTGAAGTTCGAGTTGCAGCGGGTCGGGGCCGGTCAGTTTGACCCGTTCGTGGGCCGCCAGCGACAGGGTGGCGCCGACCACGTTTGGACGAATCGGCAGTTCGCCGGCATCCAGGTCGAGCAGGCATACCAGAGTGACGCTGGCCGGGCGGCCGTAATCGAAGAGTTCGTTCATGGCGGCGCGGATGGTCCGGCCGCTCATCAGCACATCGTCGATCAGCACCAGATGCTGGCCTTCGATTTCGAACGGCAACGCCGAAGGACGCACCTGCGGGTGCAGGCCGCTCTGGCTGAAGTCGTCACGGTAGAAGGAAACATCCAGCGTCCCCAGTGGCGCGTCGCTGCCAAGCTCTTCGAGCAAGGCTTGAGCGACCCACACGCCACCGGTGCGAATGCCGATGTAGCGCGGTTCGCTGATGCCACGGTGTTCAAGATGGGTCTTGAGACGGAGGGCCATCTGGCTGATCAGTTCGGCGGGATTGGGCAGGCTCATGGTTGCTCCTTCATGGGCCCGAGCATGCTGCGTGCACAGTGCGGCTCGGGTTGTAGCTAAGAGAGGCGCTACGGCGCCTCTTCAGGATTCGAACAATGCACCGTTTTCGTCGAGCCAGCCTTGCAGCAGCAGGGCGGCGGCGATGGCGTCGACCGGGTTGTCGCGGTAACTGCCTTTCTGCCCGCCACGAACCAGGCGTTCGCCTTTGGCTTCAAAGGTGGTGAGGCGTTCATCGTGGGTATAGAAGGGCAGGTTGTAGCGGCCATTCAGGCGGCGAGCGAATTTCTCGGCCCGCACGCACATGTCACTGGGCGTGCCGTCCATGTTCAGTGGCAGGCCGACCACGACGGCGTCGGGCTTCCATTCCTTGATCAGGGCTTCGACCTGATTCCAGTCAGGCACACCGTTTTGCGCCTTCAAGGTGCACAGCTCGCGCGCCTGGCCGGTAATCACCTGGCCGACGGCAACGCCGATTTGTTTGGTGCCGTAGTCAAAGCCGAGAATCAGACGCAGGGCCATCAGGCGTGTCCTGCCTGGTTGGTCAGCAGGCTGAGGTTGATGCCCAGCCGTTTGGCGGCCGCTTCCAGGCGCAGTTCGCTGCTGGTGTTGAACAGGATGTCGGCATCGAACGGGCAGGTCAGCCAGGCGTTATCGGCCAGTTCGGCTTCCAGCTGCCCGGCTTCCCAGCCGGCGTAACCGAGGGCGATCAGGCTTTTGGCCGGGCCAATGCCATCGGCGATGGCAAACAGCACGTCCTGGGAAGTGGACAGCGCCAGGCCATCGAGTTCGACCGTTGCCTGATACGTCGAGCCGATCGGGTGCAGGACAAAGCCGCGATCGGTCTGCACCGGGCCGCCGGTGAAGATCGGCACATGCTGGCACAGCGGCGGCGGCTCCACGTCGGGGCGCAGTTGTTCAAGAATGTCCGCCAGGCTCAGGTCCTGCGGGCGGTTGATCACCAGCCCCATGGCACCATTGGCCGTGTGCTCGACGATGTAGGTCAAGGTGTGCGCAAAGTTCGGGTCGGCCATGTGAGGCATGGCGATCAGGAATTGATGCTTGAGGTAGCTGGGGCTGACGTTCTTCATAGGCGCTAGTGTGGCGTTGGAGGGGCGAACTGACAAGCTGGAGCACGTCAAAAGATCGCAGCCTGCGGCAGCCCCTACGTCGATCGCATTCCCCTGTAGGAGCTGCCGAAGGCTGCGATCTTTTGACCTTTGGTCAATTACTGGACAACCGGTCCCCACGCGCAAACTTCCACGTACGAATGATTTCCAGCCGGTCGATATCCGACAGGTCGCCGGTAAACGGCGCAAAGGGTGCGGCCAGGCGGACGATGCGCTGCGCCGCTTGATCCAGCAGCGGCTGGCCGGAGGATTCCAGCACCAGCACCTCATACAGCGAACCGTCGCGATTGATCGAGACCATCAGTCGCAAGTTGCCGTAGATCTGCTTGCGCCGGGCTTCTTCCGGGTAGTTCAGGTTGCCGATCCGCTCGACTTTCTTGCGCCATTCGTCCTTATACCAGGCGCCCTTGTCGCGCATGGTCGAGGCGGCGCTCAGGCGGTGGATGCGCGGGCGCTTGGCATACAGCTGTTGTTCATTGGCCAGCTCCGCTTCCAGGCTGGCGATATCGCTGGACAGCTGCGAGCTGTCGAACGTTGGCGTCTCGGCTTTGGGCGTCGGCTCGGCTTTGACTTCTTGTTTCCTGGTCGCGGCTTTTTTGGGTGCTGGCGCGACGGTGGTCACGGCAGCTTTCGGCGCCGCTTCCTCGACCTGAGGTTTGACCGAAGGCGGGGGCGAGACTCTTTGCACCTTGTTGTCCTGGAACGGTGCGATCTGGGTGGTCTTGGGGATCGCCTTTTTGTCCAGGGTGCCGCTGCCCTGCTGGTTTTCCTGAGCCAGGAAGTCAGCTTTTGCAGGCTTCTTTTCGCTTTTGAAGGTGGCGAGGGTGATTTCCAGGGTTCTGCTGATCTGCTTGGGTTCGACAAAGGTGAACCCGACGCCCAACAGCAGGGCCAGGTGAATCAGCGCCGCGAGAAACAGGGTAAAACCGAGGCGATCGGCCGGGCGCACGCCACGGTGGGCGAGTTCAGGAGGCAGATCGGACGGAAGTGTCATGACAAGAAAACCAACATCGCGTTTTTCACAGGCCGCGCATGATAGCGCAATGTTGGTCGTGTCTTGGGTGTTCTATATCAACGAGCTTTAAGCTTCTGATCGATGGCAGCCATCAGCATTTCGCCGATGTTCGTGCCAAAAGCGTTGTCGATCTCGCGGATGCAGGTCGGGCTGGTGACGTTGATTTCGGTCAGGTGCTCGCCGATCACGTCCAGGCCGACGAACAGCAAGCCTTTTTCACGCAGGGTCGGGCCGACCTGTGCGGCGATCCAGCGGTCCTTGTCGGTCAGTGGGCGTGCTTCGCCACGACCACCGGCGGCCAGGTTGCCACGGGTTTCACCCGCGGCCGGGATCCGCGCCAGGCAGTAATCCACCGGCTCGCCATCGATCATCAGGATGCGTTTGTCGCCGTCCTTGATCGCCGGCAGGTAACCCTGGGCCATGATCTGCTGTTTGCCGTGCAGGGTCAGGGTTTCGAGGATGACCGAGAGGTTCGGATGGCCTTTGGTGTGGCGGAAGATTGAAGCGCCGCCCATGCCGTCCAGCGGTTTGAGAATCACATCGCCGTGATGATCGGCGAACTCGCGCAACACATCGGGGCGACGGCTGACCACGGTCGGCGGCGTGCACTGCGGGAACAGCGTGGCGAACAGTTTTTCATTGCAGTCGCGCAGGCTCTGCGGCTTGTTGACCACCAGCACGCCAGCACGCTCGGCTTGCTCCAGCAGGTAGGTGGAGTAGACGAACTCCATGTCGAACGGTGGATCCTTGCGCATCAGGATCACGTCCAGATCGCTCAGCAGCGCATCGGTTTCGGCTTCCAGTTCGAACCATTTTTCCGGGTTGGCGAAGACTTTCAAAGGACGCATCCGCGCCCGGGCTTCACCTTCGGCCTGGTACAGATCACGCTGTTCCATATAAAACAGTGTCCAGCCGCGTGCCTGGGCGGCCAGCAGCATGGCCAGCGAGCTATCCTTTTTATAGGAAATGCTGGCGATAGGGTCCATGACAATCCCGACGCGAACGCTCATGGGTTTTTCCTCGAAATGTTGAAGACCCCTTTCCAGGGGTAAAAAATGGCGTGTAAAAGTGGCGTCAGAGTGGCGCTGAGTGTGTTCCCGGTCAAGGAAAAACCACCTCGATAGATTGGCGTTGGAGACTGTGCTAAAAAGGCTGCTGGCCCTTGAACATCAAGGGTTTCGAGCCCCCGGTAACCCGCAAACGGACAAAATGTTTCGTAAAGGCGACGGTAGAGCAGATATGGAACAGCATTCCAGCGCCTTGAAGGTCATGGTGATCGACGATTCGAAGACGATTCGCCGCACCGCCGAAACGCTGTTGAAAAACGTGGGCTGCGAGGTCATCACGGCCATCGATGGTTTCGATGCCCTGGCCAAGATTGCCGATAATCACCCCGGTATCATTTTCGTCGACATCATGATGCCGCGTCTGGATGGCTATCAGACCTGCGCTCTGATCAAGAACAACAGCGCGTTCAAGTCCACGCCAGTGATTATGCTGTCGTCCAAGGACGGGCTGTTCGACAAGGCCAAGGGGCGCATCGTCGGCTCTGACCAGTTTTTGACCAAACCTTTCAGCAAGGAAGAACTGCTGAACGCGATCCAGGCCCATGTACCGGGCTTTACCGTCGTTTCGCCGCAGTAGGACACGCACAGTGACGCTCGGCCAGCGGGCCCGGCGTCTATAAGAATGGGGAAGACCATGGCACGTATTCTGATCGTCGATGACTCGCCGACTGAAATGTACAAACTGACCGGCATGCTGGAAAAGCACGGTCACGAAGTGTTGAAAGCCGAAAACGGTGCGGACGGCGTGGCACTGGCCCGTCAGGAAAAGCCCGACGCGGTGCTGATGGACATCGTCATGCCCGGCCTCAACGGTTTCCAGGCCACCCGCCAGCTGACCAAAGATCCGGAAACCGGGCACATCCCGGTGATCATCATCACCACCAAGGATCAGGAAACGGACAAGGTCTGGGGCACCCGCCAGGGCGCCAGGGATTACCTCACCAAACCGGTGGAGGAAGACACCCTGATCAAGACCCTGAACAACGTGCTGGCTGGCTGACGGCCGACCCATGGCCGAGTCGCTGACTGCTTTCGAACTGCTGCTGCAGATCGACCAGCGCTGCCGTTTGCTGGCAGCGGATCTGCCGTCGCAGCAAACCCGCAACCACGGCTGGAGCGGGATCGGCTTTCGTCTTGGCGAGCGTTGGTACGTGGCGCCGATGAGCGAGGTCAGCGAGGTGCTTCACGAGCCGCGCATGACTCAGTTACCGGGCGTCAAGTCGTGGGTCAAGGGCGTGGCCAACCTGCGCGGGCGACTGTTACCGATCATGGACCTGTGCGGTTTCTTTGGCCTTGAGCCGCCTGCACTGCGCAAGCCGCGACGTGTACTGGTGGTCGAGTACAAGGAGCTGTTTGTCGGGTTGATGGTCGATGAGGTGTTCGGCATGCAGCACTTTGACCAGGCCAGTTTCGAGCCCGCATCACTGGGCGCGCAGGACGGCCCGGTGGGTGCTTTCATAAAGGGACAGTTCGAGCGCGGGCAGCGTTGGCAGGTCTTCAGCCCGTTTGCCCTGGCGCAGTCCCAACGATTCATGGATGTGGCAGTGTAACCAGAAGATTTCCGGTGTGTGCGGTATCACGAGGATCGCATTCCCCTGTAGGAGGGGCCGCCCCCTCTTCGAGGCCGCGCTGTCGCGTAAGGAACAT
>CAYNGZ010000342.1:0-5672 GCA_964396695.1 uncultured Pseudomonas sp.
CCCTGCGACCTGAAAAACCGAGTCGAGCTCAAGATCTGAAAGCGCCCGAGATCTGCTCCCTTTCCCCCTCTCCCCATTGGGGAGAGGGTTGGGGTGAGGGGTGGTTTTCTGCTTCGCCACCGACTTACGATTACACTCGGAACTGATCCATCAAACCCTGCTGCTGATTCGCCAGACTGTTGAGCGACTGGCTGACCCGTGCCGACTCATTGGCCTGCCCCGACAGCGATTCCGTCACGTCACGAATGGTCGCCACGTTGCTGTTGATCTCCTCGGCCACTGCGCTCTGTTCTTCGGCAGCGCTGGCGATTTGCAGGTTCATGTCGGTAATCACCGTCACCGCATTGCCGATCTGCCGCAAGGCGGTGACCGCCTGGCTGACGTGCTCGACGCTGCCCTGGGCCTGGCGATGGCTGCTGCTCATCGAGCCGACCACGTCTTGCGTGCCGCTTTGCAACTGTTCGATCACCTGACGGGTTTCTTCCACCGACTCTTGCGTGCGCCGTGCCAGGTTGCGCACTTCATCGGCCACCACCGCAAAACCACGCCCGGCTTCACCGGCACGGGCCGCTTCGATGGCGGCGTTCAGCGCCAGCAAGTTCGTCTGTTCGGCGATGGCGCGAATCACTTCCAGCACCGAACCGATCTTCTCGCTGTTGCTGGCCAGGCCTTCGACCTGGGTCATCGCCGTGCTCATGTCGGCCGCCAGGCTGTCGATGCTGGCGGTGGTGCGGTCGATCACGGTCAGGCCCTGGCGGGTCGCCTGATCGGCATCGCGTGCCGCTTGAGCCGCTTGTGCAGCACTGCGAGCGACGTCCTGGGCGGTGGCGCTCATTTCATGGGACGCGGTGGCCACCTGATCGACCTGACGGTATTGCTGCTCCATGCCGGCGCTGGTCTGGGTAGCAATGGCCGACGATTGATCCGCCGTGCTGCGTGCGTCCTGCACCGAGCGTTTCACTTGCGCAATGATCGGCTGCAGCTTGTCGAGGAAACGGTTGAACCAGCCGGCCAATTGTCCGAGTTCGTCCTGTTTGTCGTAGGCCAGACGGCGGGTCAGGTCGCCTTCGCCGCTGGCGATGTCTTCCAGCATGTGCGCCACGCCCAAAATCGGTTTGGTCACGCTGCGCGCCATCAGCCACACCAGCAACAAACCGATGACCGCCGCCAAAACGCCGAGGCTCAGCTCGATCAGAGTGCCGGCGGTATTGCGCTCATCGAGTTGTTTCTTCAGGGTTTCGGCGGGGCCGACCAGGACTTTCTCCGGCACGTCGAGCAACACGCCCCACGATTTGCCACCGGGAATCGGCTGGAACGGCGACAGCACCTTGAGCAGCTGATGATTGTGCAGGCTCTGGGTCTGGGTGCTGGCGGCAAGCCTGCGGATCAGCTCGGCACCGCTGTCCTTGTCCACGGTGTCCAGGCGCTGGCTGAGTTTGCTGGCGTCCGGGCTGTAACCGGCGAGCAGGCCGACCGGGCTGAGGATGCTGACGTTGGTCTGGCCGTCATAGAGCTTTTTGCTCGCTTGCTGGCTGACCGCTTGCAGGCTGTTGAGGTTGATGTCGACCGACAGCGACGCGATGACCTTACCGTCGACCATCAACGGGAAGACGATGCTGGTCATCAGCACATTCTGGCCGTCGATCACATAAAAGTAGGGTTCGATCACGCACGGTTTGAGGGTGGTGCGCGGGCAGGTGAACCAGGCGTTGGCGGGTTCGCCGCTGGGGCCGGTGCTGGTGTCGGCCATGTCGCTTTCCGGCAGCGCCATCGAGTTCAGCTTGCCGGCGGTCGGTTGCGACCAGTACAGGGCGAAGCGGCCCTTGTCGTTGCTGCCGATTTCTTTCTGGCCGGCGAACAGTTCGTCCTTGCCGTCCAGCGCGTTGGCTTCGAACACCAGCGACAGGCCAAGCAGTTGCGGGTTGGCCAGCAGCGCCGACTTGACCTGACGGGTCAGGTCTTCACGCAGGTCAAAGGCATCGAGGAAACGCTTCTCGGCCTGTTCACGCAAAAACAACACCTGGCGCGAGAAACCGTGGCCATATTGATAAGCATCCATGAATTGTTGGCGAATCCCCAGCGCCTGGACTTCACCCTGGGCCTCGATGCGTGCTTGAGCCGCTTCATTGAGCATTTCCATGCTCGAGGCTTTCACCAGCTCCGAACTGTGCCCCATGCGATACAGCGAAAGACCTACCAGCAAGGTCACGATACTGGCCAGGCACAGCCCGGCGAGCAGGGTGATTTTCCATTGAATGGAAAGTTCTCTGAGCGACATGGGAACGTCCTTTTATTCGATAAATATCTGAGACTTTGTACTGTAGCGGCCGTGCTCCGACATTCTTTACGCTGCTATTTCAAAATCGCCGGGAGATCTGTGTTGGTTTTGACAAGCCAGGCCTGCTGTTGCACAGTGCGTGCCCTCTAATAAAACCCACTCTTCAATCCGTCGTTGGCTCATGCAGCCGGCTGGACGGACTCATCCTGTTTGCGCCGGGTTTAGCCGTCGCCGTGTTTTGAGGTAACGATGATTAATGCAGTAATTGCCGCGGTCGGCATCATGCTGGTGCTCAGCCTGTCCCGCGTGCATGTGGTGATCGCGCTGATCGTTGGCGCGCTGGTGGGCGGTTTGACCGGTGGCCTGGGCATCGACGCGACGCTCAAAGCGTTCAACAGTGGCCTGGGCGGTGGCGCAACCGTGGCCCTGTCCTACGCCTTGCTTGGCGCTTTCGCCGTGGCCATTGCCAAATCCGGCCTGGCCCACGCGCTGGCGGACAAAGCCTTGCTGCTGGTCGACCGGCAGGACGCCGCAGGCGGTGGTCAGGTCAAATGGCTGCTGATCGGTTTGCTCTGGGTGGTGGCCATCGCTTCGCAGAACGTCCTGCCGATCCACATCGCCTTTATTCCGCTGCTGGTGCCACCGCTGCTTTATGTGCTGACCAAGCTGCAACTGGATCGCCGACTGATCGCCTGTGTCATGACTTTCGGCCTGATCACGCCGTACATGTTCTTGCCGGTGGGCTTCGGCAACATCTTCCTGAACGAAATTCTGCTGGCCAACGTCAGTCGAAGCGGGGTGGACATCAGTGGCGTCAACGTTACGCATGCCATGGGGATTCCGGCGTTGGGCATGGTGTTCGGACTGTTGATGGCGTTCATCAGCTACCGCAAGAAGCGCGTGTACGACCTGGAGAAAATCGAGCGGGTCGAGCAGGTCGCGGTGCAGTACAACCCGCTGACCTTGATGGTCGCGGGGCTGGCGATTGCCGCCGCATTCATTATTCAGTTGCTGCTGGACTCGATGATTATCGGCGCGCTCACCGGGTTTCTGATTTTCTCGGTGTCGGGTGTGGTGCGCTGGCGCGAGACCGACGATCTGTTCACCGAAGGCATGAAGATGATGGCGATGATCGGTTTCATCATGATCGCTGCCTCGGGTTTCGCCGAGGTCATGAAGGCCACCGGCGAAGTGCAAACCCTGGTTGAGGCCTCGGCTTCGTGGATCGGGCACAGCAAAGGCATCGGTGCCTTGCTGATGTTGCTGGTCGGTTTGCTGGTGACCATGGGCATCGGTTCATCGTTTTCCACGGTGCCGATTCTCGCGGCGATCTTCGTGCCGCTGTGCGTGCAGCTGGGATTCAGCCCGTTGGCGATCGTCTGCATCGTCGGGACTGCCGGCGCCCTGGGCGATGCCGGTTCGCCAGCCTCCGATTCGACCCTGGGCCCGACCTCTGGTCTGAACATCGACGGCCAGCATCACCACATCTGGGACACCGTCGTCCCGACGTTTCTGCACTACAACCTGCCGCTGCTGGCGTTTGGCTGGGTGGCAGCGATGGTGCTCTGACAAGTCGCAGCTCCTACAGTTTTGCGCAGGCCAGCCGTTAATGCTTTAACCCCGCCAATATCCAGAGTGAGCAGCACATGCGCCTGAGCCTTAAAGCCAAAGTCTTGTCCCTCGCCGTCCTCCCGGTATTGCTCTTTGCTCTGGTGATCAGTCTGACCACGGCGTTCATTCTGCAAGAGCAGGCGAGCAAAGAGGTCGAGGAGACCCGCCAGCGCCTGCTCGGCGATGCCAAGGCCACCCTGCAAAGTTATGTGGCGGTGGCGATGACGGCGATCAAGCCGTTGTATGACGCCGCAGCGCCCGGCGATGACGCGGCTCGCGCGCAAGCCATCAAGTTGCTGTCGAGCATCAGCTACGGCAAGGACGGTTACTTCTTCGGTTACGACTCCAACACCGTGCGTCTGTTCAAGGCCAACAGCCCGGAAGGCGTCGGCCAGAGCTTCAAGGACAACCGCGACCCGAACGGCGTGTACGTCAACCGTGACCTGGTGAAAGTCGCCAAGGACGGTACGCACTACCTGCAATACAGCTCACCGTTGCCGGGCGACAGTAAAGTCCTGGTGCCCAAACTGGGTTACACCGAATACCTGTCCAAGTGGGACATGGCCATCGGTACTTCGGTGAATCTCGATGGTATCGAAGCCCAGGTCGCCGTGGTCCAGGCCGAGGTTCGCGATCGCATGGAAGGCGTGCTGCTGAGCATCGTCGGCATCGCGGCGGCGGTGCTGCTGGTGATCGCGGCAGTCGGCTTGTTTGTGGCCAACACCATGTTGCGTCCGTTGCACCTGATGAAGGCCAGTCTGGACGACATCGCGGCAGGCGAGGGTGATCTGACGCGTCGGCTGGCGATTACCTCTGAAGATGAACTGGGCGAACTGGCCGGCTCGTTCAACCGGTTTGTCGACAAGATCCACGGCCTGGTGCGGCAGATTACCGAGATGACGTCGCAGCTGACCGGGCTGGTCCATCAGGTGTCCGATCAGGCTCAGCGTTCGGAACAGGCCATGGAGCGCCAGCGTCACGAGACCGATCAGGTGGCCACCGCGATCAACGAAATGTCCTCGGCAGCGCAGGAAGTGGCAAAGAGCGCCCAGGGCGCGGCAGTCGCAGCCCAGCAGACCGACGAAGAAGGTCAGGCCGCCAAGCGCGTGGTGGCCGGGAGCATTTCGCAGATCCATGCACTGGTTAACGATATTCGCAGCAGCGGCGTCTCTCTCGACAGCTTGCAGCAGGATGTATCGTCGATCGTCAACGTGCTTGGGGTGATCCGCTCGATTGCCGACCAGACCAACCTGCTGGCGCTGAACGCCGCCATCGAAGCCGCTCGCGCCGGTGAGGTCGGGCGTGGCTTCGCGGTGGTTGCCGATGAAGTGCGTGCGTTGGCCAGTCGCACTCAGCAAAGCACCCAGGAAATCCAGGGCATGATCGACCGCTTGCAGGCGGGGACGCAGTCGGCGGTCGACGCCATGCGCCGCTCCAGCGATGCCGGTGACGGTACTTCGACCCAGGCCAACGAGGCGGGCGCTTCGCTGGACACCATGGCCCAACTGATTGGCACCATCAATTCGATGAACGCACAGATCGCCAGCGCCGCCGAAGAACAAACCGCCGTCGCCGAAGAGATCAACCGCAGCGTGCATCAAATCGCCGTGGCGGTGGACAGCGTCGCCGACGAAACCCAGCTCGGCGCGCAAACCTCCCGCAGCCTGGCGGATTTAGGGCAACGGTTGGGCAAACTGGTGGGGCAGTTCCGTATCTGATCGACACACGAAATCCGTAGGAGGGGCCGCCCCCTCTTCGAGGCCGCGCTGTCGCGTAAGGAACA
>CAYNGZ010000343.1:0-5656 GCA_964396695.1 uncultured Pseudomonas sp.
ACACTTCCGGCGTCGTGCTCTCGCCCACCACTGGCTCGCGCATGGGCGGCGGCAAGGCAATCAACGCTGCCCGATCATAGACAGCCGCACAATCGGCCACATCGCCTGCGCTCAGGCCGAAAAAATCTCCGCACCACAGCGCGAGGGAACCCGCCTGGTAGACCTTGAAGCCCCCATGCTCGGTGATCTGCGGCGTCAGTTGTTGCTCACGGAAAAATTCCCCCACGGCTTTTTCCGACAACTCGACGCCTAACACCTGATGTCCCTGCCCTGCCAACCAGATGAGATCCAGACTTTTCCCACAGAGCGGCACCAGCACCTGCGAGCCCTTCGCCAGATTCAACGGCGGCCAGTACCGCTGCAAATAAGGATTAACCTCGGACTGATGGAAACCGATCTGATTGAGCTCCCAACGCTTTTGCCAAAACTCCGGCTGCATAAATCCCCCTGATAATTCGATCGATATACCCTAAAACTTATATTAGATTTAGATCAATGATCTGACTGAAGATGTTCCCATCTTAACGCTCAGGACCCGATTCATGTTCCCCAGCCTGTTTATCTCTCACGGCTCCCCCATGCTTGCACTGGAGCCCGGCGCCAGCGGCCCGGCGCTGGCCCGTCTGGCCAGCGAGCTGCCGAAACCCAAGGCAATCGTGATCGTTTCCGCACACTGGGAAAGCCAGGACCTGCGTGTCGGCAGCGCCGAGCATCCCGAAACCTGGCACGACTTCGGCGGATTCCCCGCCGCGCTGTTCGCGGTGCAATACCCGGCACCCGGCCAGCCCGAACTCGCGGCGCAGGTCGCCGGGTTGCTCAAGGCTGATGGCTTGCCGGCACAGCTCGATAGCCAGCGCCCGCTCGATCATGGTGTTTGGGTGCCACTGTCACTAATGTATCCCCAGGCCGATATCCCGGTGGTGCAAGTGTCGCTGCCGAGTCGTCTCGGCCCTGCCCTGCAAACCCGTGTCGGACACGCCTTGTCCAGCTTGCGCGAGCAAGGCGTGCTGCTGATCGGTTCCGGCAGCATCACCCACAACCTGCGCGAACTGGACTGGCATGCCGGCCCGGAAAGCGTCGAACCCTGGGCCAAAGCCTTTCGCGACTGGGTCATTGAAAAACTTGCCGCAAACGACGAAGCCGCCCTGCACGACTATCGCCGACAAGCCCCGAATGCCGTGCGCAGCCATCCCAGCGACGAACACTTGCTGCCGCTGTACTTCGCCCGCGCCGCCGGTGGTGATTTCAGCATTGCCCATCAAGGTTTCACCATGGGCGCCCTGGGGATGGATATTTATCGTTTCGGATAACGCCAGGCTGCGATCTTTTTTCACAGGCAAAAAAATCCCCGAACCAGTCGGGGATTTTTTATCTGCGATCAATCAGCCCGAGAGCGGATCAATCTTCGCGATAGCGACGCAGTTTCAGCTGCTTACCGGCAACGCGAGTGTCCTTCAGTTTGGTCAGCAGACGCTCCAGACCATCTTCCGGCAACTCGACCAGGCTGAAGCTGTCACGCACCTGGATACGACCGATTGCTTCGCGAGCCAGACCGCCTTCGTTGAGAATGGCGCCCAGCAGGTTCTTGGCAGCGATACCATCACGCGCACCCAGCGCGGTACGGCAACGAGCACGGCCTTCGGCCAGCGGGATCGGAGCGCGACGCTCACGGTCACCACGGTCCGGACGATCACCGGAACGCTCTGGACGATCACCACGCGGTGTGTTGTTCGGCACCAGTGGGCGTTCTTTCTCGATGGCAGCCAGGGTCAGGGCTTGACCGTTGGTCGCCTTGCGCAGCAGAGCAGCAGCCAGTGCACGCGGGGTGCAGCCGATGTCGGCAGTCAGACGATCCAGCAGATCACCATGGGTCGACTCGGCATCGGCCACCAGCGGCGACAGGCTGTTGGTCAGTTTCTTGATGCGCGCATCGAGAACGGCTTGAGCGTCCGGCAGGCGAACTTCAGCAACCTTTTGACCGGTTACACGCTCGATCACTTGCAGCATGCGGCGCTCACGCGGAGTCACCAGCAACAGTGCACGACCTTCGCGACCGGCACGGCCGGTACGGCCGATACGGTGAACGTAGGACTCCGGATCGTACGGCATATCAACGTTGAACACGTGAGTGATACGCGGAACGTCCAGACCACGAGCGGCAACGTCGGTCGCCACAACGATGTCCAGACGGCCATCCTTGAGAGAGTCGATCACACGCTCACGCTGGTTCTGCGCAATGTCACCGTTCAGCGCAGCGGCTTTATAGCCTTTGGCTTCCAGGGCACTGGCCAGGTCCAGGGTCGCTTGCTTGGTACGCACGAACATGATCAGCGCGTCGAAATCTTCCACTTCCAGCAGGCTCAATACAGCCGAGGTCTTCTGGTCAGCGTGAACCAACAGGTGAGCCTGTTCGATCGCGGTAACGGTCTGGGTCTTGCTCTGAATCTTGACGTGCTTCGGATCGCGCAGATGGCGTTCGGCGATGGCACGGATCGACTGCGGCAAGGTCGCCGAGAACAATACGGTCTGACGGGTTTCCGGCATGGCCTTGAAGATAACTTCCAGGTCGTCCATGAAGCCCAGCTTGAGCATTTCGTCTGCTTCGTCGAGAACCAGGTGGTTCACCGTCGTCAGTACTTTTTCGTCGCGACGCAGGTGGTCGCACAGACGGCCCGGAGTGGCGACAACGATCTGTGCGCCATTACGGATGGCTTTCAATTGCGGGCCCATCGGCGCACCGCCGTAGACAGCCACAACAGTTACGCCCGGCATTTGCTTGGCGTAGGTTTCGAAAGCGGTTGCAACTTGTAGCGCCAACTCACGAGTTGGGGCCAGGATCAGAGCTTGCGGCTCGCGCTTGGACGGATCAATGCGGTGCAGAATCGGCAGGGCGAACGCAGCGGTTTTACCCGTACCGGTTTGCGCCTGGCCAATCATGTCGTGACCGGCGAGAATGATCGGGATCGACTGCTGCTGAATGGCCGAAGGCTCTTCATAGCCGGTAGCGACTACTGCAGCGACAATATTAGGATGAAGTTCAAGAGCGGCGAAGCCGCCGATTTCCTGGGTCATGGGTCTGCCTCTAAGTGCATCCGCAAAGACCCATGCTCCAAAGCTGCGCATGCCGTGTTGAGACTCAAGAGTCGCCCTGGCAGCTTTGTCGGCGGGGATTTGCGAAAACGAATGAATGAAAGAATCGTCAAGGAAGAGTCCGCTATGCGGACGTGCAACCGAAGCTGGCTTCGGGGAATTGCGCTACCTGAACGCGGCCTGGCTAAAGACCGGCGCGCACTATACCGGAATTTGCCAAAAATGGGAGTTTTTTTTATCGGGAAAAACCTGTGAACGCAGGAGTGTCACAGGCTTTGCGGATAATCGCGTGACGGTCTATTTTTCAAAGGCCCGGCCCTGCTGGTCATGACGCTTAAACGGTTCATCTTTCGGACCATGACTTTTGGCCCGAGACACCCTTTCCCGCCCGAGGATATGCTCCCATGACCCCACCTGATTGCAGTCGTGTCAGCCGTGAACGGCGCGGTCATGTCCTGTTGATCGGGCTGGACCGGGTGGCCAAGCGCAATGCCTTTGACCTCGACCTGCTCAACGCACTGAGCCTGGCCTATGGTGAGTTCGAAGCCGACCGCGAGGCACGCGTCGCGGTGGTGTTCGCTCATGGCGAACACTTTACCGCCGGGCTGGACCTGGCGAACGTCAGCACAGCGCTGGCCGAAGGCTGGCAAGCCCCGGCCGGCGGCTGCGATCCGTGGGGCGTGTTCGTCGGCCCCAGGGTCAGCAAGCCAGTGATTGTTGCGGCTCAGGGGTATTGCCTGACCATCGGCATCGAGCTGATGCTGGCCTCTGATATCAACCTCTGCGCCAGCAACACCCGTTTTGCGCAAATGGAAGTGCAGCGCGGAATTTTCCCCTTTGGCGGTGCAACCCTGCGCCTGCATCAGGTGGCCGGTTGGGGCAATGCCATGCGCTGGTTGCTGACCGGCGATGAGTTCGATGCCCACGAAGCGCTGCGCCTGGGACTGGTGCAGGAAGTGATGGCCAGCGAAGACCTGCTGCCTCGTGCGATCGAGTTGGCAGAGCGCATCGCCCGGCAAGCACCGCTGGGGGTTCAGGCGACCTTGCAATCCGCACGCCAGGCCCACCTGGAGGGAGAAACAGTGGCGGCTCAGAGCTTGCCGCCATTGGTAAAGAAGCTATTGAACAGCGAAGATGCCAAAGAAGGTGTGCGATCGATGATCGAGAAGCGCCCCGGCATCTTCAAAGGGCACTGAAGCACTGCGGCAGCTCCTACGCAAGTGATCTTCAGGTGGCGGGGCGGATCGCCTTGATCAGCGACTGCAACGAATACCCCAATCGCGGCGCCAGCGCCTCGGCGCGGGCGGTCAGCCCTTGCATGTCCAACGCCTGATCGAGGTCGGATGGCACGATCAGGATCACGTTGCCCTCCTTCACCGGCAGCTCCCAATAATGCCGATGGTAAAGCCCGCGCAACAACGCCGCGCCCAACGGCTTGCCGTCATCGGTGGCCCATTGATTGATCACCAGCCAGCCGCCCGGATTCAGGCGTTTCTGACAGTTTTCCAGAAAGCCCCAAGCCAGATGACCAGCGCCTGGACCGACATCGGTATAAAGGTCGACGAAAATCAGATCCGCCGATTCAGCGGTCTCAAGCAACTCGAGCGCGTCGCCGATGCGGATATACAGCCGAGGATCGTCGTCCAGCCCCAGGTATTCGATGGCCAGGCGCGGTACATCCGGACGCAGTTCGATCGCCTCGACATCTTCCAGCGGCAGGAATTTCAGGCACGCCTGAGTCAGGGTGCCCGCACCCAGCCCCAGAAACAGCGCGCTTTCCGGCTGTTCATGGCACAGCGCACCAATCAGCATCGCGCGGGTGTAGTCGTACTCGAGCCAGCTCGGGTCGGCGGTGAACACGCAGCTCTGCTCGATGGCGTCGCCAAATTCGAGAAAACGATAATCCGCCACTTCCAGCACCCGGATCATGCCGAACTCATCAAACACCTCGGCGAGCAGATGCTCGACGCGCTCCTCAGTCATTTCGTCTCCTGGTCGTTGCCGGGCTGATCCCCGGCAACGCAATCATTCGTTCCGCTTGGCGCGGCAAAGGCGCGATTGTCCGCCAAGCTTCGGGAACAGGTCACGCACTAATTGCTGATAACATGAACGTCCGACCGTAAAACACTAGAGTCCATGATGAGCCAACCCTGGAGCCCTGACAGCTGGCGCGCCCTGCCGATCCAGCAACAACCCCACTACCCTGACGCTGCGCATTTGCGTGCAGTCGAGCAAAGCCTGGCCAGCTATCCGCCATTGGTGTTTGCCGGTGAGGCCCGGGAGTTGCGCCGTCAGTTTGCCGAGGTGACTCAGGGCCGGGCGTTTCTGCTGCAAGGCGGCGATTGCGCGGAAAGCTTCGCCGAATTCTCGGCGGCAAAAATCCGCGACACCTTCAAAGTATTGCTGCAAATGGCGATCGTCATGACCTTCGCCGCCGGTTGCCCGGTGGTAAAAGTCGGGCGTATGGCCGGGCAATTCGCCAAGCCGCGTTCGGCCAATGACGAAACCATCAACGGCGTTACCCTGCCGGCCTACCCCGGCCACCTCGTCAACGGTATCGGTTTCT
>CAYNGZ010000344.1:0-5635 GCA_964396695.1 uncultured Pseudomonas sp.
GAAAGCGCACTGGACGCTGGAGGCTACCGCTTCCCGGCGCCGGTGAAATTCGGTATGAGCCTACTGGCCAAGGTCATGACCAAAAGCACCTACCGGATCTGACCCACACAATCTTCGGGCACAAAAAAGGGCGCTATTTCAGCGCCCTTTCTTTTGCCGTCAACAATCAGCTCGACATGTTGCGAGCGTAGAAGATCTCAAGCATTTCGTGTTTCACACGCTCGGTCACCTGAGCACGCTGCTCGGAGGACAGGTTGCTGGTGGCATCGCCGAACAGGTAATTGTCCAGTTCGAAGTTCTTCAGCAGCATTTTGGTGTGGAACAGGTTTTCCTGGTACACGTTCACGTCGGTCATCTGGTACGCGTCGCGGGTGTCTTCGGAAAGATAGTTCTGGATCGAGTTGATCTCGTGATCGATGAAGTGCTTCTTGCCTTCCACATCACGGGTGAAGCCGCGTACGCGGTAATCCACGGTCACGATATCCGAATCGAACTGGTGAATCAGGAAGTTGAGCGCTTTAAGCGGTGAAATGACCCCGCACGTCGACACATCGATATCCACACGGAAGGTCGCAATACCGTCCACCGGATGGATTTCCGGATAGGTGTGCACCGTGATGTGGCTCTTGTCGAGGTGGGCCAGAATGATTTCGGGCAGCGGACCTGGAGACTCTTCGATCTGACTGTCGGTCGGGGTCACCGGCTCTTCAGAAATCAGAATCGTGACGCTGGCGCCCTGGGGTTCATAGTCCTGACTGGCGATGTTCAGGATGTTGGCACCAATGATATCGACAACTTCTGTGAGGATCTGCGTCAGGCGCTTGGCGTTGTACTCTTTATTGATGTACTCAACGTAAGCTTGCTGGTCTTGCGGGGTTTCCGCATAGCAGATGTCATAGATGTTGAAGCTCAAGGTCTTTGTCAGGTTATTGAACCCATGGAGCTTGAGTTTGCTTTTCACCGTTTAAAAACTCTCTATGTATGCGGCCCGGCCGCGTGATCAAGCATGCCCGTCAAATGCGAACAACGCACCTGCGTAGGACGGTTAACACCTCTTCGCGATGGCGATTTTGGTTGTCTGTTCGGGTGGGTGACCTGTCGGCGGACCGATCACTGCCCTGAAAAAAGTGGCGCATTATGCAGACCTGGGCCAGTGATCGCCAGAGTCTGCACTGCATTTATGATAGTTGAATGTCGATTCAACCGAGTTCGATGATTTCATAGTCGTGGGTGATGGCTACACCGGCCGCCCCGAGCATGATCGAGGCCGAGCAATACTTCTCGGCCGAGAGTTCAATGGCCCGTTTAACCTGGGCTTCTTTCAGCGCCCGGCCCTTGACCACGAAGTGCATGTGAATTTTGGTAAACACCTTGGGATCTTCAGTCGCACGCTCGGCTTCGAGGAAGGCTTCGCAACTCTCCACGGCCTGGCGGGACTTTTTCAGGATGCTGACCACGTCGAAATTGCTGCAACCGCCCACACCGAGCAGGAGCATTTCCATCGGACGTACACCCAGGTTCCGACCGCCGGCATCAGGCGGACCGTCCATTACCACCACGTGACCGCTGCCGGATTCACCGAGGAACATGGCTTCGCCAGCCCATTGGATGCGTGCCTTCATCGCCAAGACTCCACTGTTAAAAAAGGGTGGCCAGCTTAGCACAGGGTTTTCAAGTGACAGCGGCTGACATCAGCCCAAGCAACACACTTACAGTATTGATAAATTATCGAATAACGACGGAATGTGTCTGTTAAGCTGGCGCCAATTCGCTGGCGCCAAGACCAGCTTTGTAGCGACAAAAAAATCGCAGGCTTCGCCAGCGCCTACAAAAAAACCAAATCACACCGTGCAGTCTTTTCGGGATACAACCATGGTTGCTATTACCCCAACACCCAGAATCAAGAACCTCGACAAGTTGTTGATGCATTGCCAGCGCCGTCGTTATCAGGCCAAGAGCAACATTATTTGCGCTGGCGATCGTTCGGATACGTTGTTTTTCATCATCAAGGGCTCGGTCACCATCCTCATCGAGGACGACGATGGCCGGGAAATGATCATCGCCTACCTCAACGCCGGGGATTTCTTCGGCGAGCTGGGCCTGTTCGAACAGGCCGGGCAGGAGCAGGAGCGCAGCGCCTGGGTTCGCGCCAAGGTCGAATGCGAAGTGGCCGAGATCAGCTACTGCAAGTTCCGCGAGCTGTCTCAGCAAGACCCGGACATCCTCTATGTGCTCAGCGGCCAGATTGCCCAGCGCCTGCGCAATACCACGCGCAAAGTCGGCGACCTGGCGTTCTTCGACGTCACTGGCCGGGTGGCGCGCTGCTTGCTGGAGCTGTGCAAGCAGCCCGACGCCATGACGCACCCGGACGGCATGCAGATCAAAGTCACCCGTCAGGAAATCGGCCGGATCGTCGGCTGCTCGCGGGAAATGGTCGGGCGGGTGCTCAAGGACCTGGAAGAACGCAACCTGGTCGACGTCAAAGGCAAGACCATGGTGGTGTTCGGCACTCGTTAAGCGGACATCACCTCGGCCAGCATGAGCCGATACAACGTGTCCAGCCGTTCGATGGCGTCAGGGGCGGCGAATTGTTCATGCAGGGCAATGTGGCTCTGCGCCCGGACCCGCTGTTCCAGACCGCACGCTTCGTTAAAACGGTTCACCGCCTGAACCATCGACTCCCGCTCATCGTCCAGCAACAGCGCACCGTGCACCAACCCCACCGGGCGCTGACCACCCTTGCTCTGGCGCCAGCGCTGAGCGGTACCGACCATCTTTCGGCCGTCGAGATTGACGTTAAAACGCCCATCGCAGAATGCACCCTCGACTTCACCCAGCGAAGGTTTGCCGCCGAGCTCCGCCAGCAGTTCGCAAATCGGATCGCACAGACGCCGATAAGCGGTTTCGATCCGACCGTGATCACCTTCGCTGCGCGGCGGTGCATACACCAGCGCAATATTGATCGTCGCAGCAGACTGCGGCACCGGCTCACCGCCGGTTTCACGCAGCAACACCGGCCAACCGTTCTCGGCCGACGCCTGGCAAGCGGCCTCAAACCCTGGCAAACGGCTCAAGCGCCGCGGCATGACCAGCGCACGATCGCTCGGCTGCCAGAACAACAGGCCAAACTCCTGGTCGCCGGCACACACCGTCGCCAACAAGTCCTGCTCGGCGCGCAGACCGGCTTCGACGGTCAAGGCAATGGGTTGAGTCATGGCAGTGCAAATCCTTGGCAGTGGATACAAAAAAGCCGGCAACGCCGGCTTCTTCATTGAATCAGGCTCAGTCGAGTGTAGAACCGCTGACCGCTACGCCACGTTCTGGAAAGAACAAGCGTTGCAGTTCAGTGCCGGGATCCTCGGCACGCATGAATGCTTCACCGACCAGGAACGAATACACCTCGCTGATTTCCATCAGCTCGACATCGGCGCGATTGAGGATGCCACTTTCAGTGATGACCAGGCGATCGCGAGGGATGCGCGGCAGCAGATCGAGGGTGGTTTCCAGACTGACGTCGAAGGTGTGCAGATTGCGGTTGTTCACGCCGACCAGTGGAGTGTCGAGGACTTTCAAGGCCCGTTCCAGCTCGTCACCGTCGTGGACTTCGACCAGCACGTCGAGGCCAACACCTTTGGCGACGGCGGCCAGCTCGGCCATTTTCACGTCATCCAGTGCGGACACGATCAACAACACGCAATCGGCGCCCAGCGCACGGGCTTCGACGATCTGATAAGGATCGATCATGAAATCCTTGCGAATCACCGGCAGTTTGCACGCAGCGCGAGCCTGTTGCAGGTAGAGGTCAGCGCCCTGGAAGAAATCGATGTCGGTCAACACCGAGAGGCACGTCGCCCCGCCCTTCTCGTAGCTCCTGGCGATGTCGGCCGGCACGAAGTTCTCGCGAATCACGCCTTTGCTCGGCGAAGCCTTCTTGATTTCAGCAATTACCGCCGGGTGCTTGAGCCTGGCCTGGTCGATCAGCGCCTTGGCAAAACCACGCGGTGCATCAGCGACCCTGGCCAGCGCTTCCAGCTCGGCAAGCGTTACGCGAGCGCTGCGCTCGGCCACTTCCTCGACTTTGCGGGCGAGAATTTTTTCCAGAACCGTCGGTACACTCATGCCTCATTCTCCACTCTGAATACCGCGGTAAACGCACCCAACTCTTCAAGCTTTTCACGCGCAAGGCCGGTATGCAGTGCGTCATGAGCCAGGGCAACGCCCTCTTTCAGGCTGATCGCATGATCAGCGGCGTACAACGCTGCGCCGGCATTGAGCACGATCATTTCTGCGGCTTTCTGACCGTTCTCGGTTTTGCGGCGCCCCAAGGCATCGCGAATCAGCTCAAGCGAGGCTGCCGGACTTTCCACCGCCAGGCCGTGCAGGCTCTGGCTCTTCATGCCGAGGTCTTCAGGCTCGACCCAATACTCGCTGATCTGGTCATTCTTCAGTTCAGCCACAAAGGTTGGCGCCGCCAGACTGAACTCGTCCAGGCCATCCTTCGAATGCACGACCAGCACATGCTTGCTGCCCAGGCGTTGCAAGACTTCAGCCAACGGCCGGCACAACGCCTGATTGAACACGCCCACCACCTGATGCTTCACACCGGCCGGATTCGTAAGCGGGCCGAGCATGTTGAACAGCGTGCGCAGGCCGAGATCACGACGCGGGCCGGCGGCGTATTTCATCGCACTGTGATGGGACTGGGCGAACATGAAGCCAATGCCGACGTTGTCGATGCAACGCGCCACTTGAACCGGCGTCAGGTTCAGATAGATCCCCGCCGCCTCCAGCAAGTCGGCGCTGCCGCTCTTGCCCGATACCGCGCGGTTACCGTGCTTGGCCACCGTGCAACCCGCCGCCGCCACCACAAACGAAGACGCCGTCGAGACGTTGAAAATATTCGCACCATCACCGCCGGTGCCGACCACATCGACGACGCCGTCGAGGGTTTTCAGCTCGACCGTGTCCGCCAGTTCACGCATGACCGAGACGGCGCCGACGATCTCGTCGATGCTCTCGCTTTTCATGCGCATGGCCATCATGAACGCGCCGATCTGCGCGTCAGTGCATTGCCCGGTCATGATTTCGCGCATCACATCGCGCATTTCCTCAGTGCTCAGGTCCAGATGGCCGACGATACGGCTCAGGGCAGTCTTGATATCCATGGAAAGTCCTTAGCGCGTGCCGCCGGTTTGTTTGAGGAAGTTGGCGAACAGCTCATGGCCCTGCTCGGTGAGAATCGACTCGGGGTGAAATTGTACCCCTTCGATGTTCAGTGTCTTGTGGCGCAGGCCCATGATTTCATCGACCGAGCCGTCTTCGAGCTGAGTCCAGGCGGTCAATTCCAGGCAATCAGGCAAGGTTTCACGCTTAACGATCAGCGAATGATAGCGGGTGACCGTCAATGGACGGTTAAGACCCTCGAACACACCCTTGTCCTCGTGGAATACCGGGCTAGTCTTACCATGCATGACCTGGCGGGCGCGCACCACATCGCCGCCAAACGCCTGACCGATGGATTGATGGCCCAGGCAGACGCCGAGTATCGGCAGTTTGCCGGCAAAATACTTGATGGCTTCGATGGATACACCCGCTTCAGTCGGGGTGCACGGACCGGGGGACACGACGATACGCT
>CAYNGZ010000345.1:0-5559 GCA_964396695.1 uncultured Pseudomonas sp.
GGTGATAAGCGCCGACACCAACGAGCGGCCCCCGAAACCGGCCATTCCGACAACGAACCCGACGACCACGCCTGCGACTACAAAACCCAAATTACCGAAGTCCATTGCCATACCTTACAGAACCAGCGCGACGATCTAAAAATCTGGCAGGCAGCATAGCGATTTTTCTTATAACCACTTATACCAATGTGATCTGAATTTATAACTTGTGGCGCTTGCTCCATGACCGCCTGGCAGACACATCAGCCCGCTTTGATATTTTTATTTTCACACATTTGATTTTTGAAATTAAACGTGTCATTTATACGCTCCATGGACACGCACCCGCTGCACACCCCCGCCAGACCGGAAGGCATTCATCCCCCAAACACCCTATCCACGGAGTCAACAATATGAACAAGACCGGACTTCTGGCTGCTCTGGCATTTTGCGCCGTCAGCACCCTGGCCCACGCCGACGAAGACAGCCTGCGTATCGGTATCGAAGCCGCCTACCCGCCATTCTCCTTCAAGACCCCGGAAGGCAGCATCAGCGGGTTCGACTACGACATCGGCAACGCCTTGTGCGAAGAAATGAAGATCAAGTGCCAGTGGGTCATCCAGGAATTCGACGGGATGATCCCCTCGTTGAAGGTGCGCAAGATCGATGCGGTGCTGTCGTCGATGTCGATTACCGACGACCGCCTGAAATCAGTCGACTTCAGCGAAAAGTACTACCACACCCCTGGCAAGTTCGCCGCGAAGGCCGGCGTGGTGATCAATGACCCGAAGGTCGATCTCAAAGGCAAGAAGCTCGGCGTGCAACGCTCCTCCACCTATGACCGTTATGCCAGCGAGCAATTGGCATCCGCCGGCGTCGAGGTCGTGCGTTACTCATCGCAAAATGAAGCCTTCCTGGACCTGGCGTCGGGCCGACTGGACGCCACCCTCGCCGACATCGTCAACACCAATGAGAGCTTTATCAAAACCCCGGCCGGGAACGGCTTCGCCCTGGTCGGACCGGACATCAACGACCCGAAATACTTTGGCCGAGGCGCCGGGATTGCGCTGCGCAAAGGCGATACCGCGAACGCGACACGCCTGAACGCGGCGATTGATGCGATCCGTGCCAATGGCAAGTACCAGCAGGTCATGGCCAAGTACTTCGCGTTCGATATCTACGGCGAATAAGCGCTGTGGGAGCGAGCCTGCTCGCTCCCACAGTTTTGCACCTTAATTGATAGCAATTAACCTGTTGCTCCCGCGCGCCTGCCGGCGCTTCGGGTGAGGAACTTCATCATGCTTCACGGCTACGGATCGAGCATTCTCGATGGCACCTGGCTGTCGATCAATCTGGCTCTGAGCTCCATGGCACTGGCCATTACCCTGGGCCTGATCGGCGCGGCATTTCGCCTGTCACCGCTCAAATGGTTGTCGACACTGGGCGAAGGCTACACAACGGTGATTCGCGGTATCCCCGACCTGGTACTGATTCTGCTGATTTTCTATGGCGGTCAGGACCTGGTGAACCGCATCGCCCTCGGGCTCGGTTACACCCACTACATCGACATCAACCCGTTTGTGGCGGGTGTCTGCACCATGGGGTTCATCTTCGGCGCCTACCTCTCGGAAACCTTTCGCGGTGCCTTCATGGCGATCCCCCAAGGTCAGGGTGAAGCCGGCGCGGCCTACGGCATGAGCAGCGCCCAGGTGTTCTGGCGGATTCTGGTGCCGCAGATGATTCGCTTCGCGATTCCCGGGTTCACCAACAACTGGCTGGTGCTGACCAAATCCACCGCGCTGATCTCGGTGATCGGCCTGCAGGACATGATGTTCAAGGCCAAGAACGCCGCCGATGCGACCCATGAGCCCTTTACGTTTTTCCTCGCGGTGGCGGCGCTGTACCTGGTCATGACCAGCGTCTCGTTGCTGGTGCTGCGTGCACTGGAAAAACGCTACTCGGTCGGCATCAAAGCCGCCGTTCTGTGAGTGGGAGCGAACCGACCATGCTCGACTACAACCTGATCTGGGAAAACCTGCCGCTGTATTTCAGTGGCGCGTTGCTGACCCTCAAAGTACTGCTGATTTCCCTGGCCTTCGGCCTGATGCTGGCCGTTCCGCTGGCGCTGATGCGCGTCTCCCGCTCGCCGCTGGTCAACTTTCCGGCCTGGCTCTACACCTACGCCATCCGCGGCACGCCGATGCTGGTGCAGTTGTTTTTGATCTATTACGGCCTGGCGCAGTTCGAAGCGGTCCGCCAAAGCGTGCTCTGGCCGTATCTGTCCAGCGCCACCTTTTGCGCCTGCCTGGCCTTTGCGATCAACACCAGTGCCTACAGCGCGGAACTGCTGGCCGGCAGTCTGAAGTCCACGCCCAACGGCGAGATCGAGGCGGCCAGGGCCATGGGCATGTCCCGCCTGACCCTGTACCGCCGCATCCTCCTGCCCTCGGCCCTGCGCCGCGCGTTGCCGCAGTACAGCAACGAGGTGCTGATGATGCTGCAGACCACCAGCCTGGCGTCGATCGTGACCCTGGTCGACATCACCGGTGCGGCGCGTACGGTCAGCGCACGGTTTTACCTGCCGTTCGAAGCGTTCATCACCGCCGGCCTGATCTACCTGGCCCTGACCTTCATTCTCGTGCGCCTGTTCAAACTCGCCGAACGCCACTGGCTGGCGTACCTGGCCCCACGCAAGCATTAAGGAAATCCCATGGAGCATATTCACTACGTTTTGCCCTGGAGCGCCTGCGGCACCGAACGCTCGCTGTCGCTGCTTCGGTTCGGCAGTGGCTCGCGCAAGGCCTACATCCAGGCATCCTTGCACGCCGACGAATTGCCCGGCATGCGCGTCGCCGTCGAACTCAAACGCCGTCTGCGGGAACTGGAAGCGCAAGGCCGGTTGACCGGCGTGATCGAACTGGTGCCGATGGCCAATCCGATCGGCATCGGGCAAATGTTCCAGGCCACCCATCAGGGGCGCTTCGAATTCAACAGCGGCAAGAATTTCAACCGTGACTTCCCGGAGCTGGCCGAAGCCGTGGCCGTGCAGCTGGAAGGCCAACTGGGCGAGGATGCCGACGCCAACGTGGCATTGATCCGTCGCGCCATGGTCGATGTCATTGCCGACATGCCGCTGGCCGGATCGGAACTCGACGGCCTGCGCCGCCTGCTGTTGCAACACGCTTGCGATGCCGATGTGGTGCTGGACCTGCACTGCGACTTCGAGTCGATCATGCTGCTGTACGCCCTGCCGCAAAACTGGCCGCGCCTGCGTTCACTGGCCGCACGCCTGGACGCCGGTGCCGTTCTGTTGGCTGAGGACGCTGGCGGCAATGCCTTTGATGAAGCCTGCGCGATTCCCTGGTTGCGCCTGGCCGAACTGTTTCCACTGGCGAACATTCCGCTGGCGTGCGTGGCGACCACGATCGAATTGCGCGGCATGGCCGACACCGAGCGCGAGCCGTGTGTGGCCAGCGCCGAACAGATCCTCGGTTACCTGGCCGAACAGGGCCTGATCAGCGGCGACTGGCCAGACGCGCCGTCCACCTGCTGCGATGCGACGCCCTTCGCCGGTGCGCAATACGCCTACGCCCCGCACCCCGGCGTGGTGAGTTTTCTGCAACCGCTGGGGGCTCGGGTCTCCGTCGGCGACCCGCTGTTCGAAGTGCTCGACCCGCTGACCGATCGCCACAGCGTGGTGACGGCCAGCACCGACGGCATCCTTTATGCCCGCGAACGTCTGCGTTTCGCTCAGCCCGGATTGTGGCTGGCCAAGGTTGCCGGCTCTACCCCCATTCGCCAGGGTCGCCTGCTCAGCGACTGACTCAAGAGAATCGACACCATGAACACACTTGAAATTCAGGATCTGCACAAACGCTATGGCGCTCACGAGGTGCTCAAAGGCGTGTCCCTGGAAGCCAAAGCCGGCGACGTGATCAGCATCATCGGCTCCAGCGGCTCGGGCAAAAGTACCTTCCTGCGCTGCATCAACCTGCTGGAACAACCCAACTCCGGCAACATCCTGCTCAATGGCGAGCAACTGAAACTGGTCGCCAACAAAGCCGGCGGGCTCAAGGCGGCCGAGCCAAAACAGCTGCAACGCATGCGCTCACGGCTGGCGATGGTGTTTCAGCACTTCAACCTGTGGTCGCACATGAGCGCCCTTGAGAACGTCATGGAAGCGCCGGTGCATGTGCTCGGCATGGACAAAAAACTGGCCCGGGAAAAAGCCGAGTACTACCTGAACAAGGTCGGCGTGGCCCATCGCATGGGCGCTTACCCGGCGCACATGTCGGGGGGCGAACAGCAGCGCGTGGCGATTGCCCGCGCGCTGGCGATGGAGCCGGAAGTGATGCTGTTCGATGAGCCGACCTCGGCCCTCGACCCGGAGCTGGTCGGCGAGGTGCTCAAGGTCATGCAGGACCTGGCCGTGGAAGGCAGGACCATGGTGGTGGTGACCCACGAAATGGGCTTCGCCCGCGAAGTGTCGAACCAACTGGTGTTCCTGCACAAAGGTCAGGTCGAAGAACGCGGCAACCCGCGTGAAGTGCTGGTCAACCCACAGTCCGAACGCCTCCAGCAGTTTCTGGCCGGCAGCCTGAAGTAAGCCGCTCGCCGACCGTTGGCGTGCTGCACGCCAACGGTCGGCTTCGGATACACTGGCGCCCATCGGTATCGACACGCCCAAATCCCCCGTAGGAGCTGCCGCAGGCTGCGATCTTTTGGCGTCTGCAAGGCCGCCGAAGATCAAAAGATCGCAGCCTGCGGCAGCTCCTACGGGGGATCGGAACAAATGTGTGGATACCCATGCACTCATGTCAGAAACCACGTTGGGTCCCTTCCAACCTCCAGCGGATGTTGAGCCGGTTATGCCTACTCCTTCGAAAAACACTACGGTCTACGCCGCGCCGGTCATGCGCAAACTGGCAGAAATTCTGGCCGACTTGCAGCCGTCGCTGCGCAAGGTGGCGGACTTTATCCTGCGTCACCCGCTGAAGGCCGCCACCCTGACCATCGAAGAGATGGCCTTTGAGACCGCCACCTCGCCGGCGGCGGTCAACCGTCTGGCCAAGGCGCTGGACCTGGGTGGCTACAGCGGCATGAAAGCCGAGCTGGTGGCGACCTTACAGCAGATGGTCTCCCCGGTGGACAAACTGCGCAACGAACTGGCGCACCGCCCCGGTGGCGCGTTCGGCCTGCATGAGCAAATCCAGAGCGCTACCAGCAACCTCGGCACCGCCGGCACCAACAATCACCCCGACACCTTCGAAGCCGTGGTCACCTGCCTGATCGAGGCGCGCAAGATTTACATCCTCGGGTTTGGCAACAGCGTCTACATGGCCGGCCTCGCAGCCTCGACCCTGATGCCCTTCTGCGCCGACGCCACGGCCATCAGCATGGAGGGCGGCAACGAAAACGCCGCCTATCGACTGGCGGCAATCACCGACCAGGACATCCTCCTGGCGATCTCGCTACCACGCTACTCCCTCGACCCCCTGCAGCTCTGCCGGTTTGCTCACGAGCGCGGTTCCACTGTACTGGCTAACACCGACTCCCCGGCCCCGCCCCTGGATCCCCCCC
>CAYNGZ010000346.1:0-5508 GCA_964396695.1 uncultured Pseudomonas sp.
CTGTTTTCGCCAGCAGTCAGCAATGTAGCAAGTTCCTGCGAATCCCGTACTGGGCGGGAAATTCAGGTCATGCGTCGGCCGACAGGCCATCATGCATCGCACTGATAGTGGTAGATAGCGGTCAGCTCTCCCCTGTCGCCACGTCATCGGTATATCCGACAACATAAGTCCGATCTCCCGCTTTGCCGCCTGCTCGTCTGCCAAGCAAAACGCGGCATTCAACCTGCAAGCGATGATCGCAACGCCGTACCGGACGACCGCTCTTGTCGAAACTTCACTTAGAACAATTGGACTGGCCGGCTCCGGAGAATGGTCGGGTAGCGCCGACCGGCGCCCTCCCCTCGGGCGCCTGAAGTCGGCCAGTTACGGTCGCCGGTCCACACTTTCACACGGACATTCGAGCGTCGACTCGACTCAGATGCCGCCCATTCACATATTGACCGTACGAATCGGCGATTGTGGCCGTTGGCTCGGAGAAATTCATGTCCACGGCCCCTTCCTCTCACCACCGGACTCCACCGCTCTACCACGCGGCTAGATGCCAACGACAGTTCTGTTTCATTCTCGAAGCACTTCGCACAAAATCACCTCTCGCGAGATGGCGATGAAACAGGGAGCGGCTCAATTATCACGCGCGGCACGAATATTGCGTCCGACAGCAGATGGCCGCGCAGTCAGCGGCTCGCCTCTGTTCATTCATCAGCCCCAAATGCCTGTTTCGTCTAAGAAAAGAAGAAGGTGACGAGAATGTTCCACACCAGGCCCATTAGCGCGGCACGCTTTGTCATCGCGTGGCTATCCCTGTTTCTGTTGTGTATCGATTTCGCTTCCTGTGGGGGCGATAACTGGCGTGCTTCGAGTATGGGGCCAAGCTACTGGGCGCAGCAAATGTGCGGTGCTCAAGACGACCAAGCCCGATGCGCCATTGGCCCATACGCGTCAACCAAACTACCCCAGCTTATATGACCTCATCACAAGCATTAGGAGGATCACCATGCCAACAGTCTATGGAAGAGGCGCAGTTATCAACTGCAGAGCCGTCCTGCGCGCCGTGGCTGTTCTGTTGCTGCTTTCGCTGGTCTCGACTGCCGAGGAGGCGACCGCGCAACCCTCACCACCCCTTGCTTATGTCGTCAACGCCTGTTCTAACACGGTCTCTGTCATCAACAGGACGACCGATGCGGTTGTTGCCACGATTGTGGTTGGGCCCATTCCAGTTCACATTGCAGTTACTCCGGGCGGGGATCTGGCCTATGTCGCGAACAGCGGCACGAACACCGTGTCAGTCATCGACACAACAAACAATGTCGTGGTCGCCACGGTTCAAGTGGGCTTGAGCCCGGTGAACATTGCCATCACGGCAGACGGGAGGCACGCGTACGTCGCGAACACTCGCGCCAATTCCGTTTCTGTTATCGACACGATCACGCAGACGGTGGTCGCCACCGTACCGGTTGGTTCCTTTCCGAATAAGATCGCCTTTACGCCGGGAGGCGGGAGCGCCTGGGTGACGAATGCTGGCGATCACTCGGTGTCAATCATCGCGACAGGGACCAATACCGTCACGGGCACAGTGTTTGTAGGGACGAATCCATTCGATGTGGCAGCTCCGCGGCCGGCCCCAAACTGCCATGACGGCATCAAAAACGGCATGGAGACCGATGTCGATTGCGGCGGGAAATGCGCGGCGAAGTGCGCCCAAGGCAATGGGTGTGTGACGAACGCTGACTGCGCAAGCAACAACTGTGTTACTGACCCGATGATTGGTAGCAGATGCGGGCCTTGATGGCTTTATCGGTGAACAGGAAACGTATAGGGCCCGGATGCCCTGAAAAGCAAGCGCACGCTCAGTGACGGCCCGGACGCCCCGCAGCTTCTTTCAGTTTTTTCAGAGTCGTCGCACGCGTTCGGCGTGTCCCCATCTGGCGGGCTCTGGGGGCCGGACCCTCTCTACCACCATGCGTACGAGTCCGTGCTCAGCAGATCGGATCGCTTGATCGAGCATGGCTGCGGCGTGATGCGTGATCGCTTAGATCAACTCAAGGTGGGAACGCTGGACGCTTACCCAACAACGGCAGCACTGCGCGAAGTGAATACCGCGGTCTGCTGGATCGCACCCAATGGTATGACGCAAATTTGAGTATTGGCTTGAAGAATGTCCGCTGTACTTTGGAAGCTGCCGCTGCAGTCGCGCTGGGTCGAAGGGCCGAGATGGGTCGGCTACTGCCCTTCATCCCTCTGGGGAGAAGGATGGCGGGCTCGGGCATCGAGAAATTAGGCTGACTGATATAGGCTGGCCGGCAAACGACCTTTCGCCGGCCAAGGGACTCACATGTCAGCGTGTTCTGCCATTTCGAGCGCGTCGTCTACTTCGATGCCGAGGTATTGAACAGTGCTCTCCAGTGGTGCGGCCCGGCAGCGATTGCATCGGCCGTACGTCGCATTTTGTGCGTGCCGTACGCCGCATGTGCCGTCTGAGCGTCTGCTAATGCCTGTCAGGGTGACATGTACGAAATGCAGATCTGATTTAATCGCGACGTCATTCGCCTTCGCAATCCGCACAGCTATAGTTGATCTGCTTCAGGGGGTGCAATGCCCCACAGGGAGGCGCTATGCGAAGAAGAACCCTGATCACTGTGGCTTCCTTGTTGCTGGTAGGTGCCTGCGGCGGCCGTGGCGACAACACCGGCAGCAGTGCTACCACCACCGTGTCTCCCCAGGACGTCTCGGTCCCGTTGCAGACTGCTGTGGCCAATGAAGCCAATAGTGGCATGTCCGCCAACTTTGCCATTAGTGGCACTGTGGACAATGTCCCGGTGTCAGGATCCGGCACGTTGACGGATGCCCCGGCAATGGCCACGACGCTGAGCGGCGTCCCTGTCCTTGAGACAACGGAAACCGTGACCGACACCATCGTGCAGAACGGTACCTCCGCCCAGGCGTCGGAAACAACGAAGATCTTCCGAGATCCGAATACCTTCGCGGTGGTCAGCGAGGACCGCGGCGGCCCAGTGGTCGATTTTCCCCTTTACACAATTCCAGCTTCGGTGAAGCCGGGCGACGGCGGCGCTCTCGTGATTGGCAAGCTGTTTTCCGACAGCAGCAGGACAACCCAGATCGGCACGGTCCAGATTTCCTTCAGCATCGCTGCCGATACGTCTGACAGCGTGCTCGCGACCTTCTCGGAAACCGATTTCGATAACAACAACGCTCAGACGGCTGAAGACGACCGTACCTTCGAAGTCGATTCAAAGGGAAAGCCCAAGCATGTCAAGGACAAGGTGAAGGGCAAGCACAACGGTCACCAGGAAGACGTGGAGTTCGACGACGACTAGAGTCGTCCCGACCCTTCTTCTAAAACCACCCCGCTCAGCAATGCAGGAGTCAAGCGGAAACTTGCCTGCGTCCCAGTGCCAGTTCCTTCTGACATGTCAGCATTGCGAAGGCAAACTCGTTGCGTTCGATGAAACAAGTGTCGAATCCGCCAACAATCAGCAATGTCGGCGCGAGCAGCTTTTTCAGGGCATCCGCGCCGGCCAGATCTACCCTTCCACCGCGCGAGACGATGGCGCCGATGCGGATGGGAGACAGGCTGGCAGCGCGGATCGACGCCGCAGCGCCAATGCTGGCGCCAAAGTAGCCCAATGGCACCGCCATGTCTGACTGCTGCACTATCCACTCTGTTGCCCGCAAGAGCCGGCCGGCCAGCAAATCGACATCGAATCGGCGGGCCTGCACGCAGTCCTCCTCGGGCGTAAGCAAGTCCATCAGCAGCGTTCCAATGCCGCTCCGATTGAGCGCGGCGGCCACGAGTTTGTTCCGCGGGCTGTGCCGGGAACTGCCGCTGCCGTGCGCGAACAATACAAATGCACTTGCGCCTGGCGGAAGCGCGATGATGCCGTGTAGCCCCAGGTTGCCGGCCGGCAGTACAACTTCTTTTTCGTCTGAGCCAGTTCCCGCGCCAGCCCTCATCGTGTGGCCCCCTAGCCACCTTCACCCCACCGTCACTCCACGCTAGCGCAGCAGTCGAGCGCCATGGATCGGTCCGGTTCGCTCTATGACTTTGGGGTGTCCAGTGTCACCTTGGCTGGAGCAATTTCCCCCACATCGCCCCACGACTTCGTGTCGTAGCGGAATTCAACGATTGCGCAAGTCACCATATCCAGATTGCCGTCCGACAACCCGTTTGCGAGCGCGCTCATCTCGGGATTGTGGCCAAACACCATGGCACAGCCCAGTTTCTTGTCGAGTGCACGAACCACCGATAGCAGACTCTCAGCGCTGCCGGCGTACAACCTTTCGTCAACGGCGATGTCCTGCGTTGCGTAACCGATCTCCCTGGCGACGAGTTGCGCGGTCGTCAGTGCACGCAGCGCCGGGCTGGACAGGATCACGTCGGGCTTGACGTTGCGGCCTGCAAGACGCCTGCCCATTTCGGGCGCCTGGCGCAAGCCGCGCTCGTTCAAAGGGCGATCCCGGTCCGGCAAGCCCGGGGCGTCGCGGCTCGATTTGGCGTGCCGGACGAGAAACAGTAATTTCATGATGAAGACGGCTGGACCATAGACATTCTGCCCGGGAGGCAGAGTCATGCAACGATGACAACCTCTTCAATATTAGGCACGGTGGCTTGGAGACGCCAGAGCGGGCCAAACCACGATTGAAGGGCCTTCTGTCGGGAGCCTAATAGCTTGGAAACGCCCGAGCCACCCTCGCTATGCTGCGGGCTCCCGACCGGCAGGGAAATGAACTGGACAAATTCCACTCGCCAAATACAGTCAGGTTTGGGCCCATGGACGCGCCGGTGAACACTTTGGGTCTTCGTCGCATGATGTTTGCCGCAGATGACATCAATGCTGTCGTTGCGCGGATGCAGGCCCATGGCGCAGAACTCATTGGCCAGATGCAGTACGAGGAATCCTACCGGCTCGCCTGTATTCGTGGGCCTGAGGGCATCATCGTCGGGCTTGCCTAGAAACTCGGCTGAGGGCGAGCGTCTCGCTCGCGCGCACGACAATCACCGTGCAAGCGTCCGATACCAAACCGGCCAGTGGCTCGACACATTGACGCGTGCGCGTAGTACTGGCCGGCAGCGCCCGTTACAGCCCTTTACTGTGGCTTACCCACCGGGGAAGCCATACTCTGCAGGCCGATCACCTTTCCGCTCACATCTGTCACGCGAGTCAGCTCGCGATAGGCGTTCGCCTGCACCTGTCCCGGCAGTGGGACGAACTTTGCTTGGCGAGCGAGCTGATCGCCATGCAGGTAGCCCCAGGTGACGAACTTCAAGGCCTCAAGTGTGCGCTCGCCGGTACGACTGACCGCCGGTACGACCCGTCCGTCCCCTTTCCGCCTTCCTGACGCACAAAGCAAGACGGCGGAGACACCTACGTGCCTCCGCCGTCTGTGACGCGCCTTCTCAGATCACGCCGCGCTCGCGCAGCCGCGCGATCTCACCGGCCGCATAGCCCGCGTCGCGCAGCACTTCCTCGGTATGCTCGCCAGCCGTCG
>CAYNGZ010000347.1:0-5469 GCA_964396695.1 uncultured Pseudomonas sp.
CCATGTTCCTTGCGCGACAGCGCGGCCTCGAAGAGGGGGCGGCCCCTCCTACAGGATGACCGCGTAGGAGCTGCCGCAGGCTGCGATCTTTTCAGCGGCTCACACGTCCTCCATCCCCAGCTCATGCTTGACCAGTGTCACCAGCTGTTGCGGATCAATAGGCTTGAGCAGAAAGTCCGTCACGCTCAAATGCATGGCATCAATGACATCTCGGGCCTTGGCGTCACCGGAAACGATGATGATCGGCATTGCCGCCCGTTCCGACTCACGGACTTCACGGAGCAGCTCCAGACCATCGATGTGGCGCATCCGCAGATCGGTGATGAGCAACCCGATCGACTTGTTCGAGTCCAACAGTTTGAGTGCGCTTTCGCCACTGGCAGCCGTCATGCTGTGGATGCCATCAAGGGCAAGAATTTCCGAAAGCAGCTCGCGTGTGTCCTTGTCATCGTCGACGATCAGCACACGTTGTGCTGGCAAGTCCGGTTCGTGCATCACTGCACTCAATGCTTCACGCTCGGCATCGCTCAAAATATCGTGGTCGGACATAAATCTCTCTACATATTCGGATTAATCCCCTAGCACCATAGTCGGACATCGCTAAGCAGAGCTCAAATGTGCGCTTCGTCGAATAGTTTTCCAAGTGTGTTAACTAGCGGTTTTGCGCACTAATAGCGTAGGGCATTTCCGGAATCTCGCCTCCTGCACCACTACCTAGACTTACGTCCAATGGGCACTCTTTGCGCAGGGGCCGACCATGGCAGTGACTCCGACAACAACAAATCGAAAAAGACTGCGGTAATGGTTATGAGTAAAGCGGATGCCTTCACCCAGGCAGGGAAAACAGCGGTGCTGCAGAACATCCAGGGCACCTTGCAGTTTCTTCAGCGTTTCCCACCGTTCAATCAGATGGAACACGCGCACCTGGCGTACCTGGTCGAACAATGCCAACTGCGCTTCTACGGCCCGGGCGACAGCATTATCAAGCCCGCGGACGGGCCGGTTGAGCACTTTTACATCGTCAAACAAGGCCGGGTGGTCGGCGAACGTCCGCACACGGCCAAGGGTGGCACCGAAACCACCTTCGAAATCACCACCGGCGAGTGTTTCCCCCTCGCCGCGCTGCTGGGTGAGCGTGCGACCCGCACCGAACACCTGGCCGCCGAAGACACTTTTTGCCTACAACTGAACAAGCTGGCCTTCATCAAGCTGTTCGCCCTTTCCGGCACGTTTCGCGACTTTGCCCTGCGTGGCGTCAGCAGCCTGCTCGATCAGGTCAATCAGCAAGTCCAGCAAAAAGCCGTGGAAACCCTCGGCACCCAGTATTCACTCAATACCCGCCTCGGCGAATTGGCCATGCGCCATCCCGTGACCTGTAGCCCGACGACCCCGCTGCGTGAAGCCGTGACCCTGATGCACGAGCAACAGGTCGGCAGCATCGTGGTGATCGATGAGCAGAAAGCCCCACTGGGGATTTTCACCTTGCGCGACCTGCGTCAGGTGGTCGCCGACGGCACCAGCGACTTCAGCCAGAGCATCGAGCGGCACATGATCCAGGCGCCGTTTTTCCTGTCGCCGGACCACAGCGCGTTCGATGCGGCCATCGCCATGACCGAACGGCATATCGCCCACGTCTGCCTGGTGAAAGACCAACGGTTATGCGGCGTAGTCTCGGAGCGCGATCTGTTTTCCCTGCAACGTGTCGATCTGGTGCACCTGGCGCGTGCCATTCGTAGCGCGCCACGGGTAGAAAACCTGGTGGCAATGCGCGGTGAAATTGGTCAACTGGTCGAACGCATGCTGGCCCACGGTGCATCCTCGACCCAAATCACCCACATCATCACCTTGCTCAACGATCACACCGTGTGCCGGGTCATCGAGCTGACGCTGGCCGATAAAGGCGACCCAGGCATACCGTTCAGCTGGTTGTGCTTCGGCAGCGAAGGCCGCCGCGAGCAGACGCTGCACACCGACCAGGACAACGGCATTCTCTTCGAAGCGCGCGACGCGGTGCATGCGGCCGAGATTCGCAGCAAGCTGTTGCCGATCGCCCAGCAGATCAATCAGAGCCTGGCGCTCTGCGGCTTTACGCTGTGCAAGGGCAATATCATGGCTGGTAACCCGCAGTTGTGTTTGTCCCGTGCCGAATGGGCGCGCCGTTTCGCGGCGTTTATCCGCGAAGCAACGCCCGAGAATTTGCTGGGGTCGAGTATCTACTTCGACCTGCGGGCGGTCTGGGGCGATGAGCAAGGTTGTGAGCAATTGCGCCGCACGATTCTCGATCAGGTGGCGGACAATCGGTTGTTCCAGCGCATGCTGGCCATGAACGCCCTGCGCCAACGGCCGCCCGTGGGGCGTTTCCGCGAGTTCGTGCTGGCGAAAAAGAGCGGTGAAAAAGCCACCCTCGACCTGAAAACCCAGGGGCTGACACCCTTTGTCGACGGTGCCCGGCTATTGGCGCTGGCCAATGGCATCGGGGTCAACAATACCCTGGAACGCTTTCGCCAACTGGTGGCCAGAAAAGTCATTGAACCGCTGGACGGTGCGGCTTATGAAGAGGCCTATCACTTCATCCAGCAAACCCGCATGCAGCAGCATCAGCGACAGAGCCGCGAAAACCTGCCCTATTCCAACCGGGTCGATCCGGACAGCCTGAATCAGCTGGACCGGCGAATCCTGCGCGAATCCCTGCGCCAGGCCCAACGCCTGCAAGGCAGCCTGACCCTGCGGTATCAGCTATGAAGCTGTTTTCCTGGCTGCGCCCCGCCGGTCCGACGTTAACGACCGAGCAGCAAAGGCGCCTGGATCAACTGCCGAGTGCCCCAACGCTGGGCGAATGCAGTCTGCGCGAGCAACGCTGGGTGGTGGTCGATCTGGAAACCACCGGGTTGAACCGGAACAAGGACGTGGTGCTGTCGATCGGCGCTGTGGTGATCGAAGATGGCGCGATCGATTTCAGTCAGCAGTTCGAGCGAACCTTGCAGCGCAGCGACCATAAACTCGGGCCCAGCGTGTTGCTTCATGGCCTGGGCCCGAGCGCGATTGCCGCTGGCTGTGATCCTCGGGACGCTTTGCTGGATTTCATGGCGTTCGTCGGTGACAGCCCGTTGCTGGCGTTCCATGCGCCGTTCGACCAGCACATGCTCGGTCGTGCCTTGAAGGACAGCCTGGGTTATCGCTTGCAGCATCCGTTCCTCGACGTTGCCGACATGGCCCCGCTGCTGTGCCCACAGGCGAACATCCGCGAAGCCGGGCTGGACGACTGGATCAACTGGTTCAAGTTGCAGGTCTTCGAGCGCCATAACGCCAGCGCCGACGCGATGGCCACGGCTGAGTTGGCGTTGATCCTGTTCAACCGCGCGCGAGCGCAGCAGATTCACAGCCCGTTGAATCTGCAACAGCGGTTGAGCCAGTGGAAACGCCGGCAGCAAAGCCATTCCTTCTAGGATTCGAGTAGAGAAAACCAGGATCGCGGCCTGCGGCAGCTCCTACGAGTGATCGCATTTCCATGTGGGGCATTTTCATGGGCGCCATCAAACCCTCGCCAGCCGCGTCGGAACTTACTAGGCTAGACCTCTTGCCCATGCTCCCTGAATACCGCCGAGGAATGTCCATGTCCGCCCCCAGCATGACCTTGTTCCACAACCCTGCTTCGCCTTACGTGCGCAAAGTGATGGTGCTGCTGCATGAAACCGGTCAACTGGACCGCGTGACGCTGCAACACAGCCAACTGACCCCGGTCAGCCCCGACGCGGCGTTGAACCAGGACAACCCGCTGGGCAAGATCCCGGCGCTGCGCCTGGCCGACGGCACTGTGTTGTACGACAGCCGGGTGATCCTCGATTACCTCGACCAGCAACATCTCGGCAACCCGCTGCCCCCCCGCGAAGGCTCGGCACGCTGGCGGCGCCTGACCCTGGCCGCGCTGGCCGACGGGATCATGGACGCTTCGGTGATGATTCGTTACGAACTCGCCCTGCGCGCCCCGGAGAAACACTGGGACCAGTGGCTCGACGCCCAGCGCGACAAGATCCGCCGTGCATTGACAGTGCTGGAAACCGACGCCATCGCCGAGCTGAGCAGCCATTTCGACGTTGCGGCCATCAGCGTTGCCTGCGCCTTGGGTTATCTGGATTTTCGCCACCCGGACCTGGAATGGCGCAAGACCAACCCGCAGCTCAGTGCCTGGTTTACCGAGGTAAGCCAGCGGCCGTCGCTGCTCGCGACCCGGCCACCGGTTTGAATCGGCGGTAGTCGCGCCAATCAGCAGTCAGGTTTTTCCGCGACAAAGCGTCTGGCCGGGTTCACCGCCGCGCCGAATTCACGCAAGGCCTTGGCACCGATCAGCAGCGGGTAGTTGAAACTGCTGCGGTCGGTCAGGTTGACCTCGACCGTGCGCTTGATGCTGCCCAGGCACAGCTCCAGATCAATCACTGGACGCTTGGCCACATCGGCCACGTTCTTCTCGTCGTCTTCGTCGGCGCGGTTCTTGATTTTGCTGATCCGCGAAACCTTGTGTTCGAAAACCTTGTTGCCCGCATCCTTGGTGCCTAGACGAAAGCGCACCCAGTCTTCGCCATCACGGGTGAAGGTTTCGATGTCCTTGGCCGATAGCGACGCGGTCAACGCACCTGTGTCCATCTTGGCCTTGAGGACCTGGCCACCGATTTCCGGCAGTTTGATGTATTCGTAGCGACCATAAAGGGTTGGCTCGGCAGCCATGACCGGCAAGGCCAGAAGGGACAACAATGCGAGGACGGGTTTCACGTAATGGGTTTCCTTCGAAAGAGGGACAGCGGGATTTTAGACCGTTGCCTTTGAATTCGTTCGGCATCGTTGAAGATCAAAAGATCGCAGCCTGCGATCTTTTCAGGGTCAACAAAATCTTAAGGGAGCGAACATACCCCCAGACAAGTGAAACATTCGTCAGCCACCCGGATTTGGTCTCTGGGCCAAAGCTGCTTATCATTGCGCGCCCAAACGCTTCCAAGAGTTATTTATGCGCCGCCTGCTCACCGGCTGTTTCGTCACCTTGCTGCTGTTACTCAACACCCTGGTCCTGTTCGGCCCGTTGATGGTGTTTGCCCTGCTCAAACTGCTCCTGCCAGGGCGTTTTCGTGATTACGCCAGCGCGGCGGTGATGTGGATCGCCGAAACCTGGGCGGAGATCGACAAGCTGATTTTCGCCCTGTGCATCCCGACGCAATGGGATATTCGCGGCGGCGAAGGCTTACGGGTCGATACCTCTTATCTGGTCATCAGCAATCACCAGTCCTGGGTCGACATCCCGGCACTGATCCAGACCCTCAACCGACGCACGCCGTTCTTCAAGTTCTTCCTCAAGAAAGAGCTGATCTGGGTGCCGTTTCTGGGCCTGGCCTGGTGGGCGCTGGACTACCCGTTCATGAAGCGCTACCGCAAGGCCTTTCTGGCCCGGCACCCGGATTTGCACGGCAAGGAACTGGACGT
>CAYNGZ010000348.1:0-5450 GCA_964396695.1 uncultured Pseudomonas sp.
CGTAGACGAAAAAGGTCATGGTCAGGCTGCCGGCCAGCAGCTTGCCGAACAGGGTCTGGGCCTGGGCGGTGATGACCAGCCCGCGACCGATCAGCAGCAGGTAGAGCAGCAGCAAGGCGCAGATGCACACCAGGCCGAACTCTTCGCCCATCACCGCGATGATGAAGTCGGTGTGGCTTTCCGGCAGAAAATCCAGGTGCGACTGGGTGCCCAGCAGCCAACCCTTGCCAAACACACCGCCGGAACCGATGGCGGCCTTGGACTGAATGATGTTCCAGCCGGTACCGAGCGGGTCGCTCTCCGGATCGAGAAAGGTCAGGATCCGCTGCTTCTGGTAGTCGTGCATGATGAAGAACCACATGGCAACGGCCACCGGCACGGCCGCCGCAACCACGCTGAGGATCCAGCGCCAGCGCAGGCCACCCATGAACAGTACGAACGCACCGCCCGCGAGGATCAGCAGCGACGTGCCGAGGTCCGGCTGGCGAACGATCAGAATGAACGGGATTCCGATCAGGATCAGGCTGACCCCGACGTGTTTGAGTTGCGGCGGCAAGGTGCGCTTGGCCAGGTACCAGGCGATGGTCGCCGGCATGATGATCTTCATGAATTCCGAGGGCTGGAAGCGGATCACCCCGGGAATGTTGATCCAGCGCGTCGCGCCCATGGCGTTGTGGCCCATGATGTCCACCACCACCAGCAACACGACACCGAGCACGTAGCCCAGCGGCACCCAACGCGCCATGAACCGCGGTTCGAACTGGGCGATGACGATCATCGACACCAGGCCAATGCCGAACGACGTCGCTTGTTTGGCCAGCAGGTCCCAACTCTTGCCACTGGCCGAATACAGCACGAACAGGCTGCCGGCAGCGAGAATCAACAGCAGGATCAGCAAGGGGCCGTCGATGTGCATGCGTTGCAACAGCGTCGCGCGGCGACGCATCACGTCCTCACTGGAGAGGATGCGATCAAAATTACTCTTCACGGGCCGTAGCCTCCGCGCTGATAGGGCTGTCGAACTCGGGTTTGAGTCGGCCGTCCGGCCCCAGGAGCCAGGCATCCATGACTTGCCGCACCACGGGTGCCGCGACACCGGAACCGGACTCACCGTTCTCGACCATCACCGCCACGGTGATTTTCGGGTTGTCGGCCGGCGCAAAGCCGACGAACAAGGCGTGGTCGCGGTGGCGCTCCTGAACCTTGGAGCGGTCGTACTTCTCGCCCTGTTTGATCGCGACCACCTGGGCGGTACCCGACTTGCCGGCAATCCGGTATGGCGAGCCGATCGCCGCTTTACGTGCGGTACCGCGGGCACCGTGCATCACTTGTTGCATGCCGTGGTTGACGCGGGTCCAGTCCGACGCATCGCGCAGAACGATGTCCGGCATCGGGTTCGGGTCCACCGGTTTCTCACCTTCGATGGTTTTTGCCAGGTGCGGACGGTTCCACTTGCCCTTGTTGGCGACCAGCGCGGTGGCCTGGGCCAGTTGCAACGGCGTGGACTGCATGTAGCCCTGACCGATCCCCAGAATCAGGGTTTCACCCGGGAACCAGGCCTGACGGCGGGTCACGCGTTTCCATTCGCGGGACGGCATCAGCCCCGGCGATTCTTCGAACATGTCCAGCGAGACCTTCTGGCCAATGCCGAACTTGCTCATGTACGCCGACAACCGATCAATCCCCAGCTTGTGCGCCAGATCATAGAAGTAGGTGTCGTTGGACCGCATGATCGCCGTGTCCAGGTCCACATAGCCGTCGCCGGTGCGGTTCCAGTTACGGTATTTGTGATCGTAGTTGGGCAGCATGTAGTAGCCGGGGTCGAAAACCCGGGTCGATGCCGTCACTACGCCGGAATCCAGCCCGGCAATCGCCACAGCCGGCTTGATGGTCGACCCCGGCGGGTACAGACCGCGCAACACGCGGTTGAACAGCGGCCGGTCGACGGAGTCACGCAACTCGGCATAGGCCTTGAAACTGATGCCGGTCACGAACAGGTTCGGGTCGAAACTCGGCTGACTGACCATCGCCAGCACTTCGCCGGTGTTCGGGTCCAGTGCCACCACCGCACCACGGCGCCCGCCCAGGGCGGCTTCGGCGGCTTCCTGCAACTTGATGTCCAGGCTCAGAACAATGTCCTTGCCGGGGATCGGATCGGTTCGCTTGAGCACCCGCAATACGCGGCCACGGGCATTGGTCTCGACTTCTTCGTAACCGACCTGACCGTGCAACTCCGGCTCGTAAAAGCGCTCGATGCCGGTTTTGCCAATTTGATGGGTGCCGCTGTAAGCCACCGGGTCCAGTGTCTTGAGTTCTTTCTCGTTGATTCGCCCCATGTACCCGACCGAGTGCGCAAAATGCGCGCCCTGCGGATAGTGACGCACCAGCTGCGCAACCACTTCGACGCCCGGCAGGCGGAACTGATTCACCGCGATCCGGGCAATCTGCTCTTCCGTCAGCTCGAACAGGATCGGCACCGGCTCAAACGGTCGGCGCCCCTGCTTCATGCGTTTTTCGAAGACCACCCGGTCTTCGGGCGTCAGCTGCAGCACTTCAACGATGACATCGAGCACTTGCCTCCAGTCACCGGAGCGCTCGCGGGTCATGCTCAGGCTGAAGCTGGGCCGGTTATCGGCCACCACCACGCCATTACGGTCGTAGATCAGCCCGCGAGTCGGCGGAATCGGTTGAACGTGGACACGGTTGTTTTCCGACAGGGTCGAGTGGTACTCGTACTGAATCACCTGCAGGAAATACAGCCGCGCAATCAGCACGCCGATCAGCGTCACCACCGCAATTGCCCCGAACACGACCCGGCCGCGCACCAGACGGGCGTCTTTCTCGTGGTCCTTGATACGGATCGGCTGAGACATGAGGGCGCAGAACTACTTGTGGTAAGGGTGCCCGGACAGCACGGTCCAGGCGCGATACAGCTGTTCACCGATCAGAATCCGCACCAGCGGGTGCGGCAAGGTCAGTGGCGACAGCGACCAGCGCTGATCAGCCCGCGCGCACACTTCGGGCGCCAGCCCTTCGGGGCCGCCGACCATGAAGTTCACCGTGCGCGAGTCCAGCCGCCAGCGGTCCAGTTCGACCGCCAGCTGCTCGGTACTCCAGGGTTTGCCGTGAACTTCGAGGGTCACGATGCGCTCGTTCGGGCCGACCTTGGCCAGCATGGCTTCGCCTTCCTGGCGGATGAAGCGCGCCACGTCAGCGTTCTTGCCACGGGTGTTGAGCGGTATTTCCACCAGTTCCAGCGCCAGCTCGGAAGGAAGACGCTTGGCATATTCATGCCAGCCTTCTTCCACCCATTTGGGCATGCGTGAACCGACGGCGATCAGACGCAGTCGCACAGCGAACCCTTATTGCTGGTCTTTGTTGAGCTTGGTGAAGTGCTCATGGGTGTTTTCCGGGCTGTGGTGCCTGGCATCCGCCGCACGGCTCTGCTCGGCGCCGGCCCACAGGCGTTCCAGGTCGTAGAACTGACGAGCCGAGGCGGTCATCATGTGCACGATGGCGATGTCCAGGTCCAGCAGCACCCAGTCGCTGTCGCCCTTGCCTTCTTCGCCCAGTGGCTTGAGGCCTTTTTTCTTCACTTCTTCACGGACTTTTTCCAGCATCGCGTTGATCTGGCGATTGGACGTACCGGTGGCGATGATCATGTAGTCGGTGATGCTCTGCTTGTCGCGTACATCCAGAACCTGAATGTCCTGAGCTTTCACGTCTTCCAGCGCTGCCTTGATCACTTCAACGACGTCTGCGCCGCTCATTACTTCTTTGTTCGTCATATAAAACTCGTTTTGCTCGTATGTTCGGGCGCTTCAATACACGTTGATTCGTGCCTTAAAGCGCGCCTTTTTCAGTTCGACGCACGGTAAAGTCCGTGCGCATCGATGTAGGCCAGGACCGCGTCGGGCACCAGGAAACGTACCGACTTACCGCTGGCCAGCAGTTGACGGATCTGGGTGGCGGATACCGCGAGCGGTGTCTGCCAGACGAATGCAATCTGTCCGCTCGGCCCTTTGAGGGCCAACGGGTCGCTCACCGAGCGCGCTGCCAGCAGGTTGCGCAAGGCATCCGGCGGCTCGCTGTCGGCATCCGGGCGTTGCAGCACCAGGATGTGGCAATGCTGGAGCAACTCTTCCCAGCGGTGCCAAGTGGGCAGGCCGCAAAATGCGTCCCAGCCCAAAAGCAGAAACAACTGGTCGTCAGCGGCGAGTTCCGCGCGCATCAGCTCCAGGGTGTCGAGGGTGTAGGACGGCTTGTCGCGCTTGAGTTCGCGGTCGTCCACCACCAACGGCGGTATTCCGGCCACCGCGCATTCGACCATCGCCAGACGGTCCTGCGCCGAGACCTGCGGCGTGTCCCGATGAGGCGGCCTGGCGCTGGGCGTCAGGCGCAACTCGTCGAGAGCCAAAGATTCAGCGACTTCCAGTGCACTGCGCAAATGGCCGATGTGTACCGGATCGAAGGTCCCGCCCAGGACGCCAATGCGCCGTGGGCCGGTTTCGCGGGCGGTCACTGCGGCGCTCTGGCCGAGATCGCCCAAGTCAGACCGGCTCCTGGCCGCGCAACTGGCCATCACCGACCACGATGTACTTCTCGCAGGTCAGACCTTCGAGGCCCACCGGGCCGCGGGCGTGCAGCTTATCAGTAGAAATGCCGATCTCGGCACCCAATCCGTATTCGAAGCCATCGGCAAAGCACGTCGGGGTGTTGATCATCACCGAGGCCGAATCGACTTCAGCCACAAAACGCCGGGCTTCGCCCTGGTGTTCGCTGACAATCGAGTCGGTGTGGTGCGAGCCGTAATGGTTGATGTGCTCGATCGCCTGGTCCAGACCGTCGACCACCAGGATCGACAGAATCGGCGCCAGGTATTCGGTGCTCCAGTCTTCTTCAGTCGCGGCCACGACGTCGATAATCGCCCGGGTCCGTTCGCAACCACGCAGTTCGACGCCTTTTTCGCGGAACTGGGCCGCCATCATCGGCAGGAATTCCTGGGCGACCGCTTGATCGACCAGCAGGGTTTCCATCGCGCCACAAATACCGTAGCGGTAAGTCTTGGCGTTGAACGCGATGCGCTGGGCTTTCGGCAATTCGGCGTGGGCACTGACATACACGTGGCAGATGCCGTCCAGGTGCTTGATCACCGGCACGCGAGCGTCGCGGCTGATCCGCTCGATCAGGCCCTTACCGCCGCGCGGTACGATCACATCGACGTATTCGGGCATGGTGATCAGCGCGCCAACAGCAGCTCGGTCGGTGGTTTCGACCACTTGCACCACCGCAGCCGGCAAGCCGGCCTCGGCCAGACCGCGTTGAATGCAGGCGGCAATGGCCCGGTTGGAATGAATCGCCTCGGCACCCCCGCCCAGGATTGTGGCGTTACCCGACTTCAGTCACCAGCCGCGGGCACCCACTGGCCACTGCGCCCAGGCCCCCAAGAA
>CAYNGZ010000349.1:0-5432 GCA_964396695.1 uncultured Pseudomonas sp.
CAGTGGAGGCGAGTCCATACATAGGAGCTGCCGCAGGCTGCGATCTTTTGATCTTCAGCACTCGCAAGAGCGCTAAAAGATCGCAGCCTGCGGCAGCTCCTACGAAAAGCAGGCTGCAATCAGATGTTTGCCACCAATACCCGCGCCAGCGTCGACTTCACCTTGCCCATCCCGTCATGCAGCGCCTGCTCGATCTCGGCCATGGTAATCACTGCCGTCGATTTGCCCGCTGCCGGATTGACCACCAGCGCCAGGCAGGCGTAATCCAGCTCCAGCTCACGGGCCAGTGCCGCCTCCGGCATACCGGTCATGCCGACGATATCGCAACCATCACGCTCCAGACGGGCGATCTCGGCAACCGTTTCCAGACGTGGCCCCTGCGTGCAGGCATACACACCGTGGCTGCTGTAAGCACAGCCTTCAGCCGCCAACGCAGCAATCAACTGCTCACGCAACGACTCGCTGTAGGGATAGCTGAAATCGATGTGGGTGACCTGCTCCAGGTCATCGGCAAAATAGGTGTGCTGGCGACCGCTGGTGTAATCGATCAATTGATGAGGCACGCAGAAATGCCCGGTGCCCATGGCAGCATGAATCCCGCCGACCGCATTGACCGCCAGAATCGCCTGCGCGCCTGCTTGCTTCAGCGCCCACAGGTTGGCCCGGTAGTTCACCTGATGCGGCGGAAAACGGTGCGGATGGCCGTGACGGGCGAGAAACAGCACTTCACGCCCGGCGTATTCACCGACCTGGATTTCGGCCGACGGCGCGCCATACGGCGTGTCCAGAGCCAATGACTGACGAATGCTCAAACCTTCGAGCTGGGTCAGGCCGGTGCCACCGATAATCGCGTAAACCGTCATTGCAAAAAGTCCTTAATCAATCAGTTGGGCATCTTTGAGCGCGCCAAGAGCGGTAAGCCAGCGCGGGTCCTGCCGGTAATCGGTGCGGGCAAACGACTGGCTGCGCATCCGCGCAATGCGTGCAGACGGTTTGACCTTCAAGCGCTGAGCCGCACTCAAAGCCAGTTCGGCAGCCGCGCGATCATTGCATACCAGGCCCATGTCGCAACCGGCAGAAAGTGCCGCTTCGATCCGACTGGCAGCGTCGCCGACCACATGCGCGCCGGCCATCGACAGGTCGTCGCTGAAAATCACCCCGTCAAACTGCAATTCGCCGCGCAGGATGTCCTGCAACCAACGGCGCGAGAAGCCGGCCGGCTGCGAGTCAACCTGCGGATAGATCACGTGAGCAGGCATCACGGCCGCCAGTTGTTTGCTCAAGCGAGCGAACGGTACGAGGTCATTGGCACGGATCTCGTCGAGGCTACGTTCGTCATTGGGAATGGCAACGTGAGAATCGGCTTCCGCCCAGCCATGTCCAGGGAAATGCTTGCCGGTAGCGGCCATGCCGGCACTGTTCATGCCGCGAATGAAGGCGCCGGCCAGCAAGGCAGCGCGCTCTGGATCGCCTTCGAACGAACGGGTACCGACCACGGCGCTGCGCTGATAATCGAGATCCAGCACCGAAGCGAAGCTCAAGTCGAGACCGACGGCCAGCACTTCGGTCGCCATGATCCAGCCACACTGCTCGGCCAGGTACTCGGCATTCGGGTTGTCAGCAATCGCCCGCATGGCTGGCAGACGCACGAAACCCTGACGCAGACGCTGCACCCGGCCGCCCTCTTGGTCTACCGCCAACAGCAGGTCGGGACGCACCGCGCGGATTGACGCGCTCAACTCGCGAACCTGGCGCGGATGCTCGATGTTGCGCGCAAAAATGATCAGGCCGCCCACTTCGGGCTGACGCAACAGTTGGCGATCTTCGGCCGTCAGCCAGGTACCGGCGACGTCCACCATCAACGAGCCTTGCAGGCCAGCAGTCATAGAAATTCCTTGATAACGAAAAGCGCGCGTGGCGCATCTTTGAAGAGCCCGGACCGGCGCCGGCACACGACTTCGCCGCCAAGGGCGATGCCCGGCGGAATCTGCCCGGCAAAGGAGGAATGGAGCGGGTCTGAAACGAGAGTCGGCATGGGCGGCTAGCTTAGCGGATGTAAGCAGCTGCGCCCACCCGTGTACGGTTAAACCTTGGCGGCCAGCGGTGCCGATTTGCTGCGAGGGCGTAACTGGGCCGACGCCATGGCGTCGTCGGTGACGCCAGTTTCGGCACGCATGCCAGCGGCCAGGAATGGCACCATCAGACGCATGACCTGCTCGATTGAGGTGTTCACCCCGAAGTCGGTCTCGGCGATAGCGCGCAAGGCCTTGATCCCCGACATGCTGAACGCCGCTGCGCCAAGCATGAAGTGCACGCGCCAGAACAATTCGATAGGTGGAATACGCGGCGCCGCCTCATTGACCAGCATCATGTAGCGACGGAACACTTTGCCGTACATGTCTTCCAGGTAACGACGCAAATGCCCCTGGCTCTGGCTGAACGCCAGCCCCAACAGGCGCATGAAGATAGACAGGTCATTGCCGCTGCGTGGCTGCACCACGAGGGCTTGCTCGACGAGGATTTCCAACAGTTCTTCGAGGCTTGGTTTGCTGTCCGGCTTGGCCTGACGGCGCTCCAGCTCGCGATCGAGACTGATGCAGAAAGGCCCGAGAAAACGTGAGAAGACTGCTTGAATCAAGGCCTTCTTTGAGCCGAAATGATAATTCACCGCCGCCAGATTGACCCCAGCCTTGCTGGTAATCAGCCGCAATGAAGTTTCGGCAAAACCTTTTTCCGCGAACAACTGCTCGGCAGCATCAAGAATGCGTTCAACGGTTTCCGACTGGGCCATGGCTACTCCGCCTGACAAACACTTGTTTGAAACATACGTTTCAGCCTGCGCATTGTCAAGTCTGCCAGTTCGTTTTGCGAACGGTCGGTCAGCTATTTAACCACACAAGCCAACAGGTGTAGTCCGTCCTGCAACCAACGAGCTGACGATCTGTAAACCGACCGTCCAGCGCTCGGGTAAAAAAGGAGGATTGCCAAGATCACTTCACTGTATATAATTCCAGTCACTGTATAAAAAGACAGAGCGATCGACATGCTAAAACTGACGCCACGCCAAGCTGAGATTCTGGCTTTTATCAAACGCTGCCTTGAAGACAATGGCTACCCACCGACCCGCGCGGAGATCGCCCTGGAGCTTGGCTTCAAGTCGCCCAACGCAGCTGAAGAACACCTCAAGGCACTGGCGCGCAAGGGTGCGATCGAAATGACACCCGGCGCATCACGCGGTATTCGCATCCCCGGCTTCGAAGCCAAGGCCGATGAATCTACCTTGCCGATCATTGGCCGGGTTGCTGCAGGCGCTCCGATTCTCGCTCAACAGCACATCGAAGAATCCTGCAACATCAATCCCTCCTTCTTCCATCCACGTGCCGACTATTTGTTGCGCGTTCATGGCATGAGCATGAAGGACGTGGGGATTTTCGACGGTGACCTGCTCGCTGTGCACACCACGCGCGAAGCTCGTAACGGCCAGATCGTGGTTGCGCGGATCGGCGATGAAGTAACCGTCAAGCGCTTCAAGCGCGACGGCAGCAAGGTCTGGTTGATTGCCGAAAACCCCGAGTTCGCCCCGATCGAAGTGAACCTGAAAGATCAGGATCTGGTGATCGAAGGCCTGAGTGTCGGCGTCATTCGCCGCTAAAGGAGGCACTATGCAGCTCCCTCACACGTCACAGCACACACAACTTCCGCTGTTTGAAGCGTTCATGGCTCAGCCGCTGGCGCCGACTCTCAAAGACGTGGTTGAGTCACCCAGGAGCGCCGAACCCGAAGCGTTCAGTGAGCTGTCATTGCGTGGTGCAGCAGGGAACTGCCTGAGCCTCCTGGCCCCCATCCTCAGAGAGTTGAGCCAGGATCAGGGCGCCCGCTGGCTGACGCTGATTGCACCACCCGCCAGCCTGACTCAAGCCTGGCTGCGAGATGCTGGCCTGAACCGCGAACGCATTTTGCTACTGCATCCGCGAGGAACACAAAGCACCCAGCAACTGGCTTGCGAAGCCTTGCGCCTGGGTCGTAGCCATACCGTTGTGAGCTGGCTGAACCCGCTGAACAGCAGCGCACGGCAACAGTTGATCAGCGCCGCCCGTACCGGGGATGCTCAAAGCCTGAATATTCGACTGGGTTAAGCGACACGCACTGTGCACTTGAAAAACGCAGGGCTTCTCCAAGACAGAGAAGCCAATCTGTAACGTTGATGTGAAAAGATGCCCTACGAAAAGCCGACAAACGGAATCAATGAAGAATCCGCGGCCCTTCTTCTTTGTCGAACTCGCCTTCAACCAAGCGCCCAGCCATCTGCACACCCACGCTCAACATCGCCTTGGCGACTTCAACGTGCTGGCCTTGCAGGAACGCTTTGGCGTCTTCCGAGAAGTCCAAAGTCACCAGAGAACCCTCGTCCTCAGCCCTGCGCAGCTCAATACGACCGTCTGGCAGCTCGACAATTTCTAGAAAGGACGTTGGCATAAAGGTCTGTTCTCCACGAAAGGCGGGGATTATATAGTCATCCGCGCAGCTTCGCTCGGGATCTTGACCGGCTACACGTCACCAAAACCGGTGTTGGCGATCATCCCTGATCCATGGTCATCCAGAAACTCAGCACTCATTCAGCCCTTCGCGATACCGAATCGCCAGGCTTTTGAGGTTCTGACGCCAGTTCTCCAGCTCTTCTCGACTCAACTCTTGAGGAGGCTCTTCTTCATCCAGGTTGACTGCCAGGATCAGCGGCTGCGTGACATCGCCCTTGGGTTTATGCGGTGCGCGTGGCGGCTGAAACAGCGCAGCATGGGCAGCCAGAAGCTTTGCCAGCCAGGTTTCAGGGTTGTTCGCCAACTCGACCATCTCCGCCATCTCCGGAATAGCGATGGTTTCGAGCACTTCACGGGTCAGCAGCAACTCTGCTCGCGGCGCATTGGCCTGAGGCAAGCGGTAGAAACCGGCAATCTCATGGCACAGCCCCAGCAACGCGCCGTACAAATGAAACAACGCCGACTCGCGCTCTGCCTGGATCAGCGCCAGAGAGTTCATTGCCCGCCCCTCTTCCGCTCGGGCCAGCGCCTCAAGCGACAGACCGGCGAAGTAAATTTTCTGATTGGTACGGGTATAGAGCTCGTGGGCCATGACGGCAGTCTCCACAACGGAATAAGACGCGTGATGCAGGTCTGACAGTGTCGTGGATCAGACGAGCCCACTGCAAGCCAAAAACAAAGGCCGCATGAAAACCCGAGGGTTCGCATGCAGCCTTTTGCATCGCATTGCCCGGTTACTTGGCTACGCGCTTGTCTTCAACCACCCACTTGCCGCCATCGTAGAACGCCTTCCAGCCGGTAGGCTTGCCTTCGACCTCGGTCTGCACGTACTGCTCCTTGGTCTTGCGGCTGTAGCGGATCACTGCCGGGGGAGCATCCGGTTCCTTCTTCGGG
>CAYNGZ010000350.1:0-5427 GCA_964396695.1 uncultured Pseudomonas sp.
GACGACCTGGCGGCAGCAAGCCTTTGACGAGAATGTGAATGCCCGTGCCCGATGGGGAGATTTCTGTGTAACTGCACAATGCATCGATAATCGCTTGTGCCCAGGGTGCAATAGTACCTATCGTGGCATCACGGCACTTGTCAAGGTCGATGCCGGTATACGGGTCGTTGGTGCTGAAGACATAACCGATGCCGTTCAAATGATGCCAGTCGCAGTAGGCCAGCGCGTCGCCAAAGGTGGTCCACGTCGCAGAATCATCGGTCCTGGCTGTCCGGCATGTGTGCGGATTAACCCTACAGCGACATTTGTCTTTGACATAAGAGCAGCCACTCAGTACGCTCCTCCTGCATACCCCGCGTATCACCAGGAGGCCCCGTATGTTACCAGCCTGTCGGACCGAAGGCGACTGTTTTTCTATTCCCACGTTTGACATGGCTCCCAGCGATGTGGAAGGGTTCATGGAGGAACTGTGGGAGTTTCAGTCGGCCTTTCACGACTGTTTTGCCCGCAGTGAGCCGCGCGCCCATTTCTTCGACTATATGGTGGGCCAATTCAGTAAGCTCGAACGCAAGTCGATCGAGCCGATGGCTCTCCAGGTCGAGGGAAGCACCATCCGTGGGTTGCAGCGGTTTATCAGTGATGGGCTTTGGGATGAGGAGCAGATGCGGTGGAACTACCATCAGCTCGTGGCCAACGAGCTGGGTGATCCCGAGGGCGTCCTCATGTTCGATGAGACGGGCTTTGTCAAAAAGGGCAAGGACTCCGTGGGGGTCGCGCGGCAATACTGTGGGTCCCTGGGCAAGGTGGAGAATTGTCAAGTCGGGGTGTTTGCCGGGTATGCCTCACGGCGGGGCTATGCTCTGGTGGATAAGCGCTTATTTCTGCCAGAAGTATGGTTTGGCGACGCCTATGCCGCTCGCCGGACCACGTGCCAGGTCCCCGACGCGCTGACCTGGCAGAGCAAACCCCAGTTGGCCGCGGCGATGTTGCACGTTATCACGCAGGAGGGGCTCTTGCCGTTCAAATACGTTGTGGCGGATTGTCTCTATGGCAATAGTCCTGACTTTCTCGCCGCCGTGGACGCGTGTGTGGGCGTCACGACGTTCGTCGCCATTCCGGCGGAGACGCGCTGCTGGCTTCAACGCCCCCAGACAGAGGGTAAGACCTACACCTATAAAGGCGCCGTGCGCGCAAAGCGTGTGGTCGTATCCTCCACCCACGCCCCCAACTCCGTGGCAGCGTTGGCGGCAAGCCTTCCGGCGTCGAGTTGGTATCAGCGCACCGTTTCGGAAGGCACCAAGGGGCCTATCACGTATGCGTTTGCTCGCCGCCATGTGACGCTGTGTAAGGAGGGGCTGCCGGACCGGACCGTCTGGTTGGTGATCAAGCGCTCGTTGGGGGCCAACCCTGTGTCCACGTACTATATTAGTAATGCACCAGCGAGCACGCCTTGGCGCACCTTTGTCTGGCTCAGTGGGCTGCGTTGGGCCATCGAGCAATGCTTCGAAGAAGGCAAAACCGAACTCGGGATGGACCACTATGAAGTGCGCAAATACACCGGCTGGCACCATCATATGGTGACGACGATGCTAGCACATTTCTTTCTGTGGCACCTGAAGCTACGCTTGGGGAAAAAAAGCCCCGGCCCTCACCGTATCGCAGCTGCGAACGATCTTGGAGGTCGTCTTACCCCTGCGGACGTATACGATTGCAGACGTACTGGAGTTCGTCGCGTGGATACAGAAGCGCAATCACCAAGCGTATCGAGCGCATCGAGCACGGCGGCAAGAGGACGGATAGGCGAGTGATGTGGGGTTGTGCTCTAGGACGAATAATTTTTGTAGTATAAAATGGATTCCATGGCCTCCATTTCACCCTCAAGCATGCCCTTGTCCATGCAACGAGTCGTCTATCCTTCCTGCGTCCACCAAAGGAGCAGCTCTTCCCTGAAGAGGCGAGGAACGTAGCTCCCACAACACTCCAAGCTCATATTCCGCACCCCGTAAGCAGGTGATCAAGTCTATTTTTTCTGCTGGCATTTTGCCCTCGCAGAGGCCATAACCATGGGAGGATTACCCCCACCAAGGCGGAGCGTAAGGAGCCCGAGTGCCCTATAGGAGTGCCCTATGCAGGAGCTACCACCCGCCATCGAGGTCTACCCTGTCCACCATCTGCCGATTATCAAGGCATATGCCGACCAACTCGGCCTTGTCAGCCTGATCAATCACTACGTCCCGACGGCAATGGAGGTGGACGCGGGCACGGTCGTGCTCGGGCTGGTATTAGATACGCTGAGTGGCCGCAGTCCGCTCTACCGCTTAGAAGAGTTTTTTGCCCAACACGACACCGAACTCCTCTTGGGCAAGGCGATACCCCCGCAGGCCTTTACCGATGATACGGTGGGACGTGTCCTGGATCGCCTCTACGACTTCGGCACGATCAGGCTCTTTACCGCGTGTGCGGTCCGAGCCAGCCGGCGGTTTGACTTGGAGCGCCGCTATGTGCACTTTGATACGACCTCCTGCAGTGTCTGGGGTGAGTATCAGTTTGCCGAGACCCAGGACCTCCCCTTCCACGTGACCTATGGCTACAGCAAAGATAAACGGCCGGACCTCAAGCAGTTTGTGCTGTCGATGCTCTGCGTCGATCGCGCCGTGCCGATCTGGGGCAAGGCCGGCGATGGCCATGCCTCAGACAAGGCGCTCAATACGAGCCTGTTATCCGAGATCGCGCAGCTGCTGGCGCAGCATGGCGTTGCACCGGGAGCCTACATTTATATTGCGGATGCCGCCCTGGTCACCGAGGACAATCTCGCGGCCCTTGGCGACACGTTGTTTGTCACCCGCTTACCCGCCACCTACAGTGAATGTGGACGGGTCATTGCGGAGGCGGTAGCCCGCACCCAGTGGGAGGAGGTGGGTGTGCTGGCGCAGACCCAACCGACCAAGCACCGTCCGGGGACCTTCTATAAAGTGGCGGAGGACGTCGTGACGCTCTATGGCAAGACGTATCGGGCCGTCGTCGTGCATTCCAGTAGCCACGATCAACGACGGCAAAAGCGCCTGGAGCGCGAGGTACACGAGGCCTCGACGACGCTGGAGACGACCATGCACACCGCGGCGCAGCAGGTGTACTTTTGTCGTGCGGATGCAGCAACCGCCGCCGCGCAGCTGCGGGCCCTCCCCAGTGCGTACCATCAGATCGAGGTCGAGGTGGAAGAACGCCCGCAGTATGGCCCCGGCCGTCCGAGCCGTCACCAACCGCGTCCCGTCAAAGCGATGCGCTATGGGCTGAAGCCAAGCCTCCGTGAACGGGCCGAGGTCATCGCCCGTAAGAGGCACGAGGCTGCCTGTTTTGTCCTCCTCACGAATGTGCCCACGGCAGGTGAGATGGCACATAGTGCGCGGGACGTCTTGCGGGCCTATAAAGAGCAATACGGTGTAGAGCAGAACTTCGCTTTTTTGAAAGCCTCGGTCATTGTCAACAGCCTGTTTCTGAAGAAGCCAGAGCGCCTTGAAGCGCTGGGGTTGGTCTTATTGCTCGCGCTGCTGCTCTGGCGTTTGGTAGAGCGGGCGCTGCGTGTGCATGTAGAGACGACGGGGAGCACGTTAGTAGGGTGGGACAAGAAAGAGACCCAGAAACCGACCGCATTCATGATGATGACCAAATTTGCGGCAGTGATTGTCGTCAAGGGGGGAGCCTATCGGCAGCTCGCACAGCCGTTGTCCTCGGTCCAACAGGCCTATCTCAAGGCTCTCGGCATTCCAGCGACGTATTTTACCCTACCCCCAAGCGGATGAGGGCAGGAGGGGTAGGAGGAAACGCGCGCGGCATCCGGCCTGGGACAGGCCGCCAGGTCTCGGAGAGCAGGGACAGTCGTCAAGGAGCACGGGATACCCGCAAGCGGGCATGAGCCAATGCCTCCGCGACTGGTCAAGGCGCACCCAAGCGTGTACAGGCAGAGAAGCAAGCACAAAAGATTGCCCCGAGCATAGTGCCTCTAGCGCCAGCGCAGAGGTGGTGTCAGGCAACGCTTCGAAAACCTCTCATAGACCCAGGAAAAAGGGTGCGGAATGTATGTCCAAGGACGTTTGCAAGGCCCAAGGGTGAACGCCTCGAGACAGGCCGGGCTCCCAGAGGCAAGCAAGCGGAGGTTGCTTCGCTCATTTCGTGCACCTCTGTGTGACCCGCGCATGATATCATGCGGCTCGACAGTACACAGAGATGTATGGCTTGTCACCCTTTGGCATGTTTCCTGGAGAACACCATGGCCAATACAGGGTTTCACTTGGAAGGCAATGCCCCACAACTGTATGAGCGCTATACGGTGCCCGCCCTCGCGAGGCCCCAAGCGGAACTCATGTTGACGCATGTGTCCTTACAGGCCGGTGACCGCGTCCTCGATGCCGCGTGTGGGACGGGGATTGTCACCCGCGTGGCGGTCGAGCGCTATAGTCATCTCGGGACCATAGTGGGCATGGACCTCAACCCGGGCATGCTCGACGTGGCCCGCGCCACCACGCCCGCAACGAGCTTTCCGATCACCTGGCAGCAAGGCGATTTGTGTGCGCTGCCCTTCCCCCCAGGCAGTTTTGATGTGGTGCTCTGTAACCAGGGACTGCAATACGCTCTGGACCCCGCCGCGGCGCTGCGCGAAATCCATCGCGTCCTCGTCGTCGATGGCCGGCTCGCTTTTCTGGTCTGGAGTGCGTCCCCGTATATCGCGGCCCTGGCGGATGCCTTGGCCCACCATGTCAGCCCTACCGTCGCGACGAGCTACTTGGGGGCACTCGCATTGCGTGATGCCGCCCGCGTCCGGCAGCTCGTGGAGACGGCGGGATTTCGCGCTCTTGAACTCCAGACGGTCGCGTTGAGGGAATGCACGCCCGCGACAGCAGAAGCGGTGTTGGAGCGTGTGGCGCGGTCTCCGTATGCCCGGGAGGTCGCCGCGATCCACGAGGACGCCCAGAGGGCACTGGGGCAGGAGGTCTGTGCTGCACTGCACGCGTATCGTGACGGCGACGATTTTGTGATCCCGTATCACAACCATCTCATGCAAGCCCGGGTATAGCAGAGGAGTGACCAAATAATGCTGGACTAGGGACAGCAGACAATGCTGAAAATGACACAATCACAAGGAACATGCGAGAGATTAAATGACGCTGTAGGGTTAATTGGCAGTTTTGTCAGCTTGTCTCCTCGTTGCTCGTCTGGTTGGCGGCCGGCTGTGCCGTAACTGCGGTGCGGCCGCCGAGTCCCGCAACCGCTCTAAAGATCGAATCGCTTCTTGCCACTCCCGCTCCTCCCAATGAACGCTATTTCCTACTCATCTTCGGCTCGCAGTCCTGCCCGGCACTGCAGCGTTACTCGCACACGTGGGCCACGGCCGTCAAGGTCACCGCCGCGCCGTTGCCGAAGTTCCCCAGC
>CAYNGZ010000351.1:0-5421 GCA_964396695.1 uncultured Pseudomonas sp.
CCAGCAGTTGTCGCTGACCGGTACCGACCTGGAAGTCGAACTGGTCGGTCGCGTGCAACTCGAAGAGCCGGCCGAGCCGGGCGAAATCACTGTCCCGGCGCGTAAGCTGATGGACATCTGCAAGAGCCTGCCGAATGACGCGCTGATCGACATCAAGGTCGATGAGCAGAAGCTTGTCGTGAAGGCCGGCCGTAGCCGATTCACCCTGTCGACGTTGCCAGCCAATGATTTCCCGACGGTGGAAGAAGGTCCGGGCTCGCTGACCTGCAGTCTGGAGCAGAGCAAATTGCGTCGTTTGATCGAACGCACCAGCTTTGCCATGGCTCAACAGGACGTTCGCTACTACCTCAATGGTATGCTGCTGGAAGTCTCGGCGGGCATCATCCGCGCCGTGGCCACCGACGGTCACCGTCTGGCCATGTGCTCGATGCAGGCCGACATCGGCCAACCGGATCGCCATCAGGTCATCGTTCCACGTAAAGGTATTCTGGAACTGGCGCGCTTGCTGACCGAGCCGGATGGCAATGTCAGCATCGTTCTGGGCCAGCACCATATTCGCGCCACCACCGGCGAGTTCACCTTTACCTCGAAACTGGTCGACGGCAAATTCCCGGACTACGAGCGCGTTCTGCCCAAAGGCGGCGACAAGCTGGTACTGGGCGATCGTCAGGCACTGCGTGAAGCGTTCAGCCGTACAGCGATTCTGTCCAACGAGAAGTACCGTGGTATTCGTTTGCAACTGGCCAATGGTCAACTGAAGATTCAGGCGAACAACCCGGAGCAGGAAGAGGCAGAAGAAGAAGTCGGCGTTGAGTACAACGGCGGCTCGCTGGAAATCGGTTTCAACGTGAGCTATCTGCTCGACGTACTGGGTGTGATGACCACTGAGCAAGTGCGCTTGATCCTGTCTGACTCCAACAGCAGTGCGCTGGTGCAAGAGTCCGACAACGACGACTCGGCTTACGTTGTCATGCCGATGCGCCTGTAAACATGTTCAGCAGACGCTAGATGTCCCTCAGTCGTGTCTCGGTCACCGCGGTGCGCAATCTGCACCCGGTGACCTTCTCCCCCTCCCCCCGCATCAACATCCTGTACGGCGCCAACGGCAGCGGCAAAACCAGTGTTCTGGAAGCCATCCATCTGCTGGGGCTCGCCCGTTCGTTTCGCAGTACCCGCCTTTTACCAGTCATCCAGTACGAGCAGTTGGCGTGCACGGTGTTTGGCCAGGTCGAATTGGCTGAGGGTGGGCACAGCGCGTTGGGGATATCACGCGATCGGCAAGGGGAGTTTCAGATTCGCATCGACGGACAGAACGCCCGCAGTGCTGCGCAACTGGCAGAAATCCTGCCACTGCAATTGATCAACCCCGACAGCTTCCGTCTGTTGGAAGGCGCGCCGAAGATCCGTCGACAGTTTCTGGATTGGGGGGTGTTCCACGTGGAACCGCGTTTCATGTCCACGTGGCAGCGCTTGCAGAAGGCCCTGCGCCAGAGAAACTCTTGGCTGCGGCATGGTACACTTGACGCCGTTTCGCAAGCGGTTTGGGACAGAGAATTGTGCCAGGCCAGCGCTGAAATTGATGAATACCGCCGCGCTTATATCAAAGCCTTGAAACCAGTCTTTGAACAGACCTTGAGCGAACTCGTCGAGCTCGAGGGCTTAACGCTTAGCTATTACCGGGGTTGGGACAAAGAGCGAGAGCTGAGTGCAGTGCTCGCCGCGTCCGTACACCGGGATCAGCAAATGGGGCATACCCAGGCTGGACCACAACGTGCTGATTTGCGTCTTAGATTGGGCGCACACAATGCCGCGGACATCCTGTCTCGTGGTCAGCAGAAGTTGGTGGTCTGTGCATTGCGGATAGCCCAAGGGCATCTGGTCAGTCAGGCCAGGCGCGGCCAATGTATTTATCTGGTGGATGACTTGCCGTCCGAGCTGGATGAGCAACATCGCCGCGCGCTTTGCCGTTTGCTGGAAGACTTACGCTGCCAGGTGTTTATCACCTGTGTAGATCACGAATTATTGAGGGAAGGCTGGCAGACGGAAACGCCAGTCGCCCTGTTCCACGTGGAACAGGGCCGTATCACCCAGACCCACGACCATCGGGAGTGAAGGCATGAGCGAAGAAAATACGTACGACTCAACGAGCATTAAAGTTCTGAAAGGCCTGGATGCCGTACGCAAACGTCCCGGTATGTACATTGGTGACACCGACGATGGCAGCGGTCTGCACCACATGGTGTTCGAGGTGGTCGATAACTCGATCGACGAAGCACTCGCCGGCTATTGCGACGACATCAGCATCATCATTCACCCGGACGAGTCCATCACCGTCCGCGATAACGGCCGTGGCATTCCGGTAGATGTGCACAAAGAGGAAGGCGTTTCCGCCGCCGAGGTCATCATGACCGTTCTCCACGCTGGCGGTAAGTTCGACGACAACTCCTACAAAGTATCCGGCGGTCTGCACGGTGTAGGTGTTTCGGTGGTAAACGCCCTATCCGAAGAACTGGTCCTGACCGTTCGCCGCAGCGGCAAGATCTGGGAGCAAACCTACGTCCATGGTGTTCCTCAAGCTCCAATGGCTATCGTTGGCGACAGCGAAACCACCGGTACCCAAATTCACTTCAAGGCTTCCAAGGAAACCTTCAAGAACATCCACTTCAGCTGGGACATCCTGGCCAAGCGGATTCGTGAACTGTCCTTCCTCAACTCCGGCGTTGGTATCGTCCTCAAGGATGAGCGCAGCGGCAAGGAAGAGCTGTTCAAGTATGAAGGCGGCCTGCGTGCGTTCGTTGAATACCTGAACACCAACAAGACTGCGGTCAACCAGGTGTTCCACTTCAACATCCAGCGTGAAGACGGCATCGGCGTGGAAATCGCCCTGCAGTGGAACGACAGCTTCAACGAGAACCTGTTGTGCTTCACCAACAACATTCCGCAGCGTGACGGCGGCACCCACCTGGTGGGCTTCCGTTCCGCGCTGACGCGTAACCTGAACAACTACATCGAGCAGGAAGGTCTGGCGAAGAAGCACAAGGTTGCCACCACCGGTGACGATGCCCGTGAAGGCCTGACCGCGATCATCTCGGTGAAGGTACCGGATCCGAAGTTCAGCTCCCAGACCAAGGACAAGCTGGTTTCTTCCGAAGTGAAGACCGCGGTCGAACAGGAAATGGGCAAGTACTTCTCCGACTTCCTGCTGGAAAACCCGAACGAAGCCAAGCTGGTTGTCGGCAAGATGATCGATGCGGCCCGTGCCCGTGAAGCGGCGCGTAAAGCCCGTGAGATGACCCGTCGTAAAGGCGCGCTGGATATTGCCGGCCTGCCGGGCAAACTGGCCGACTGCCAGGAAAAAGACCCTGCCCTGTCCGAACTGTACCTCGTGGAAGGTGACTCTGCTGGCGGCTCCGCCAAGCAGGGACGTAACCGCAAGACCCAGGCGATTTTGCCCCTCAAGGGCAAGATCCTGAACGTCGAGAAAGCGCGTTTCGACAAGATGATCTCTTCGCAAGAAGTCGGCACCTTGATCACCGCGCTGGGCTGCGGCATCGGCCGCGACGAGTACAACATCGACAAGCTGCGTTATCACAACATCATCATCATGACCGATGCTGACGTCGACGGTTCGCACATCCGTACCCTGCTGCTGACCTTCTTCTTCCGTCAGCGTCCAGAGCTGATCGAGCGTGGTTACATCTAGCTCGCCCAGCCGCCGTTTTCACAAGTGAAAAAAGGCAAGCAAGAGCAATACATCAAAGACGACGACGCCATGGAAGAGTACATGACGCAGTCGGCCCTGGAAGATGCGAGCCTGCACTTGAACGAGGATGCACCGGGTATCTCCGGCGAAGCCCTTGAGCGTCTGGTGAATGACTTCCGTCTGGTGATGAAGACTCTCAAGCGTCTGTCGCGCCTGTACCCGCAGGAGCTGACCGAACACTTCATTTACCTGCCGGCCGTGAGCCTGGAAAAGCTCGGCGACCATGCAGCGATGCAAGACTGGCTGGCTCAGTACGAAACCCGCCTGCGTACCGTCGAGAAGTCCGGCCTGGTCTATAAGGCCAGCTTGCGTGAAGACCGTGAGCGTGGCGTGTGGCTGCCGGAAGTTGAACTGACCTCCCACGGCCTGTCGAGCTACGTCACCTTCAACCGCGATTTCTTCGGCAGCAACGACTACAGGACCGTCGTTTCGCTGGGGGCACAACTGAGCACCCTGTTGGACGAGGGCGCGTACGTTCAGCGCGGCGAACGCAAGAAATCAGTCACCGAGTTCAAGGAAGCCCTGGACTGGCTGATGGCCGAAAGCACCAAGCGTCACACCATCCAGCGATACAAAGGTCTGGGTGAAATGAACCCGGACCAGCTGTGGGAAACTACCATGGACCCAAGCGTGCGCCGCATGCTGAAAGTCACCATCGAAGACGCCATTGGCGCTGATCAGATCTTCAACACCCTGATGGGTGATGCGGTCGAACCACGTCGTGACTTCATCGAAAGCAACGCCCTGGCAGTGTCTAACCTGGACTTCTGATTGGGTGTCGATGGGCACATTAAGTGTCGCAAGTGGGCGAGTTACTGTCGCTTTCTAAGGAAACCCCCGGCCTTGGTGTCGGGGGTTTTCTTTGTGGCGTAGCCTGGTCAAAGCGATACCGCCAGGCTCCAAGCCCTAGTTTGGGTTTTATAGGCGATGTGATGGAGCATGGTTGCGGCTTCATCGAAACAAACTGCTTGCTTGCTGTAGACGGGAAAAGTTATTTGCCGCTTCGGTCGAAGTTACGCGTTTTGACCAATGCTAATGGCTCACGGCTTTGCCAAGAAACCCAGATTGACCGAAAGGTCTGTCGGGTTTTTGTCACTAAGGGGATTGAATTCTCGGGCCCCAATTGACTTCGACTTGTATAATCGCTCTTTCTTTTTTTTGATATGCCCCTTCCCCGCAGCAGTAATCGCTGGGCATTGGGCGTCGTGCATTTTATAGGGATTGATTTACCCATGGCGGACAAGCTGTCACTCGAAACGCTGGAGTCCTGGCTCTGGGAGTCCGCGAACATTTTGCGCGGTTCCATCGACTCCTCCGACTTCAAGAACTACATTTTTGGCCTGCTCTTCCTCAAGCGTTACAACGACGTGTTCGTAGAGCGTGTCGCCAAGCTGATGAAGGACGAAAGCCTGAGCTATGGCGATGCCCAGGAAGAGATCGAGGACAAATGGGGCAAGTTCCCTATCAGTGCCCGTTGGTTCGATCTGGTCTCACTCACCGAGAACATCGGCGAGGCTCTGGACAAGGCGTTCGCGACCATCGAGGCCAACAACCCTGAACTGCAACACGTACTCACCGCTACGCAGTACGGTGACAAACGTGTGCTAGTGTCCTGAGCGGTTAATTCAAAAATCTATTTTTAATCGCACCCAGCTTTG
>CAYNGZ010000352.1:0-5401 GCA_964396695.1 uncultured Pseudomonas sp.
TGCTCAAGTCGAGCATTGGGCGAGCGGTTGAGGGCTTGAAAGACTTGCAGGGTTTCCAGTGCGGGCATGATTGGTTCTCTCCAACGCCTTGCATCCTACTCCGTCGCCTTGATGCTGCCAGCCTGTCGCCAGACAAAAGCGCAAGTTTATGCAAGCGCGCGGCCTGCCCCGGACTCAGACTGAAGGTCATCTTCAGGAGCTGCCGTCATGAACCTCTCGTTATACCTGCTGACTGTGCTGATCTGGGGCACCACCTGGATCGCCTTGAAACTGCAACTGGGGGTGGTGGCGATTCCGGTGTCGATCGTTTATCGCTTCGGCCTGGCATCACTGGTGCTGTTCGTGATGTTACTGCTCAGCCGACGCCTGCAAGTGATGAACCGGCGTGGGCACTTGATCTGCCTGGCTCAGGGGCTGTGCCTGTTCTGTATCAATTTCATGTGCTTCCTCACCGCCAGCCAATGGATTCCCAGCGGTCTGGTCGCCGTGGTGTTCTCCACCGCCACACTGTGGAATGCGCTGAATGCGCGGGTGTTCTTCGGTCAGAAAGTGGCGCGCAATGTACTGATGGGCGGCGCGCTGGGGTTGATCGGGCTGGGCTTGTTGTTCTGGCCGGAACTGGTCGGCCATACCGCCAGTCCGCAAACCCTGCTTGGCCTGGCGCTGGCGCTGCTCGGCACGCTGTGTTTCTCGGCTGGCAACATGCTCTCGAGCCTGCAACAGAAAGCCGGCCTGAAGCCGCTGACCACCAACGCCTGGGGCATGGCCTATGGCGCCGCGATGCTGTCGATGTACTGCCTGGTCAAAGGTATTCCCTTCGACATCGAATGGAACACCCGTTACATCGGCTCGTTGTTGTATCTGGTGATTCCGGGCTCGGTCATCGGCTTCACCGCGTACCTGACCCTGGTCGGACGCATGGGCCCTGAACGTGCGGCTTATTGCACCGTGCTGTTTCCGGTAGTGGCATTGAACGTGTCGGCCTTTGCTGAAGGCTACCAATGGACCGCACCGGCATTGGCCGGACTGGTGCTGGTCATGTTGGGTAACGTGTTGGTGTTTCGCAAACCCAAGGCACGGGTGATGGCGGGAAGTGGCAAGTTGGCGTAATCGAACAAGTGGCGGAGTTCAGCAGCACGGCGTTTGTTAATGGTCGGTTTTCAATGACAGATAAATAAGCGCGGTCATCATGTAGCCGATAATACTTCGGGTCCATGCCATGGCATTCCATTCTGCGGACGTGTCCATGTCGAACCATTCATTGGCGATAACCTGTATGCAGAAGTAGTACACGAAAATGCCAATCATCAAACCGACAATTCCGTATTTTTTTGCCTCATGGAATTCTTTGCGTGGTGCATTGAGGCTTTTGTAGAGCTGATAGGCGCCCAATAAACAACAGGCGGTGTAGGTTGTCTCCAGAGTGATGATTATCCAAGATTCTATGGTGCAACATGGGGGAGGTGATGGCGCGATAGCGCAGGGCTTCGTTGGGGCGGGTTGTGTCCATGCTGAGGACATGTCCCACGTATTCGTAGTTGGAGACGTAGTCAGTCACATTGCTGAATACAACCAGCAGGCCAAATCCTCCAGCCATTAAAACCAGGGCCAACTTACTGCGCCTGATCAGACAGGCCGTGGTGAAATTTATCATGGTGCGTATTCTCCCTATCCGGTTCCTGCAAGTCGCAGGTTGTCGGGGGATGAGTGTATAACGCAAAAAAAGTGTAGGGCGCAGGACTGAATTGCAAGTTATGTCGTCGGTAAGTTGTGCCGCATGATTGCAAGCGAAGTGTCAGGTCTGACTGTTTTTATTAGTTATGTTGTCGCCTGAGTTTAAAACAACAGGCACGCCTTGAACGGTGTGCCTGTCTGCTGATCAACCCTTCCACACCTGCGGATTCACCAGATCCTGCGGTCGTTCGCCCAGCAAGGCGCTGCGCAAGTTGGCCAAGGCGCGGTGGGCCATGGCTTCGCGGGTTTCGTGAGTGGCTGAACCGATGTGCGGCAAGGTCACGGCGTTCTTCAACTGGAACAGCGGCGACTCGGCCAGCGGTTCCTTCTCGTAGACATCCAGCCCCGCGCCACGGATCCGGTTGTTCTGCAAGGCGTCGATCAACGCCGGTTCATCGACCACCGGGCCACGGGAAATATTCACCAGAATCGCGCTCGGCTTCATCAGCGCCAGCTCGCGATGACTGATCAGGTGGTGGGTCTTGTCGCTGAGCGGCACCACCAGGCAGACGAAATCGGCTTCGGCCAGCAACTGATCAAGGCTGAGAAACTGCGCGCCGAGTTCCTGTTCAAGGTTGGCCTTGCGGCTGTTGCCGCTGTACAGAATCGGCATGTTGAAGCCCAGGCGACCGCGCCGGGCGATGGCTGCACCGATGTTGCCCATGCCGACGATGCCCAGGGTTTTGCCATGCACGTCGCAACCGAACAGCGGCGCGCCGACAGTGGCCTGCCATTGCCCGGCCTTGGTCCAGGCGTCCAGCTCGGCGACACGCCGGGCGCTGCTCATCAGCAAGGCAAAGGCCAGGTCGGCGGTGCTTTCGGTCAGCACGTCCGGGGTGTTGGTGAGCATGATCCCGCGTTCGTTGAAGTAGTCCAGGTCATAGTTGTCGTAGCCAACCGAGACGCTGGAGACCACTTCCAGTTTGCTGGCGATTTCCAGCTGTGCCCGACCGAGTTTGCGACCGACGCCGATCAAACCGTGAGCATGGGGCAGGGCTTCGTTGAACTGTGCAGTGATGTCACCCAGCTTGGGATTGGGCACGATCACCTCGAAGTCGTGTCGCAAGGACTCGACCATTTCGGGCGAGACACGGCTGAAGGCAAGTACAGTCTTTTTCATCGCAGGAAGGCTCGTCAGGCGGAGGAGAATGCCAGGCACGCTAACATTCCCGGCGTGGTTTACGCGAGACCTGCGATCAGTTGGCCACCCGAGCCCCGGCCAGGCTCCCGCTCAACTCATACGCCACCAATTCCGCCTGGTGCGCCGCGAGAATTTCCGGCAACGACCCGCGCAGGTACTCGACCCAGGTCTTGATCTTCGCATCCAGGTACTGGCGCGACGGGTAGATGGCGTACAGGTTCAGCTCTTGCGAGCGGTAGTTGGGCATGACCCGCACCAGGCTGCCATTGCGCAGGCCTTCGATGGCGGCGTAGACCGGCAGCACACCGATACCCATGCCGCTGATGATCGCGGTTTTCATGGCGTCGGCGGAGTTCACCAGAAACGGCGAGCTGTTGATGGTGACCATTTCCTGGCCTTCCGGGCCGTCGAACAGCCACTTCTCCAGCGGAATCACCGGGCTGACCAGGCGCAGGCAGGCGTGGTTCATCAGGTCGCTGGGCTTCTGCGCGCAGCCGTTGGCTTTCACGTAGGCCGGCGATGCACAAACGATGCTGTACGTGATGCCCAGCCGTTGCGAGACGAAACCGGAATCCGGCAGTTCGCTGGCGAGCACGATCGATACGTCATAGCCCTCGTCCAGCAAGTCCGGCACGCGGTTGGACATGGTCAGGTCGAAGGTCACGTCCGGGTGGGATTTGCGATAGCGGGCGATGGCATCGATCACGAAGTGCTGACCGATCCCGGTCATGGTGTGCATCTTGAGTTGCCCGGCCGGGCGCGCATGGGCGTCGCTGGCCTCGGCCTCGGCTTCCTCGACATAGGCGAGGATCTGCTCGCAGCGCAGCAAATAGCGTTTGCCGGCCTCGGTCAGGGCGATGCGGCGGGTGGTGCGGTTGAGCAAGCGGGTTTGCAGGTGGGCTTCCAGGTTGGAGACCGCGCGCGAGACGTTGGCCGTCGTGGTATCGAGCTGCATGGCAGCGGCAGTGAAGCTGCCGGCTTCGGCGACACAGCTGAAGGCGCGCATGTTTTGCAAAGTGTCCATGGGGGGCTCTCGGGTGCGATGACAAATTGTGACACGAAGTTGCTGCTTTTTTACAGGCGACCAATGAATGCGACCAAGGGATTATCTCGTGAACGGTAACAAAGATTCACAGGATTCCCGGCTTATCGCCGCACAGGCCCACCCCTAGAATTGCGCCACTTGGAAACATCCCCACCTCAGGAATTTGCAGCAGTGCCGCGTCGCATCAGCAGAGAGCTGAAGACTCTCAGTGTTTGGGCTTTATCGTTAGCAATCAGCGGCTGCATCGGAACCGGAGGTATTGCCCCACAGGGCAAGGCATTCGACGCCAATACATTAGCCACCTTTGATGCCATTCAAAGCGCCGCCAAGGACGCTCACTGGCCCACCGCGCAATGGTGGCAGGCTTATGGCGACCCGCAACTCAATCACTGGATCGACCTCGCCGTGCAAGGCAGCCCGAGCATGGCCATGGCCGCCGCCCGTGTGCGTCAGGCCAAATCCATGGCCGGTGTTGCCGAGTCGGCCGAGTCGTTGCAGGTCAATGGCCAGTCCACGCTCAAGCGCCACAACTGGCCGACCGACCAGTTCTACGGTCCGGGTGAGCTGGCCAACACCACCACCTGGGACAACAACGCCGCCCTCGGTTTCAGCTATGCCCTCGACCTGTGGGGCCGCGACAGCAATGCCACCGAACGCGCCGTGGACATGGCCCACATGAGCGCCGCGGAAGCGCGCATGGCTCAGCTTGAATTGCAGAACAATGTGGTGCGCGCCTACATCCAGCTGTCGTTGCATTACGCGCAGCGGGACATCGTGGCCGCGACCCTCAAGCAGCAAGAGCAAATTCTCGACCTCGCGCAGAAGCGTCTGGACGGTGGCATCGGCACCCATTTCGAAGTCAGCCAGGCACAAACCCCGTTGCCGGAAACCCATCGGCAACTGGACGCACTGGACGAAGAAATCGCCCTGAGCCGAAATCAGCTTGCGGCATTGGCAGGCAAAGGCCCAGGGGAGGGCGCACAGTTGCAACGTCCGACGCTCTCCCTTGGCGCCGCATTGAAATTGCCCTCGGCATTGCCCGCGCAGTTGCTCGGCCAACGCCCGGACGTGGTCGCCAGTCGCTGGCAGGTCGCGGCCCAGGCGCGCGGTATCGACGTGGCGCACGCCGGCTTCTACCCCAACGTCGATCTGGTCGGCAGCCTTGGTTACATGGCGACCGGTGGCGGGGCGCTGGAATTCCTGACCGGCAAGAAGCTCAACTACAACGTGGGGCCGGCGATCTCCTTGCCAATCTTCGACGGTGGGCGTTTGCGCTCGGAACTGGGTGAAGCCTCGGCCGGCTATGACATTGCCGTGGCCAAGTACAACCAGACCCTGGTCAATGCGCTCAAAAGCATTTCCGACCAGTTGATCCGCCGCGAGTCCATGGACAAGCAGCAGGCCTTCGCCGCCGAGTCGGTAGCCGCTGCGCAGAAAACCTACGACATCGCGATGATCGCCTACCAGCGCGGGCTCACCGA
>CAYNGZ010000353.1:0-5397 GCA_964396695.1 uncultured Pseudomonas sp.
CGCTCGCCGCGGCGCGCGACGCCCGTGTGACGAAGGCGCTCAGCCAGGGTCAGGGCTTTTTCCAGGTTGACCGGGCTGCCGCTTTTCAGGTCGTTCATGGCGGTGCAGTCGAGGGTTTCGCGACTGACGTCCGCCGCAAAGCCATTGCCCGGCAGTTCAACAGCGGTCAGGCATACGCCGTTGACCGCGATGCTGTCGCCGAGTTTGACATCGCTCAGGTCGAGCTTGCCGGTTTCTACGTGGACCCGCACATCTCCGCCTTTTGGGGTCAATGCACGGATGCTGCCGATGGATTCGATGATGCCGGTAAACATGGAGCCCTCCTCGAGAACAAAACCTTCGCTTGTGGCGCAGGCCGGGAATTATACGCTCGCCGATAGCATAGGGATGGCAGTGACTCGCCAGTCATCGCCGACAGCGCGAATTTCTGTGATTTTGAGCTCCGGCGCATCCTTCATTTGCGCGAGTGGCCAGTCCAGCAACGGACGCGCCGTGGAGCCGAGGAACTTGCCCGCGATGAATATCTGGAACTCGTCCACCAGCCCTTGCTGAGCAAACGCCCCGGCCAGACGCGGGCCGGCTTCTACCAGCACTTCATTGACGCCACGGGCCGCGAGTTCGACCAGTAACTTGCGCAGGTCGACCTGACCATCGTCGCCGGGCACGATCAGGCACTCGGGACCGTTGGCGTATTGCTCTTCCACCGCGACACAGGTGGCGACCAGCGCCGGGCCGGCCTTGTAGAACGGCGCGTCGAGCGGCACCCGCAGGCGCCCGTCGATCAATACACGCAGCGGCGGGCGACTCATGGCGAGCGCAGTTTGCTCGGCGTCCAGCCCCAACTCATCGGCGCGTACCGTCAAGCGAGCGTCATCGGCCAGCACTGTGTCGGCACCGGTCAATACGACGCTGGCCTGCGCCCGTAGACGTTGTACCGCGGAGCGGGCGGCGGGTCCGGTGATCCATTGGCTTTCGCCGCTGGCCATGGCGGTACGGCCGTCGAGGCTCATTGCCAACTTGACCCGCACGAACGGTAAGCCGTGTTCCATGCGCTTGAGAAAACCTTCATTGAGCTTGCGGGCTTCACCTTCGAGCACGCCGCTGCTTGTCTCGATACCGGCCTGCTCCAGACGCTGCAGACCGCGACCGGCGACTTCCGGGTTCGGGTCCTGCATCGCCGCAACGACTCGCGCCAGACCGGCATTCACCAGTGCATCGGCGCAGGGCGGCGTGCGACCGTGATGGCTGCACGGCTCCAGCGTCACGTAGGCGGTGGCACCCCGGGCGTTTTCACCGGCGGCGCGCAAGGCGTGGACTTCGGCATGCGGTTCGCCGGCGCGCACATGCCAGCCTTCGCCGACAATCTGCCCGTCACGCACGATCACACAACCGACCCGAGGGTTGGGATGGGTGGTGTAGTGACCTTTACGCGCCAGTTCCAGCGCACGCGCCATGTAATGGGCGTCGAGCATCGCCTGCTCTGAGGAAATCGTCATGGTTTGACCGGCTCACGCGCCAGGCGATCGATCTCTTCACGGAACTCGTTAAGGTCCTGGAAGCGGCGATACACCGAAGCGAAACGAATGTAGGCGACTTCATCGAGCTTTTGCAGCTCGGCCATCACCAGCTCACCGACGACCAGCGATTTGACCTCACGCTCACCGGTCGCCCGTAGCTTGTGTTTGATATGCGCCAGCGCCGCTTCCAGGCGCTCGACGCTCACCGGGCGTTTTTCCAGGGCACGCTGCATGCCGGCGCGAAGTTTTTCTTCGTCGAACGGCTGGCGGCTGCCGTCGGTTTTGATCAGGCGCGGCAACACCAGTTCGGCGGTTTCGAACGTGGTGAAACGTTCGCCGCAGGCCAGGCATTCGCGCCGGCGGCGCACCTGTTCGCCCTCGGCGACCAGACGCGAGTCGATGACCTTGGTGTCGTTGGCACCGCAGAAGGGACAGTGCATGGTGGCAGGCAACAAAAAATGGGAGGGCCATGGTAGCGCATCCCGGTGGCAAGACAAGCCATAGGCTTTGCGGTATACAGACGAGCTATATTGACTGATCGACAGATTTCACTTTGCTGGAGCCGTAAATGCCGCTACGACCGCTTGTTTTACTCAGTCTCGCCGGCCTGCTGGTCGCGTGTAGCAGTAGCGCACCCAAACCGGCGGCACCGACCCCAGGCCCTGCGCCACAGATGGCCCAGAAGAAAGCCCAGGCCTCGGCCGACCTCGGACCTCTGCCGGCGTATCAACGGGAATTGAGCGGCACCTTGCAGGGTGTACCGGCCGGTGCCGAGGTTGAACTGGCGCTGCTGGTGATCGACGAGCGCTCCCGACCGCAGCAATTGCTCGCCAGCGCCAACCTGATCGGCAACAACAAGATTCTGCCGTTCCACCTGCGGTTCAACCCGGACGCCTTTCCGGTGGGCGCACGCGTCGAACTGCGAGGGCGCGCCAGCCAGTCCGGGCAGTTGATCCTGCACCTGCCGGCGCAGCGCATCTTTGAGCCGACCACCCAGGCCCTGGGCCAGTTGCAGTTCTTCAAAGCGCCATGAGTGCACCGCCCGACCTGCAACAGGCGTTAAGTGAACTGCTCGGCGATGCACAACTTGTCCCCTGCCCGTTGCCGGAGACCGCGCTGAACCTCTGGCTGATCGACGGCGATAACATGGACCGTGCGTTCAGCCCGGAAGAAACCCGGCGCATCCTGCACGAACCACCGTACTGGAGCTTTTGCTGGGCCAGCGGCCTGGCGATGGCCCGTTACCTGGCGGAGTATCCGCACTGGGTCAGCGGCAAACGCGTGCTGGATTTCGGTGCCGGTTCCGGGGTGGCGGGGATTGCGGCGCTCAAGGCCGGGGCGCTGGAAGTGGTGGCTTGCGACCTTGATCCACTGGCGATTGCAGCCTGCCGGGCGAATGCCGAACTCAATGGCGTCGAGCTCAACTACTCGACAGACTTTTTCGCCAAAGCCGATCGCTTTGATCTGATTCTGGTGGCCGATGTGTTGTACGACCGGGCCAACCTGCCGTTGCTCGATGAGTTCCTCAGCCGAGGCCGTGAAGCGCTGGTGGCGGATTCGCGGGTTCGGGATTTCCGTCATCCGTTGTATCAGCGGCTGGAGATGCTTGAGGCAATGACCTTGCCAGACCTGGCGGAACCGGAAGAATTTCGGCATGTGAGCCTGTACCACGCGCGGCGCAGTTAAGCCGAAAAGATCGCAGCCTTCGGCAGCTCCTACAGGGGCCGCAGTTCGTTTACCGTCCGCGTGTTAACCCGATCCCGTAGGAGCTGCCAAAGGCTGCGATCTTTTGCGCCAAGCCTTATAGTTGCCCCATTCACGTTTTTTCGAGAGACCCAATGAGTCAGGACACGCCGTACATTTTCGACGCCACTACTGCCGATTTTGACCAGTCGGTGATCGAGAACTCATTCCACAAGCCGGTGCTCGTGGATTTCTGGGCTGAATGGTGTGCGCCGTGCAAGGCACTGATGCCGATGCTGCAAACCATCGCCGAGAGCTACCAGGGCGAGTTGCTGCTGGCCAAGGTCAACTGCGACGTCGAGCCGGACATCGTTTCGCGTTTCGGCATTCGCAGCCTGCCGACCGTGGTGCTGTTCAAGGACGGTCAGCCAGTTGACGGGTTTGCCGGCGCACAGCCCGAATCCGCCGTCCGCGCAATGCTTGAGCCCCATGTGCAGATGCCACCGCCGGCCGCTGCCGACCCGCTCGAACAGGCTCAGGCGCTGTTCGATGAAGGGCGTTTCGCCGACGCCGAAGCCATGCTGAAAGTGCTGCTGGGCGAGGACAACACCAACGCCCGCGCGCTGATCCTCTACGCGCGCTGCCTGACCGAACGCGGCGAGCTGGGTGAAGCCCAGGCCGTGCTCGATGCGGTCAAGAGCGATGAGCACAAAGCGGCACTGGCGGGCGCCAAGGCGCAGATCAGGTTTCTCGGTCAAGCCGCTGACCTGCCGGATGTCGCCGATCTGAAATCCCGTCTGGCGCAAAACCCGCAGGATGATGAAGCGGTCTACCAACTGGCGATCCAGCAACTGGCCCGCCAGCAGTACGAGCCGGCGCTGGACTCGCTGCTCAAGCTGTTCATCCGCAATCGCAGTTACAGCGAAGGGTTGCCGCACAAGACCTTGCTGCAAGTGTTCGAGTTGCTGGGCAACGACCACCCGCTGGTGACCGTTTACCGCCGCAAGTTGTTTGCTGCGTTGTACTAAGCCTGCTCGATCCAGCTGTAGAGCGGCGTATCTCCGCCGCTCACGACCTTGACCTCCGGGCTGTGGCGCAAACGCACCAGCAGGCGTTTGCCGGCGACGGTGTTGCCGGTCAAACCCTCCAGCCGTTCCAGCAAATCCGGCCCTGTCAGTTGCCCCGACTGGCGCAACAGATCCTTGGCGAGCTGCCACAGCACTTCATCCTGATTGACCGGCTTGAGCACCGGATCGGCCACCGGTGCACTGCTTTCTGATTGGCTTGCCTGCAACTGCGCACCGAGCCGCGCCCAATCCCCATCGTCCAGTTCAAGGGTCAAATCCACCGGCCAGTCGCCGATGCTTCCACGAATGCGCAACATTGGGGTTTCCTCAGGTTTATGACGAACATGCTCCCACGCGTCTTGCGCAACGCCAAGCGGACAGTCAAACTCTCGCCACTCTTGTTATAAGATTACATAATAAACTTTTCATCTTCCTCCCCGGAGACCTTCCATGCGCCGTCTGCTACTCGCTTTGCCGTTTGCCCTGTTGCCGCAGGCTATCGCTCAGGCCGCTGAAGTTCATGATCACGAGCATGAACACGGGAGTCTGGGCGCCCACGAACACGGCGTCGGGCGTTTGAACGCGGCGCTGGACGGTCAGACACTGGAACTGGAGCTGGAAAGCCCGGCGATGAACCTGGTGGGCTTCGAGCACGTCGCCAGTACCGACGCTGACAAGGCCAAAGTTGCCGCCGCCCGTGCGCAGCTGGAGAAACCGCTGGTGCTGTTCAGCCTGCCAAAAGCGGCCAACTGCGTCGTCAGCCAGCAAGAGCTGAAGAGCCCGTTGTTCGGCGACAAACCGGACGCCGATGATCACGATGACGATGACGACCATGCCACCGACGGCAAGGGCCTGGCCGCCGAAGAGCATCACCACGACCACAGCGAAATCCACGCGCACTACCAATTCACCTGCGCCGCGCCTGGCGCGCTGAAGACTCTGGATTTGTCGCAGGTGTTCACGACCTTCCCCGCCACTCAGAAAATTCAGGTACAACTCATCAGCCCAAGCGGTCAGCAAGGGGTTGAAGTGACCTCGAAGGCTGCGGCGCTGAAATTCTGACTCCCCCGATCCCGTAGGAGGGTCCGCCCCGTCTTCGACGCCGCGCTGTCGCGCAAGGAACATGGGCC
>CAYNGZ010000354.1:0-5341 GCA_964396695.1 uncultured Pseudomonas sp.
CAGGACTTCGGTCCAACTGACAGGTTCAATGGGGGTGACCTTGATCGCCAGGCGCTCACGTACGATGTTGATGTAGTCAGCCGCGAGGCCCTGATAGCGGCCTTGCTCGTCGCGAAACTCAAACGGTGGCCAGGACGCGTCGACACCCAGGCGCAGTTCCGGGTGAGCCGCAAGCCAGCCACGCTCTTCGTCGCTCAGAGTCAGTGCGACTGCCGTTGCGGTCCAGGTCATCAGCAAGAGCAAAAGCATGACCGGCAGTCTGGGCATAACGGTCTCGTTATGGCTCGGGGGGATGTTTCGAGTGTAGACGGGCTATCGGTGGGGGAGCGAAGCGAGGGGGATTTAATCTGCAGAAAGCAAAACCCCCGGCAGGGCCGGGGGTTTTGTGATCACTCGTCGAGGAAGGAGCGCAAATGCTCGCTTCTCGTCGGGTGGCGCAGCTTGCGCAACGCCTTGGCTTCGATCTGACGAATCCGCTCACGGGTAACGTCGAACTGCTTACCAACCTCCTCAAGGGTGTGGTCAGTATTCATGTCGATACCGAAGCGCATGCGCAGAACCTTGGCTTCACGGGCAGTGAGGCCGGAGAGAACTTCGCGAGTCGCTTCTTTAAGGCTCTCAACGGTAGCGACATCGATTGGCGACTGCATGGTCGAGTCTTCGATGAAGTCACCCAGATGGGAGTCTTCGTCATCACCGATCGGGGTTTCCATGGAGATCGGCTCTTTAGCGATCTTCAATACCTTGCGGATCTTGTCCTCAGGCATTTCCATGCGTTCGCCCAGCTCTTCCGGAGTCGGTTCGCGACCCATTTCCTGCAACATCTGGCGGGAAATACGGTTGAGCTTGTTGATCGTCTCGATCATGTGCACCGGAATACGGATGGTGCGGGCCTGGTCGGCGATCGAGCGAGTGATCGCCTGACGGATCCACCAGGTGGCATAAGTCGAGAATTTGTAGCCGCGGCGGTATTCAAACTTGTCTACCGCTTTCATCAAGCCGATGTTGCCTTCCTGGATCAGATCAAGGAATTGCAGACCGCGGTTGGTGTACTTCTTGGCGATGGAGATCACCAGGCGCAAGTTTGCTTCGACCATCTCTTTCTTCGCGCGGCGGGCCTTGGCCTCACCGATCGACATGCGACGGTTGATGTCCTTGATCTCGGCAATCTTCAAGCCGGTTTCGGCTTCGAGTGCAGTCAGCTTCTGCTGGCAACGAACGATGTCGGCCTGCAAGCGACCAATGGCTTCAGCGTATTTGCTTTTGCCTTTGGCCAGTGCTTCGGTCCAGCTTTCGTCAACTTCGTTGCCCGGGAACTGGCGCAGGAAGTCGGCACGCGGCATGCGCGCATCACGAACGCAGAGCTGCATGATCGCGCGCTCTTGCTGACGCAGACGATCCAGAGCGCTACGCACACACTCAACCAGGTTTTCGAATTGCTTCGGAACCAGTTTGATCGGCATGAACAGCTCAGCCAGTGCCAACATCTCGGCAATGGCCTGCTTGTTTTCACGGCCGTGCTTTTTCAGCGCCTTGCGGGTGATTTCCATCTGCTCGGCCACAGCGCCAAAACGCTGTGCTGCGATGATCGGATCCGGACCGCTTTCGGCTTCTTCTTCGTCGTCACTGGCGTCGGCGTCGTCGTCTTCGACGTCGTCATCCGTTTTCGAGGCTTTCGAGTCGACGGGTGGCGGCACTTCTGCTGCGGGCGGCGCAGTGCCGTCGTCCGGGTCGATATAGCCGCTCAGGACGTCGGACAGGCGACCGCCTTCGCTGGTGACGCGATCGTATTCGCTGAGGATGTGCTCAACCGTGCCAGGGAAGTGCGCGATTGCGCCCATCACTTCACGGATGCCCTCTTCAATACGTTTGGCGATTTCGATTTCGCCTTCACGCGTGAGGAGCTCTACGGTACCCATTTCGCGCATGTACATGCGCACCGGGTCGGTAGTACGACCAATGTCGGTCTCAACCGCTGCCAACGCTGCGGCCGCTTCTTCTGCGGCCGCTTCGTCGGTATCGGCGTCGGCCAGCATAAGGGAATCCTTATCTGGCGCAACCTCGAATACGTTGATCCCCATGTCATTGATCATGCGGATGATGTCTTCCACCTGTTCCGGATCTGAAATATCCTCCGGCAGGTGGTCGTTGACCTCCGCGTAAGTCAGGTAACCCTGCTCACGACCAAGGGTGATCAACTCTTTGATACGAGACTGCTGTTGCGCTTTTCCGGACATAACACCCTATCCACTGAAGGTCTTGGCGGGCAAAAAACAAGCCGAGGATTATACCTTAGCTATGACCTCACGCGCCACTTGAGGTCGGGTTTGATGCGGAAACATTGCGACTTAAAAGGTCGCGCAGTTGATTTTTCTCTTCGGTACTCAGCTCGCTTTCGCGTGCTTTTCTCAGAAGTTGTTCCAGATTTCGCTCGCGTTGGCGGGCAGACAAGCTAGTAATGGTGTCGAAAAACTGTTGTTCAAGGTTATCTCCTTCAATCAGCCATTCCTTTTCCGCCAATGCCTTTAGCAGTCGTCCCTGTTCGGTGCCGTGCCATCGCGCAATCAGTTGAAATGAGTTTAGCTTGGGATTCTTCTGCACGGCTTCGAGCAGGGCCACCAGCAATTGCGTGTTGGAGTGGTCTTCGGCAGCGAAGTGCCCGGCGTCCTCAACTTTTTCGGCCAGTTGCGGGTGATGCAGCAAAGTGCGCAGGGCCGCCAGCGTGGGTGGTTCGACGGCGGCCGGGATGCGTGGCGCGCGCGGTTGATCGCGATCACCGCCGCGTTTGCCGTTCTTGTCCCATGGCTTCTTGTCCCATTTCTTGCCGCTTGCGCCCGGTTTTTTCGGCGTCCATTCCTGCAGCGGCACATACATCTCTTGCGCCTGCGGCTGATGGTAATCGCCGTAATCCGGCATGGCGTCGTAATCGATGCCCGGATCGTAGGCAGGTGGCGCGTCCTGCGGCGCGCTATGCACCAGTTGGCTGACGGCTTCGCTGTTGAGGCCGGTAATTTCGGTCAGGCGCTGGCGCATCAGGGTGCGCAGGTTGGCTCCCGGGACTTTGTCGATCAGCGGCGCGGCGAGGGTGGCCATATGAGCCTTGCCTTCGAGCGAGCGCGGATCGGATTCCTCGGTCAGTTGCTGGAAGAAGTAGTCGGCCAATGGCTGGGCGTGCTGATTGATTCGCGCGCGAAAAGCGTCGGTGCCTTCGGAGCGGATCAGTGTGTCCGGGTCTTCGCCTTCGGGCAGGAACAGGAAGCGTGCGCGCCGTCCGTCCTGCAGGCTCGAAAGTGTTGATTCCAGAGCGCGCCACGCGGCGTTGCGGCCAGCCTGGTCACCGTCGAAGCAGAACAGCACGCTGGGTACGACGCGAAACAGTCGCTTCAAGTGTTCTTCGCTGGTGGCGGTGCCGAGCGTGGCGACGGCATTGCGCAGGCCTTGCTGAGCCAGGGCAATGACGTCCATGTAGCCTTCGACGACGATGATCTCGTCGAGATTGCGGTTGTTCTTGCGTGCTTCATACAGGCCGTAGAGTTCCTGGCCTTTATGAAATACCGGGGTTTCCGGCGAGTTCAGGTATTTCGGTTTGTCGTCGCCCAATACCCGGCCGCCAAACGCGATGATGCGTCCGCGGCTATCGTGAATCGGGAACATCACTCGATCGCGAAAGCGATCGTAGCGTTTGCCGGTTTCGGCGTTTTCGATCAGTAGCCCTGCATCGATCATGGCTTTTTGTTGCAGGGTGTCGCTGCTCAGGTGCTTGAACAGATTGTCCCAGCCTGGTGGCGCAAAACCGAGGCCGAAGTCGCGTGCAATCTCGCCAGTCAGGCCGCGGCCCTTCAAGTAGTCGACAGCAGCTTTGCGCGCCGGATGGCTTTTCAGTGCCTGGCGGTAAAAGTCGGCGGCGGCAGTCAGCAGTGGGTAGAGCGGCGAGTCGGTCGGTTGCCGTGGTTTGTGCGGGCGCCCGCTTTCCTCGCGGGGTATTTCCATGCCGGCGGCTTTGGCCAGTTCTTCGACGGCCTGGGGAAAATCCAGGTTGTCGTGGTCCATGATGAAGCCGAGGGCATTGCCACCCGCGCCGCAGCCAAAGCAGTAATAGAACTGTTTGTCCGGGCTGACGCTGAAGGAAGGGGTTTTTTCTTTGTGAAACGGGCAGCAGGCGGTGTAGTTCTTGCCGGCTTTTTTCATTTGCAGGCGCGAGCTGACCACATCGACGATGTCGGTGCGGTTCAGAAGGTCGTCAATAAAGCTCTGGGGAATTAGCCCGGCCATGGCGTTCTCGTCATCACTGCGCTGAAAATTTAACCCGCACCAAGAGCGGCCCGATGCTGGTCATTGTCTGAGGCGCGGCAGATGTGCGGCTCGACCAGGTATCGTCTGCGTATTTGCTGTCGGGAAGTGTATCTGCCGAAAATCCGCTGACGTTAGTGCTCATCAGTTGTCGACTGTTTGAAAGTGTTGCGCTGAGTCCGCAATGGCCAGTGAAGGGCCCTGGATAGCTCATAAGCGGGCACGCAAGTCGTGCCTTGGGCTGATCGTCGTAAGAGGATCAGTATAAGGGTGTGCTCGTCAGTAGCCTTGGAAGGCTCGTCAGAAGAGACGTGCACCGCTGGCAAAAGAGCCAGGTCTGACGTGTGAAGCAGATTTGTCTCGGTCGCGTCTGCGGCTTTGACGGTGAAGCATCAAGCGATATCCGCAAATGCCATAAGCCCGGCTGAGGGCCGGGCTTGGCAGAAGCTTGCTACGAACGTCTGTGTATTAGTACAGACGAACGGCGCGGCGCTGTTCGCGCTGAACTTTCTTGGCGTGACGCTTAACAGCGGCTGCTGCTTTACGCTTACGCTCGGAAGTCGGCTTCTCGTAAAATTCGCGGCTACGAACTTCAGCCAGAACACCGGCTTTTTCGCAGGAGCGCTTGAAACGACGCAGAGCTACGTCGAAGGGTTCGTTCTCTTTAACTTTGACGGCTGGCATCCAGAGCTACCTTCATTCATTACCGGGGTCAACATCCTCGCGGCAAAAGTGCACTTGAAGACGTCGGTTTTTAAGGGTTGCGGATGTTAACCCCTCAACGCTCGGAATGCAAAGCCTCTGATCGAAAACCGCTGGTCGGGGCATCACGTGGCGACTATTATGCGCGCCTTCGAAATTAGCCTAAACAAGGCGAAACCCCCATGCTAGTACTGGGACTGGAAACGTCCTGCGACGAAACCGGCGTCGCACTTTACGACAGCGAGAGAGGCCTGCTGGCCGACGCGCTGTTCAGTCAGATCGACCTGCATCGCGCCTATGGTGGCGTGGTGCCGGAGCTGGCTTCGCGTGATCATGTCAAACGCATGCT
>CAYNGZ010000355.1:0-5328 GCA_964396695.1 uncultured Pseudomonas sp.
GGGTGCAGATGGGGGGGAATCCACGGGTTGATGGGGCCCGGCCGGGCCAGCCAGACCAACCCCATCATAAGGTTGTGTGGCCCCCGTTGCTTGCGAAAATACAAGCTGTGGATCAGATCGTGTTCCAGGTCATGGGTCAGCGAGGCAAAAAACGCATTCAGCAACAAACACATCCACCAGGCCATGTGCCCGGTCATGTAGAGCGCCGCCGAACCGATCATCCCGGCCAGGGCAAAGGCCAGAATCCCGGCGCCGAGGGCGTCCTGATGATTGAGAATCGGATAGCGTTGACGCAGCTCGACGCCGCGGGCGAGTACCACTTCACGAATATGCGCAGACCGTTGTTGGGCATTCTGGTATTGGGGACTTGCAGAAGTACCGTACATGCTTCCATCCTCTGGTTATTGATGTTCGCATCCTGCCCTGTGCGGTCGCTTCGGGCGTTAGCTGTGAACGCCAACCTGTTGACCGGAAGCGCCAATCATCATGATTGAACCCACCTCCCTCGCCAGCTGGACCCGCGCTTTGCGCAAACAACTCGACGCCCTCGGCCTCGACAGCAACGCTCTGTGCCTGCAAGCCGGGCTCGACCCGCAACTGATGGACGACCCCAACGCCCGCTATCCGTTATCGGCCACCACAAGGCTGTGGGAACTGGCGGTCGAGGTCAGCGGCGACCCGGCGATTGGTTTGCGGGTGTCGCGGTTCGTCAGCCCGACCACTTTTCACGCGCTGGGCTATGCGTTGGTGGCCAGCGGCAGTTTGCGCGAGGTTTTCGAGCGCATCGTGCGGTATCACCAGGTGATCAGCGACGCGCTGGAGCTGGAATTGACCCGTGGCGAAGACCGTTATCGCTTCACCCTCAAGGTCCCCGAAGGCAGCCCGGCACCGGCGCGGGAAGCGATCGACGCCTTCGCCGCGATCTACGTGCGCACGTGTCGTAACCGACTGGGCCGCGATTACGCGCCATTGGCGGTGTACCTGCGTCGCCCGAAACCGGCCGACCCGAAACAATGGCACACCGTGTTTCGCGCCCCGATCTTCTTTGCCGCCGACGAAGACCGGCTGGAGTTTTCCATCGAGGACTTCGAAAGCCATCTGGATGACGCCAACCCGGAGCTGGCCGAACACAACGAAGCCGTGCTCGAACGCACCCTGACGCAACTGCGCTTGCTGACCTGGGAGCGCAAGGTGCGCGACGCCATCGAAGCGCAACTGCCCGAAGGCGAACCCAGCGCCGAACGCATCGCCCAGGCCTTGCACCTGAGTTTGCGCAGCCTGCAACGGCACCTGGCGGACGAAGGCTGCCGGTTCGATACGTTGCTCAATGAATGTCGCGAGAACCTGGCACTGCTGCACTTGCGCGACCCGCAGTGCTCGCTGAGCGAAATCAGCTACCTGCTCGGATTTGCCGACACCAGTAGCTTCAGCCGCGCCTTCAAACGCTGGACCGGGATGACGCCGGGGCAGTTTCGCGATGGGTTGCGTTAACGCAGGAGTGAGGTTTGGCGGCTAAACGACCGCCAAAGCCCGCAGCCGCTGCGCATCGAGGATCTCGATCTCGCCATAACTCAGGCTGAGAATGCCCTGGCTCTCGAGGTCCTTGAGGATCTGGTTAGTGGTCTGACGCGACAGTGAAAGCAGCAACGCCAACTGCTCCTGCGGCAGTTGCAGGATGCGCCGTGCAGGTTCGATTTCACCGTAGCCGTCGGCGATCATCAGCAAGCGGTGCGCCAATCGCGCAGGGGCTGGCAGCAGGCTCAGTTGCTCAAGGTTGATGAAGGTCAGGCGCAATTTATGACTCATCAACAACGCCAGTTGGTGCCAGTATTGCGGGTGTTCTTCGAGCAAGGTCAGCAACGCCGCCTGCGGTATGTGCAACAGAATGCAGTGGCCCACGCCATAAGCGTCATGGGTACGCGGCTGGCCATCGAACAGGCAGATTTCACCGAACCAGTGCGGTGGCTCGATCAGGCTCAGCAGCGCCTCCTTGCCTTGCTCGCTCACGGCGCCCACGCGCACCGCGCCTTCGAGCACCGCGTACAGACCACATGGCGGATCACCGCGCTTGAACAGCCGTTGCCCCGGCGACAACCGCCGCACCCGGGCCAGAGACAGCAGACTATCCTGTAACAGGGGCGACAAATGGCTGAACCACTGCCCCTTCATCAGGCGCGAGCGCCAGGCCTGCATATCCATGAAAACTCCGAGATGATTGTCGTCTGGCTGACAGAGCAAGGACGGACCGCAGGGCATGATCGAGATCCCTACAGGAGGAATCACAATGAAAAGCCTCGTTGACCACCTCAGTCAATACGCCGCGTACCACCGTGACCCGCGCAACATCGCCAGCCACTTCATTGGCATTCCGCTGATCGTGGTCGCCGTCGCGGTGTTGCTGTCACGGCCAGGATGGCCGGTGGCCGGGCTCTGGCTGTCTCCAGCGGCGCTCGTGGCACTGGCCTCGGCGTGGTTCTATTTGCGCCTGGAAATACCCCTTGGCGTGGTGATGACGGTGCTGCTCGGCCTGTCCGTTTGGCTAGGTCAAATCCTTGCGGCACACAGCACCCTGCTCTGGTTGAGCAGCGGCATCGCCCTGTTTGTGGTCGGCTGGGCGATCCAGTTTGTCGGCCATCACTACGAAGGGCGCAAACCGGCGTTTGTCGATGATGTGACGGGATTGATCGTCGGGCCACTGTTTGTGGTGGTGGAATTGGCGTTTTTGCTGGGGTTGCGGCATGACCTGAAAGAGCAGGTCGAGGCGCGGGCGGGTGGGGTACGTCTGCGTCAGAAAAATGCGGCGGCGTAGATAGCTTTAAAAGATCGCAGCCTGCGGCAGCTCCTACGGCATGGTGCACCCCCTGTAGGAGCTGCCGCAGGCTGCGATCTTTTGATCTTAAAGGTTAGCGACTTTCTGCCAGACCTTGGGTTTGAAGAACAACGTCTCGCCCTTGGCCAGCCCGGTCAGGCTGTCGTGATCCTTCACCACTTCCGCTTCGATCAGTTCACTCTGGCCTTCGACCTTCAAGGTGATGCGTGTAGTTGCACCCAGCGGACGGATATCGCGCACTTGCGCCGCGTGATGGTCCTCCAGTTCGGTGCGCGACAGCGACACTTCGTGAGGGCGGAACAGCACGTGATTGTCGTCGCCCAGATGCAGGCGGTTCGAATCGCCGAGGAAGTGGTACACGAAATCGCTGGCCGGGTTTTCGTAGACGTCGCCCGGTGAACCGATCTGCTCGATCACGCCCTTGTTCATCACCACGATGCGGTCGGCCACTTCCATCGCCTCTTCTTGGTCGTGGGTCACGAACACCGAGGTCAGGTTGATGTCTTCGTGCAGCCGCGCCAGCCAGCGACGCAGTTCTTTACGGACCTTGGCATCCAGCGCGCCGAAAGGCTCGTCGAGCAGCAAGACTTTCGGTTCCACCGCCAAGGCACGGGCCAAGGCAATGCGCTGACGCTGACCGCCAGAGAGTTGTTCCGGATAGCGATCCGACAGCCAGTCGAGCTGGACCATGTTCAGCAGTTCGTGGACTTTCACCGCGATCTGGCTTTCGCTCGGACGCTGGTTTTTCGGCTTCATGCGCAGGCCGAACGCGACGTTGTCGAACACCGTCATATGGCGGAACAAGGCGTAGTGCTGGAACACGAAACCGACGTTGCGATCACGTACGTCATGGCCGGAGACGTCTTCGCCGTGGAACACGATGCTGCCGGCGTCCGGGGTTTCCAGGCCGGCGATGATCCGCAGCAGGGTGGTTTTGCCGCAGCCGGACGGCCCCAGCAAGGCCACCAGTTCGCCGCTCTGGATGTCCAGGTTGATGCTGTTCAGCGCCTTGAACGCGTTGAAGTTCTTGCTGACGTTACGGACTTCGATCGACATGACTTATTCCTCCGCGGCGCTGGCGCGCAGGCGGTTAATACGGTTTTCGCTCCACTGCTTGAGCAGCAGGATGAAGAGCGCCAGGATCAGCAACAGGCTCGCAACGGCAAACGCGGCGACGTGGTTGTATTCGTTGTAGAGGATCTCGACGTGCAGCGGCAGGGTGTTGGTCACCCCGCGAATGTGCCCGGACACCACCGACACCGCACCGAACTCACCCATCGCCCGCGCGGTACACAGCACCACGCCGTAGATCAGGCCCCACTTGATGTTCGGCACGGTCACGTGCCAGAACATCTGCCAGCCGTTGGCGCCCAGCAGCCGTGCGGCTTCCTCTTCCTGCGTGCCTTGCTCCTGCATCAGCGGTATCAGCTCACGCGCCACAAACGGCACGGTGACGAAAATCGTCGCCAGCACGATGCCCGGCAAGGCAAAGACGATCTGGATGTCGTGATCCTGCAGCCACGGGCCAAAAATCCCCTGGGCGCCGAACATCAGCACGTAGACCAGACCCGCGATCACCGGCGACACCGAGAACGGCAAGTCGATCAGGGTCACCAGCATGCTCTTGCCACGGAACGAGTATTTGCTCACGCACCAGGCCGCGCTGACGCCGAACACCAGGTTCAACGGCACCGAAATCAGCACCGCAATGACCGTCAGTTTCAGGGCCGACAGAGCATCCGGTTCGAAGATCGCGGTGAAGAACGCGCCAAGGCCAAGCTTCAGGCCCTGGGACACCACGATGAACAGCGGCAGCAGCAGGAACAGCGCAAAAATCAGCCAGCCGAGGCCGATCAGGATTCGCCGGGAAGCCGCACTGCCACGACGGGCGGCGTTGGCCGAAGAGGCTGCGCTAATAGACGATTGGGACATGATTTGCGCCTCCTTATGGGGTTTCGATGCGCCGCTGCAACAAGTTGATCAGCAGCAACAGGACGAAGGAAACCACCAGCATCAGCACGCCAATGGAGGTCGCGCCGGTGTAGTCGTATTGGTCGAGCTTGACCATGATCAGCAGCGGCAGGATTTCGGTTTTCATCGGCATGTTGCCGGCAATGAAAATCACCGAACCATACTCGCCAACACCCCGGGCGAAGGCCAGGGAAAAACCGGTTAGACCGGCAGGCGGCAGGGCCGGCAGGAGAATGTAGCGGTAGACCTGCAACGGCTTGGCGCCCAGGCACGCGGCGGCCTCTTCGATTTCTCGCGGGATGTCAGCCAGTACCGGCTGCACCGTACGCACCACGAACGGCAACGTGACGAAGGTCAGCGCCAAGGTGATACCGAGCGGCGTGTAAGCGATCTTGAACCCCAGGTCCGCGGCGAACTGCCCGACCAGACCGGTCGGCGTGTACAGCGCGGTCAGCGCAATGCCGGCCACGGCCGTCGGCAGTGCGAACGGCAGGTCGATCATCGCATCGATGATCTTGCGTCCGGGG
>CAYNGZ010000356.1:0-5318 GCA_964396695.1 uncultured Pseudomonas sp.
TACAGATCGAACGGAGCACGAGCCGGCACGTAAAGCAGCGAGTTGTACTCCAGCTTGCCTTCGACCTTGTTGTGGCTCCAGCTCAGCGGGTTCTCGAAGTCGTGAGCGATGTGCTTGTAGAACTCCTGGTATTCCTCATCCTTCACTTCAGTGCGCGGACGGGTCCACAGGGCGCTGGCGCGGTTGACGGTTTCCCATTCCTGCGCCGGTTTCTCTTCACCCTCGGCTGCGGTGACTTCTTTCGGCAGTTCGATCGGCAAAGCGATGTGGTCAGAGTATTTCTTGATGATGTTGCGCAGACGCCAGCCATCGGCGAACTCGTCTTCACCGGATTTCAGGTGCAGGACAATGCGCGTACCGCGGTCTCCCTTATCGACGGTGGCGACGTCGAATTCGCCTTCGCCTTTGGAGGACCAGTGCACGCCTTCGCTGGCAGCGAGGCCGGCACGGCGGCTGAACACATCAACTTTATCGGCAACGATGAATGCAGAGTAGAAACCCACGCCGAACTGACCGATCAGGTGCGAATCTTTCTTCTGATCGCCGGACAGGTGTTTCATGAAATCGGCAGTGCCGGATTTGGCGATGGTGCCCAGATGAGTCACGACATCGTCACGGCTCATGCCGATACCGTTGTCTTCGAGGGTGACGGTTTTGGCGTCCTTGTCGAAGCTCACACGGATTTTCAGTTCGGCGCCGCCTTCCAGCAACTCAGGCTTGGACAGGGCTTCGAAACGTAATTTGTCGACAGCGTCGGAGGCGTTGGAGATCAGTTCGCGAAGGAAAATTTCCTTGTTGGAATACAGCGAATGGATCATCAGGTGCAGCAGTTGCTTCACCTCGGTCTGGAAGCCCAGGGTTTCCTTTTGAGTTTCCACGCTCATGGTCATCAAACTCCGATTGGATGGCAGTGGCCGCACCCTGAAGGGGTGGCGGCGGGATGTCATCCAAGTTGGGGGCTATGACGGGGATTTCAAGGGCGAGGAGTCTCTTCAATCTTGAAATGCGCACGCGCCGTGGCAATCGGCTCGGCTTGGGTGCTCTGCCACGCGGTTATCGCAACGTTGGCAACCCGCCGCCCCTGACGGCACACCTGGCATTTGGCATAGGTGTCGCGAAACTGCCCGGCGCGCAGGTAGTCGAGGGAGAAATCGATGATCTTCGGCACACCGGGGGCCCCGGTGAAGATCAGCAAATGCAGGGCCGCCGCCAGCTCCATGAAGCCTGCAATCACCCCGCCATGAATCGCCGGCAACAAAGGGTTGCCAATATTGTCCTTGTTCGCCGGCAAACGAAAAAGCAGCTCATCGCCCAGACGCGAGCACTCGATACCAATCAGCTTGGCGTAGGGAATCAGGTGCAACAGCGAGGCGTAATCCCCACGCTCGTGGGCCTGCTGCAATTGCTCTTTGAAATTATCAGTCATTTCGTACCACCACTGATGACACCACCAAAGCCTTTGGTGCCTTTGGTGCCTTTGACACCCTTGCCCATGCGCATGAAGGTCCCGACCACATGGGCAATCGGTTGTTCCGGATCATCCTGGTAAGCGAACCCCCGCGTGAAGATCACGTCGGTCGTCACCCGGTAGCACTGGGCAAAACCATGCACGTCCTTATGCGGCTCGGCCGGGTGCATGTAGTCGATACGCAGGTCCAGAGTTGGACAAACCTCGAACTCCGGCAAAACGCACAGCGTTGCCATGCCGCACGCAGTGTCCATCAACGAGGTGATGGCACCGCCATGAATCACACCGCTTTGCGGATTCCCCACGATCTGCGGGCTGTACGGCAACGTGATCGTTAGCCCGTCATGACTGGCGCTGTGCACGCGCAACCCGAGTACCTGACAATGCCGCAGCGCCGATAAAAACCGCGTCGCACGCTCAAAAATGGAGTTGTCGGTCATTCGATAAAGGCTCTTTTTAGTGTCGCTGCATAGCAGTAGAGGGATTAAGAAAAAGTTCCGTTCAAGATAAATCTTATATATCTGTAGGAAACATGGAACTTAATCCATGGTGGCATGCTCGAAAGGGCAACTAGATATTTCCACCAGGAGAAACACCCCATGCGTAAGACTTTAGCTATTGCCTTGATGTTGACCGCTTCCCTCGGCCTCGCTGCCTGCGGTAAAAAACCCGAGGACAAAGCTCAAGAAGCCACCCCACCGGCAGCACAAGTCCAACAGAAAATGAGCGAAGCTCAGGATAAAGTGAACGACGCTGCGAAAGAAGCCGCCGATGCTGCCAAAGCTCAGGTTGATTCGACCAAAGCAGCCGTTGAAGACGCAGCCCCTAAAACCAACTAATCCGGTTTTAGCGCTGAAAAAGTAAAGCCCGCCAAGTGCGGGCTTTATTGTGTTCGTCACTAAAACGTTAGAGCAATACCGTGCGCAAGGCTGGACTGATCATCAGCAACAACGAACAGACTAAGCCGACAAACCACACCAGACTTCGTTGCCAGGCCAGGTCTGCCCAGTAGCACAACAAGTAGATTACCCGGGCAATCACGAAGATGATGACCAGTACATCAATCAGCCACCCCGCCGTTTGCGTGGTGTGCACCATCAACACCCCGACCGCGAACAGCATGAAGGCTTCGAAACTGTTCTGATGCGCGGCCAGTGCGCGAGCACCGAAGCCGGTGAGCTGTGCTTGTTGCGCGCGCGGCAGGTGATTGTTGTAACCGCCCTGCTCTTTCATGGCCTTGGCCACCGGCACGCGGGCGACGTAAATCAGCACGGCACTGATAAACACGCACCAGAACGGGATACTCATCAGGCCACCTCTTTGATCACCTCAGGCAATGGCGCCTCTGTAGGGGTATAGACCATTACGTCCAGCACGTCGGAGTGAAACTCGCGGCGATACAACACCAGCACCACACCCGCGCTCATCAACATGAACAGCCACGGGCTGACAAACCAGGCCAGCATGGTCATGCCGAAGTAATAAGAACGCAGACCGAAGTTGAACTGGTTGGCCGCCATCGAGATCACCCGCGCGGCGCGTAAAGCGAAGGCCTTGCGCTCCTGCTCGGAAACGTGGCGCTCGCCGATCATCGGCGCCGAGCCAATCAGGATCGCCGCAAAGTTGTATTGGCGCATGCACCAACTGAAGGTGAAGAAGGCGTAGACGAACACCAGCGCCAGGCACAGCAGCTTGATCTCGGACATGCCCTGGGAAGCCTGCTGGACCATCGGAATGTCCGCCAGCAGCGACAGCGCCCGCTCGGAGGAGCCCAGCACCGTGAGAATACCGGCGAGGATGATCAGGGTGCTCGAAGCGAAGAACGAGGCGTTACGCTCCAGGTTGCCCACCACGCTGGCGTCAGCGATGCGGTTGTCACGCAGCAGCATGCGACGCATCCAGTCTTCGCGATACAGGTGCAGCACACTGGCCCGGCACGCCGTATCGCGACCCTTCCAGATAGCGTAGCGGGTGTACCCCCCCCCAGCAGATAACAAACCAGAGCGCGGCGAGTATATGGATCAGGTTGGTGTGGACGAACGACATGCAATTCCCTGTGGTGGCGAAAAACGATCTTTGTAGGAGCAAGGCAGTGCTTCGACGTTAGCGCAAAGAAAAAGACACTGCACCGCGCCCATAAAAAATGCCCCGTATCGATTGATACGGGGCATTTCTGTTTTGCCTACTGCCCGCTTGTGACGGGCCGTGAAGCTTAAGCCAGGGCTTCGCTGCGCTTGCCCAGCAGACGGTCGCACGCAAATGCAACAACCAGTGTGAAGAAACACGGCACCAGCCACGCCAGGCCTTGTTCGGCCAGCGGCAAGTGCGCCAACTGAGTCGGCATCCAGTCAGCCAGACCCGCGCCCTTGAGCGCGTCGATCAGGCCGAACAGGAACGACACCAGCATCACCGGGCCGACGATGCGCCCCTGCTCCAGCCAGAAGTCCTTGCAGAAGCTCAGCGCCACCAGAACGATGCACGGCGGGTAGATCGCGGTCAGTACCGGGATCGAGAACGCGATCAGCTTGGTCAGGCCCAGGTTGGACACCAGCAGCGAGAACGCCGCCAGGATGATCACCAGTGTCTTGTAGGACAGTGGCAGCACGCGACTGAAGTACTCGGCGCAAGCGCAGGTCAGACCGACTGCCGTCACCAGGCAGGCCAGGGAGATCAGCACCGCCAGGAAACCGCTGCCCAGGGAACCGAAGGTGTGTTGCACATAAGCGTGCAAGACCGCTGCGCCGTTGGTAGCGCCGACAGCCACTTCATGGCTGCCCGAACCCAGACGGAACAGGCTCACGTACACCAGCGCCAGACCGACGCCGGCAATCAGCCCGGCGATGATCGCGTAACGAGTGATCAAGGCTGGAGACTCGACACCGCGAGAACGAATGGCGTTGACGATAACGATACCGAACACCAGCGCCCCCAGGGTATCCATGGTCAGGTAACCATTGATGAACCCCTGGGAGAACGGTGCCGCAACGTACTCGGGCGTCGCACTGCCGATGTCACCCGCCGGCAAAGCGAATGCGGCGATACCGAGCACCGCCAATGCAATGATCTTCAGTGGCGCGAGGAAACGGCCAACGGTGTCCAGCAGACGGCCCGGATACAGCGAGATAAAGAACACCAGCAGGAAGTACGCCGAGCTGTAGAGCAGCAGCGCCAGCGGGCTTTCGCCGGTCAGCGGCGCCAGACCCACTTCGAAGGACACGGTCGCGGTACGCGGGGTAGCAAACAGCGGACCCACAGCGAGGTAGCACGCGGCTGCCAGCACGCCACCGGCGATTTTGCCGATCGGGCTGCTCAAGCTATCCATTGCGCCACCGACCTTGGCCAGCGCGACAACGGTGATCACCGGCAGACCGACGGCGGTGATCAGAAAGCCCAGCGCCGCCATCCAGACATTAGGTCCGGACTGCAAACCGACGATAGGCGGGAAGATGATGTTGCCAGCTCCGACGAACAGGGCAAAGGTCATAAAGCCGAGTGCCAGGATGTCCTGGCCTTTCAACACTTTCATTAAGGAAATACCACACTACTGAATCGGAATTTAGAGAGGGATTTCCCTTATGGGTGAGGGAAATGCTGTCGGTCCGTATAGGACTGACCCGTTTAGCGCGCAGCGTCCTTGTGGGTAGCAAACGCAAAATGGCGGCTAGCGTAACTAATTTGTCTGACAAACGCACTATTACGGGGCGAACTATCCGATACGCGACATTTCGATGTCGCGTTTACATATCAAAAGATCGTCCGAACGCGGCCCGAACCTGCGGCCTTTTGATCTTAAGAAATCGGCATAGGGGGCGGCCTTCATAGGCCGCTCCCCTGCCACACCACCCGGCAT
>CAYNGZ010000357.1:0-5295 GCA_964396695.1 uncultured Pseudomonas sp.
AATCAATAAGTTATTTTTTGTTCCATAAGAGCTGCCGCAGGCTGCGATCTGTTGATCTGGCTCCTACACCGCTCGCGGCCGAAGCCATCGATCCAGCCCGACCACCACCAGCGCAATCACCACAAACCCCAGCAATATCCCGCTGGCATTGATGAACACCCGGGGATAACCGAGTTTTCCAACATCGATGAAAGGATAAGGATAGAGCGCCAGCGAGTGCCCACGCAGCAAGGCATAAGCGAAGTACACCACCGGGTAAATCGCCCACAAACCGATGTGGCCAAGGCGCAAGGTGCCCTTGGGCACACACCGCCACCAATAGAACAGAAACAGCAACGGCATGACGTCATGCAGCAGCTCGTCGGCGATGAATTGCCAGCCCTGCGGGTGCCACAAATGCCGCAACAGCAGGTTGTACGCCAGGCCGACCAGGGCAATGCTCACGGCGATCCCGCTGCTGACCCACGGCTGTAAAAAGAACGTACGGCCCTTCGACTCGCGCGACGTCACGGCACAGGTCAGCACGGTCGCCACCAGCGTATTGGTCAGGACCGTGAAGTAACTGAAGTAGCTCACCAGCCCACCGAGCAGGCTGGCGTCGACACTCCAGCGGCCGTAAAACACCAGGTACAGCTGAATGCTCAATCCCAGCCAGCCCAGCACGGCGGCCGAGCGGATAAAACGTTTCACGATAGGTGAATGTCGCGTCAGCTCGGCGGGCATCGCAATTCCTTAGAGCGGACGTTTGGTGCGCATCAGCTTGACGTAGAGCTTTTCGACTTTCTCGCGGGCCCACGGGGTTTTGCGCAGGAAGGTCAGGCTCGACTTGATACTCGGATCGCTCTTGAAGCAGCGAATGTCGATGCGCTCGGCCAGCCCCGACCATTCGTAGTGTTGAACCAGTGCGTTGAGGATCTGCTCCAGCGTCACGCCGTGCAGCGGGTTGGTGTTCTGTTCGGTCATGCCGGGCCTTTGAACGAAGTCAGTAGAGGAAGCCGCGCACCTTAGCCGAGGGTGTCCTGCGGTGGAAGGACTCTGTGCGCTATCCGTTAAATGTAGGTGAACTCTGAAAGATCGCAGCCTGCGGGTGTACACCGTCCTACGTGGAGCTGCGATCTTTTCAAGGGTGACGGCACACTGTTACCAAATCCGAAAGGATCCATGTCAGGAAAAGCCCTTTCTCTCTTTGTAACAGATCATTATCCTTGCTCCCCTTAAAGCTGAATCGCTTCACCTGCCCGATTCACCCTCACTGCGTTCAGCACTCTCCCCCTAAAAAAACCAAGAATTTCTTCTCTATGCCCGACATTCAGACTTTGCGAGACAGCGCTGTCTTCCCTACTGTTGCTGCCCGAAAAGCCATCAACCTGATCGGTGGACTCAGCGTCCTGAGCCTTGCTACCTGCGCGCAGGCGGCTCCTGCATTCGATAGCGATTCACCGTGGATGCTCGGCGACTGGAACGGCACACGGACAGAACTCGCGAAAAAAGGCTACGACTTCAAGCTCGACTACACCGGCGAGATGGGCAGCAACCTGCACGGCGGCTACGACCACGATCGCACCGCACGCTACAGCGATCAGTTCGGCCTCGGTACGCACCTGGATCTGCAAAAGATCCTCGGCTGGCACGATGCCGAGTTTCAGCTGACCCTCACCGAACGCAGCGGCAACAACATCAGCAACGACCGGATCAACGATCCGCGTGTCGGCGGTTTCACCTCGGCCCAGGAAGTCTGGGGCCGTGGCCAGACCACGCGACTGACGCAGATGTGGTACCAGCAGAAACTCTTCGACCAGAAGCTCGACATCAAGGCCGGCCGTTTTGGTGAAGGCGAAGACTTCAACAGCTTCCCCTGCGACTTCCAGAACCTGGCATTCTGCGGCTCTCAGGTCGGCAACTGGGCCGGTGGCATCTGGTACAACTGGCCGGTCAGCCAGTGGGCGCTGCGGGTCAAATATCACCTGACGCCCGAGCTCTATGCCCAAATCGGCGCCTATGAGCAGAACCCGTCGAACCTGGATCGCGGCAACGGCTTCAAGCTCAGTGGCAGCGGCACCCAAGGCACGGTGCTACCGGTGGAGCTGGTGTGGACACCCAAACTCAATGGCCTGCCGGGCGAATACCGCGCCGGTTATTACTACAGCAGCGCCAAGGCCACCGACGTCTACAAGGACAACAACGGCCAGCCCGCCGCCCTGAGTGGTCAGCCCTACCGCAGCGCATCGAGCAAGCACGGCGTCTGGCTGGGCGTGCAGCAACAGCTGACCAGCCGCGCCAGTGATAACTCGCGGGGCTTGAGTGTGTTTGCCAACGGCACAATGCACGACAAAAAGACCAACGCCGTCGACAACTATGTCCAGGCCGGCGTCGTCTACAAAGGCCTGTTCGATGCCCGCAGCAAAGACGACATCGGCTTCGCCCTGGCCCGGGTTCACGTCAACCCGGCGTTCCGCAAAAACGCCGAGGCGACCAACCAGGCGCACGCGGTCTTCGACTACAACGACCCGACCTATTTGCCGCCGCAAGACACCGAATACAGCGCCGAACTCTATTACGGCGTGCACCTGACCAACTGGCTGACCGTGCGCCCGAACCTGCAATACATCCGCCATCCGGGCGGTGTCGATCAGGTCGATGACGCGCTGATCGGCGGGATCAAGGTGCAATCGTCCTTCTAAACCCCCTTCACTGAACCAGCCCTCGCCTGATCGTCATCTACAGTGAACAGGCGCGGGACAACTTGAAACGTCACGGAGAACCACACTATGAGCACTGATGGTGCTTTGAGTCGAAGCCGTCTGCTGCCGAGCCTGCTCGGTATCGTGCTTCTGCTAATGGGCCTGGCCTTGCTGGCCGGGGGGATCAAGCTGAGCCTGCTCGGCGGCTCGCTGTATTACCTGCTGGCCGGTATCGGCCTGGTGCTGACCGGGATTTTGCTGCTGGCCGCCCGCCGTGCGGCGCTGGGCCTGTACGCACTGGTGCTGTTCGCCAGTACGGTGTGGTCGCTGTGGGAAGTCGGCCTCGACTGGTGGCAACTGGTGCCGCGTCTGTCGCTGTGGTTCGCCCTTGGCGTGGTCCTGTTGTTGCCGTGGTTCCGTCGTCCGTTGCTGCGTAACGGCGCCGCCCCGCTGGGTACCGCTGCGCTGAGCGTGGCCGTGGTTCTGTCCGGCGCCACCGCCATCGCCAGCCAGTTCACCCACCCGGGTGAAATCATGGGCGAGTTGGGCCGCGACACGGCCGACATGACCAGCACTGCACCAGCCATGCCCGAAGGCGAGTGGCAGGCCTATGGCCGCACCGAATTCGGCGACCGCTACTCCCCGCTGAAGCAGATCACCCCGGCCCACGTCGGCACGCTGCCGGAAACCTGCACCATCCCCACCGGCGACCCGCCGACCCCCGCCAACCAGGCGTAACCGACCACCGAGCACACCCCGCTGAAGGTCAACGGCATGCTCTATGCCTGCACCGCCCACAGCAAGGTGCTGGCGCTGGACCCGGACACCGGCAAGGAACTCTGGCGTTTCGACCCGCAGATCAAGAGCCCGGTGGGCTTCAAGGGCTTCGCCCACATGACCTGCCGTGGCGTTTCCTACTACGACGAGAACGCCTACGCCAAGGCTGACAACGCGTCGACCGCAGTCATCTCCGAGGCTGGCAAGGCTGTTGCGCAAGCCTGCCCGCGCCGTCTCTACCTGCCCACCGCCGATGCCCGCCTGATCGCACTGAACGCCGACACCGGCAAGGTCTGCGAAGGTTTCAGCGATCACGGTGTGGTTGACCTGACCCAGGGCATCGGCCCGTTCACCCCCGGTGGCTACTACGCCACCTCGCCAGCAGCGATCACCCGTGATCTGGTGATCATGGGCGGTCACGTCACCGACAACGAGTCGACCAACGAGCCGTCCGGCGTGATCCGCGCCTTCGACATCCGCGACGGTCACCTGGTCTGGAACTGGGACAGCGGCAACCCGGAGGCGACCGAGCCTTTGGCGCCGGGCAAGATCTACACCCGCAACTCGCCGAACATGTGGTCGCTGGCCAGCGTCGACGAGAAACTGGGCATGGTCTACCTGCCGCTGGGCAACCAGATGCCTGACCAGTGGGGTGCCGACCGCACACCGGGCGCTGAAAAATTCAGCGCAGGCCTGGTGGCTCTGGACCTGGCGACCGGCAAGGTGCGCTGGAACTACCAGTTCACCCACCACGACTTGTGGGACATGGACGTCGGCAGCCAGCCGACCCTGCTCGACCTGAAAACCGCGGACGGTATCAAGCCGGCGCTGATCGCACCGACCAAGCAGGGCAGTCTGTATGTGCTCGACCGTCGCAACGGCACGCCGATCGTGCCGATTCGCGAAGTGCCGGCACCGCAAGGCGCAGTCACCGGCGACCATACCGCGCCGACCCAGGCCCGCTCGGACCTCAACCTGCTCGGCCCCGAACTGACCGAAAAAGCCATGTGGGGCGCCAGCCCGTTCGACCAGATGCTCTGCCGCATCCAGTTCAAGCAACTGCGCTACGAAGGCCAGTACACCCCGCCGTCGTTGCAGGGCAGCCTGATCTATCCGGGTAACGTCGGTGTATTCAACTGGGGCAGCGTGTCGCTCGACCCGGTTCGCCAGATGCTGTTCACCAGCCCGAACTACATGGCATTCGTCTCGAAACTGATCCCGCAGGCTGAAGTGGCTGCCGGGAGCAAGCGCGAGAGCGAGACCTCGGGCATCCAACCCAACACCGGCGCACCGTACGCGGTGACCATGCACCCGTTCATGTCGCCATTCGGCGTACCGTGCCAGGCTCCGGCCTGGGGCTACGTGGCCGGTATCGACCTGACCACCAACAAAGTGGTGTGGAAACGCAAGAACGGCACCAGCCGCGACAGTTCGCCACTCCCTGTCGGCCTGCCGATCGGCGTACCGAGCATGGGCGGTTCAATCGTCACCGCCGGCGGCGTTGGCTTCCTCAGCGGCACCCTGGACCAGTACCTGCGCGCCTATGACGTCAACAACGGCAAAGAGCTGTGGAAGTCGCGCCTACCGGCCGGCGGCCAGGCCACGCCGATGACCTACACCGGCAAGGACGGCAAACAGTACGTGCTTCTCGTCGTCGGTGGTCATGGTTCGCTGGGGACCAAGATGGGCGATTATGTGATTGCCTACAAACTGTCGGAATAAGCGTTAGCGGCAGTTAAAACGAAGGCGACTACCGAGGGGTAGTCGCCTTTTTTTGTGGGCCCAAAAGATCGCAGCCTGCGGCAGCTCTTATGGAACAAAAAATAACTTATTGATT
>CAYNGZ010000358.1:0-5291 GCA_964396695.1 uncultured Pseudomonas sp.
TGTGCGGGTGGCGCTGGATGATTTTGGTTCGGGACCCTGTTCGCTGGCTCATTTACGCGATCTGGAACTGGACACGCTCAAGCTCGACCGGCACCTGATTGCCCGGATACTGGACTCGCCACGGGATGCGGCGCTGGCGCGCAGTGTTATCGAGTTGTGCAGGCAGTTCGGGATGCTGGTGATTGCCGAAGGCGTGGAAACCGTTGCGCAGTATCAATGGCTACACGCCAACGGTTGCCAGTACGTGCAGGGTTTTCTGGTGGCGCGGCCGCTGATGGCCGAGGACGCCAGTGGTTTTGCGCAGCCATTTGACTGGAGCGCGCTGACCGCGTGAATTCGCTACACTGGCGGTCTTTCGTCACTCTGTTGTTTGCCCCATGACTGCGCTGAAATACCTCCAGGCTTACCCCGCTGCCTTGCAAGCGCAAGTGCGCCAGTTGATCGATCAGGATCGGTTGGGCGATTACCTGAGTCAGCGTTATCCAGACAAGCATGCTGTGCAGAGCGACAAGGCGCTGTACAGCTACGCGCTGGAGCTGAAACAGGAATACCTGCGTAATGCGCCGGCCATCGACAAGGTGCTGTTCGACAACCGCCTCGACCTGACTCACCGTGCCCTCGGCCTGCACACGGCGATTTCCCGCGTGCAGGGCGGCAAGCTCAAGGCCAAGAAAGAAATTCGTATCGCGTCGCTATTCAAGGACGCCGCGCCGGAGTTTCTGAAGATGATCGTGGTGCACGAACTGGCGCATTTCAAAGAGTCCGATCACAACAAGGCTTTTTATAAGCTGTGCGAGCATATGTTGCCGGGCTATCACCAGTTGGAGTTCGACTTGCGGGTGTACCTGACGTGGCGGGATATGCAGTAAACATCGGAACCGGGGGTGTAGGGATGGACGTCAGCAAGACCAAGAGCAGTTTCTATCGCCGGTTGTACGTGGCGTACCTGATCGACAGCGGGCTGGCCAGTAGCGTCCCGGCGTTGACGGAGGTCACCGGTATGCCGCGGCGTACGGCCCAGGACACCATCGCTGCGTTGGCCGATCTGGATATCGTCTGTGAGTTCGAGCAGGAAGAGGGTGCGCGCAACCATGCCGGGCGTTATCGGATCCTGAGCTGGGGGGCGATTGATCCGCGCTGGATCGAGCAGCATGTGCAGCAGATCAAAGCGGTGCTGGAATATCCCTGACGGAGGTGTTCACTTTAGATCGTCCCCTCACCCCAGCCCTCTCCCCAGAGGGGAGAGGGAGCAGATCGGGGTTTTTTCAAAGCCAGAGTTCGACTCAAAACCTTCATGTCGCTGCACTTCTAAAGAAACGCACAATTAGTCCCCTCGCCCCTCTGGGGAGAGGGTTAGGGTGAGGGGTGGATTCAGAGTCAGACACAAGACTCAGGGACGACGCATCCCGATATGCGGAATATCGTCCTCCAGGTATTCCTCGCCCACCACCACAAACCCGTAGCGCCCGTAATACCCCTGCAAATGCGCCTGGGCCGACAGATAGATTGGCACTTGCGGCCAATACTTTTCGGCCTGTTTGAGTGCATGCGCCATCAGCTCATACCCCAGACCCTGGCCCCGCGCCTGGGGTGCAATCACCACCCGGCCGATGACCACGTCACCGCCCTGTGAAATCGGGTCGAGCAAACGCAGGTAGGCCACCAGCCGATCACCGTCCCAGGCCATCAAATGGCAGGTGTCGCCGTCCAGGTCCAGCCCATCGACTTCCTGATAGGCGCATTTCTGCTCGACGACGAACACCTCCGTGCGCAGCTGCAAAATGGCGTACAGCTGTTCTTTGCCCAGATCGCTGTGGTGTTTGCAGACCCAATCAATAGTCATCTTCACGTTCCTTGAACAACGGTGCCTCGATACTAAGCGCCCTGGCGATGGATGTCTTTATGGCAGAGAAATCTGTGACGAAGGCCAAAATGCCATCATTCATTTCTCGCGACATTGTCTTCTTTGTGTAATCTGCTTTGTAGCGGTTTGTTGTGGCTGCAATGAGCTACTGTTAGGACCGGGGGTGTAGCCGCGATTCGGCGCACCGGCCTTCGAGTTTGGCTAAAAACACGCAGGGTTTGTGCCCGCTAAGGATTTTTTAGCATGCCGCGATTGCATCGAGCCTTTGCTTTGATTGGATTGCTGTTGCTGAGCCACAGCGCCACAGCGGACAAACTGCGGTTGGTGGCCGATGCCTGGCCACCGTTTACCGATGCCACGCTGGTTAACGGCGGGCTGGCGACTGACATTGTCAGTACGGCGCTGGCGCGGGCCGGTTATGCCAGTGATTTCGAGCAGGTGCCTTGGGCCAGAGCCTTGCTGGGCGTGGGCGAAGGGCGCTATGACGTGCTGGTCAATGCCTGGTTCAACGAAGAGCGCACCCACATCGGGCAGTTTTCCAGCGAGTATCTGCTCAACCGGGTACGTTTTATCAAGCGCAAAGACACCCCCATCGAATACAACAAATTGCAGCAACTGCACACCTATCCGATTGCCGTAGTGCGCGGCTACGCCTATTCCCCCGAGTTTGACGCTGATGCAGCCTTGCAGAAAGTCCAGGTGCACAGCTTCCCCATGGCGGTGCGCATGCTCGCCGCTGACCGCGTGAAGCTGACCCTGGAGGATGAGTTCGTCGCTCGCTATTACCTGGCGCGCGAGTCACCCAAGGTGCGCAACGCTGTCGAGTTTCTGCCCAACCCGCTGAGCGAAAACAGCCTGCACATTCTGGTCAGCCTGAAGAACCCCGACCATGAAAAGATCGTCGCCGGCTTCGACCGCGAGATTGCCGCGATGAAGGAGGATGGCAGCTATGAGCGCTTGCTCAAGCAGCATGGGATGTGAGGTGGGCTGATCCGGATTTAGTGGTGTGACGGATGACGCCTTCGCGAGCCAGCGCAAATCTCAGGTTTCGCTGGTGTCCTTAATGAGATGCGCCGCCAGCGTGCGCAACGGCCCGAGTTGCCGGCAGATCAACGCCAGTTGGGTCTGCACCAGACGCTGACCTTCATCGATCTCGTCGGGCATTTGCTCCAGCGTCGCTGCCAGGGCTTCTTCCTCGTCACTCTGAATCGCAATCGACCGTTTGCTCGCCAACCCTTGGGCGATTTCGTCGATGCTGGCCGCCAGGCTGACGCCGGCGCCGTCGATCAGCTGTTCACGAACATCGGCGGGTAGCTGGGTTTCGCGGTGTGCACCGAGGCCCGAGAGGTAGCTGAGCAGGGTGTGGGACAACACCAGGAAACGGAAACCGACGTCGGCTTCCTTACGGAAATGCCCCGGCTCCATGAGCATGTTGGCCAGGGTGGTCGACAGCGCCGCATCGGCGTTATGCGCGTTGCGTCGCGCCAGTCGATAGGCCAGGTCATCGCTTTTACCGGCGGCGTATTGCTGCATGATCTGGCGCAGGTAAATGCTGTTGCAGGTCAGGGTGTTGGCCAGCACCTTGTTCAGGCTGCGGCCTTGCCAGTCTGGCAGGAACAGGAACACCGCCAGTCCCGCAATCAGGCCGCCGAGCAAGGTGTCCAGCAGCCTTGGCAGGAACAGCCCGTAGCCATCGCCGACCTGGTTGAAGCAGAACAGAATCATCAAGGTGATCGCTGCTGTCGCCAGCGTGTAGCGGGTGGTGCGGTTGATAAAGAACACGACCCCGGCGGCAATCGCGAAACACGATTGCACCAGCGGATTGGGAAACAGATCGAACAACGCCCAGGCCAGGGTCAAACCGATCGCGGTGCCCAGGATCCGCTGACCGAGTTTGCGCCGCGTGGCGCCGTAGTTCGGTTGGCAGACAAACAGCGTGGTGAGGATGATCCAGTAACCTTGCGACGGGTGGATCAAGTGCACCATGCCGTAGCCGATGGTCAGGGCCAGAGGCAAACGCAGGGCATGCCGAAACAGCAACGAGGTCGGCGTCAGTTGCGTGCGCAGGCGCGTCCAGACGTCCTTGAGGTTGCGTGGCGAACGGTCGAGCAGGCTGCTGTCGGTGGCGTCGGCCAGGCTGTCGGGGTTGCTGGCATCGCTCAGCAGGCGGTCGAGGGTGCCGAGGTTGGCGGCCAGGGCGCGCAGCGAGCGCAGCAGGCCACGCCAGGCCGGGTTGCTCTGGATGCGCAGGTGTTCCAGCGAGGCGTGCAAATCGTTCAGCGCCTCGGCGAAGCCGGCGTCGTAGACGAACGGCTGGCGCAGCTGGATGGACTCGGCCAGGGCCCGGCAGGCCTTGCCCTGCTGGCGCAGCAAGCGCTGGCAGCGGAACAGCACGTCGCTGTGGAAGAAGGCTTCGGCCAGGGCGTTGTAGGGGTAGTGCGAAGAGCTGGCGCGTTCGTGGATGTCCTGGGCGAGGAAATACAGCTTCAGGTAGCGACTGACTTTCGACCCCGGCCGACCGTTGCCGACCCGGTGCAGGATGATTTCCTTGGCGGCGTTGAGCGCTGCGACCACCCGGCCATTCTGCTGCGCCAGTTCCAGTCGCCGGGCTTCGACGTCCAGCTGACGGATCGGCTCGAACAGTGACGATTTGAGCTTGAGATAAAAGCCCAGCTCGCGAAACAAACGCGCCAGGCTTTGCTGCACCGGTTGGTTGGAGAACAGAGCTTGCCACAGCACCGAGAGCAAGCCGTACCAGGCGGCGCCGGCCACCAGCAACACGGGTTCATGCCAGAAATCGGTCACCGCACCGCCGCGCTGGTCCACGCCAATCATGGTGTACACCGACAGAATCAGCGTCGCCGAGGCAATCGCGCCATAGCGTTCGCCCAAGGCGCCGAGCATGGTCAGGCCAAAACTGGCCAGTGCCAGGGCGAACACGAAGATGTACGGGTAGGGAAATAACAGTTCGACCGAGAACGCGGCGACGCTGAAGCACACCAGCGTCACGGCCAGCGCATTGAGACGGCCCTGCCAACTGTCGTCGGTCTCGGCCAGGGCGCTGGCGATAATCCCCAGGAACAGCGGGATCAGCAGACCCATTTCATTCTGATACCAACACAGCGCCATGGTGCCGGTCAGGGCAATGAACACCCGCACGCTGTAGCTGAATTTATCCAGCGCCCAAAGGCGACGCAGAGACTGACGAAACGAGGTCGATGGCATGAAGTGCGGAGGCCTTCCGGGGCAATGCAGCTAAATTGAGCCAGTAATGACGACGACGCAATGGCGCCGATCACATCTGACAGCAAAAAGTGTTCCTTCTCTGGATCACTGCCTGTGGGAACACCCCGTTACGGTGTTGAAACACGTTCGTAGGAGGGGCCGCCCCCTCTTCGAGGCCGCGCTGTCGCGTAAGGAACATGGG
>CAYNGZ010000359.1:0-5272 GCA_964396695.1 uncultured Pseudomonas sp.
TATATAAATCAATAAGTTATTTTTTGTTCCATAAGAGCTGCCGCAGGCTGCGATTTCTTGATTTACCGAGCAATCAACGCGCCGCCATTTCCTGGCGACGTGGCCGCTACATAAAAACAACAGCGAGGTGAGAGCATGTCTGGTAATCGTGGTGTGGTGTATCTCGGCGCAGGCAAGGTCGAAGTACAGAAAATCGACTATCCCAAAATGCAGGACCCACGCGGCAGGAAGATCGAACACGGTGTCATCCTGCGTGTGGTATCCACCAATATCTGTGGTTCGGACCAGCACATGGTGCGGGGTCGCACCACGGCCCAGACCGGTCTGGTGCTGGGTCACGAGATCACCGGTGAAGTGATCGAGAAGGGCAGCGATGTCGAGAACCTGAAAATCGGCGACCTGGTGTCGGTGCCGTTCAACGTCGCGTGCGGCCGTTGCCGTTCCTGCAAGGAGCAACACACCGGCGTCTGCCTCAGCGTCAACCCGGCGCGTGCCGGCGGTGCCTATGGCTATGTCGACATGGGCGACTGGACCGGCGGCCAGGCCGAATACGCGATGGTGCCGTATGCCGACTTCAACCTGCTGAAACTCCCGGATCGCGACCGGGCCATGGAGAAAATCCGTGATCTGACCTGCCTCTCCGACATTCTGCCGACCGGTTACCACGGCGCTGTCACCGCGGGTGTTGGCCCAGGCAGTACCGTTTACATCGCAGGTGCAGGTCCGGTCGGCCTGGCCGCTGCCGCTTCCGCTCGCCTGCTGGGCGCGGCAGTGGTGATCATCGGTGACGTCAACCCGATCCGTCTGGCTCACGCCAAGGCTCAGGGCTTCGAAATCGCCGACCTGTCCCAGGATACCCCGCTGCACGAACAGATCGCTGCGCTGTTGGGCGAACCGGAAGTGGATTGCGCCGTCGACGCCGTAGGCTTCGAAGCCCGTGGTCACGGCCATGCCGGCGTGAAACACGAAGCACCGGCCACCGTGCTCAACTCGCTGATGGGCGTGGTTCGGGTCGCCGGCAAAATCGGTATTCCCGGCCTGTACGTGACTGAAGACCCGGGCGCAGTCGATGCGGCCGCCAAGATGGGCAGCCTGAGCATCCGCTTCGGTCTGGGTTGGGCCAAATCCCACAGCTTCCACACCGGCCAGACCCCGGTCATGAAGTACAACCGCCAACTGATGCAGGCGATCATGTGGGACCGCATCAAGATTGCCGACATCGTGGGCGTCGAAGTCATCAGCCTGGATGACGCGCCACGGGGTTACGGCGAGTTCGATGCCGGTGTACCGAAGAAATTCGTGATCGATCCGCACAAGTTGTTCAGCGCGGCGTAAGGCTTGGGGCAAGACGGAAAAAAGGGCGACAGTGATGTCGCCCTTTTTTATGGGGAGTGTCAGCCTGAGATTATGATGCTGGTGTTAGTTTGGAGTAGTCGATTGCACACTTGGAAGGGTCCGAGTTCTTACAGGAGTCATTCTGCCACCCTGAGCCGGCTGGTTTCGCGTCATGGAACTCCTTCAGGGCTACCCTCACACCCGCATCACCTTTCCCCTCGTAAGTGCAAATGACAGCCTTGGTGCTGGTTTTAATGTACGCGTCTGTGAAATCTGAATCCTTGAGATAATCTGCTTGTGCTTGCGGATTCTCGCCGGTCCACTGCAGTTTTGAACCATTGGGGCCATCCGCAAAGTATTCGAAGCCACCTCCGGCAAGTGCTTTCTGCGTGATTTGTTTGATCGACGGACAGGTTGCCGTGTCCGCATAAACATTGCCCATCAGCGCCATCATTGCAAACACACCCACCGCAATTTTGCTTTGCATCACTGTGTACTCCATTACGTAGTTGGAGTGCCAATGCTGGTGAGTTTTCCTTTTCGCGCCTACTGTCATATCTGACAGTTATCTATACCGGTTCGAAATAATTTTGGCCGTCTGTTCTGACGTTAGCGAATAAGGCATCACACATCTACAACCCCGCCAACGCCCCCTGATACAACACCGGCCCGGTTGGTTGTCCAGTCGGCGAACCGCCTTCAGGCTCCAGGCTGACTGCCAGTGCTATCGGTTTACCGAGCAGTGCATGCTGTTCTTCGCTCAACGCGACCCGGCCTTTACCGCCCGCCGGGATCACGCCCAGCGAGACCGGTTTGCCCTCCGCTGGAATCGCCCACAACTCAAGACTGTGTTTGGGATCGACGGCGGCCAGGGTCAACGGTTCGATTTGCAGGTAGTCGTCATGGGCCTTGATCCGTAACGCAGGCTGCGCGCTGGCGCTGAGCAGCGTAGCACTGTATTGGGCGTTGTCGCGGTGGTAGAGAATGCCCAGCGTCACGGCCACCAGCAGCGAGCAGACCGCCACCGTCACGCGCAGCCAGTTCCAGAACGGACGTTTGGCCGGCATATGCAGTTCTTGTGGCTCGATGCGCGCGTTGATGGCAGTCCACACCCGATCGGGTACGGGCACGTCCACCAGGGGCTCGTTGAGGCGGGTCAGGCTTTCTTGCCACTTGGCCAGCTCAACGCGCAGTTCGGCGTCGTCCAGTAACAGCTGTTCGAAGCGGCGGCGCGCGGCGGCGGGCATCAGGCCAATGGCGTAGTCGGCAGCGAGGGCACGGCGCAGGCGTCGGTTTTGATAGTTCATGATTCAAGGCACCTGCGCAGGCGCTCCATACCGCGGCGAATCCACGACTTGACCGAGCCCAGAGGCGCGGCCAGATGGTCGGCCAGTTCAGCGCAGGACAAGCCCTGAAAGTAGGCCACGGTGATCGATTGACGCTGCATGTCTTCAAGGGTCTCCAGGCAGCGCTTCAGCGCGCTGGCGTCACGGTCGCTACTGAGTAATTCCTGGGCTGAGGGCGCTTCGTCGACCAGCGCCTGTTCTTCCAGCTCGCTGAGGCGCCGGTCGCGGTGTTTGCGTAACTGGTCGATGGCCTGGTTGCGGGTGATGTTGATCATCCAGGTCATTGGCGCCGACAAATGCGCCTGGTAACGCGAGGCGTTGTTCCAGATGCGCACGAAGCTTTCCTGCAGCACTTCTTCGGCCAGGTCGCTGCGCCCCATGAAACGTAGCGCCACACCATACAGGCGTGGTGCAACGCTGCGGTAGAGCGTCTCGAACGCACGGCGGTCACCCAGTGAACATTGGGCGAGCAGCTGTCTGAGCGGTTCGGCGTCGGCGGTGGAAATGACCGTTCTCCAGGCAATGTCAGGCGATAGGCGCTGTCGGTTGCAGGCTGAGGTTAGTTCACGGCGCGTTGTTGCTCCATTCACGGCGACAGCCCTCAGCGCTTGGCTTTTCGGATATACGCAGTCGGCCAGAGATTGGATGCAGCGCAGGAAAATTGTTTTTCGGCTAGATTTCACGCAAGCCGGTGCGGCGCACAATGGCCGGGAACACTTAATGTCGCGACCCGTTAAACGGCTGGTTTCCGCCACCTGATTGCAGGTGGCTTTCAGGGTTCAGGAGTTGGTTTCGATGAAGATTTCCCGCAGTTTTGCTTTGGCTTCGCTCATGACGCTGGCGACCAGCCCGGTCTTCGCCGCAGGCTTCAGCCTGAACGATGTGGCCGGTGCCGTGTCCGGTATGCAGGGCAGCGACAAGACGGCTGCCGCTGCACCAACCCCGCAGGCAGCAGGTCTGTTGAGCGCGCTGAGTTCGCTGAACGTCACTCCGGAGCAGGCGATTGGTGGCACGGGAGCCATGTTGGGGCTGGCGAAGAATCAGTTGGGCGCGGCCGATTATTCCCAGTTGACCAATAAAGTGCCGGGTCTTGATCAGCTATCGGGCAGCAATGCATTGGGCAGCCTGGGTGGCTTGAGCGGTCTGCTCGGTGGTTCGCCTGGTAAGTCGGCAGGCCTGGACAGCGCCTTGGGCAACGTCAAGAACACCAGTGACCTGAACAACGCCTTCACCGCGTTGGGCATGGACAGCGGCATGATCGGCCAGTTTGCCCCGATCTTGCTGCAATACCTCGGTCAGCAGGGCGTTGGCGGTTCGCTACTCAACAGCCTTGGCGGGATCTGGGGCGTCGGCGGCTGATTCAACCCGCTCGGCGCGCAAGGCGTCGATGCGTGAGTCCTTCTCGGTCCAGAGCTGGTTGACCCGGTTCTGGACGCTCTGGCGAAACGTCGGATCGTTGCAGCGCTAAAAAGGGTGGCGTGGCCACGGAACAATGCCTGACCCATTCCGGTCAAACCAGCAGTTTTCCGCCCGCATTCGGGTGGCTTTCAGGGTTCAGGAGTTGCTTTCGATGAAGATTTCACGTGGTTTTGTTTTGGCTTCGCTCATGACCCTGGCGACCAGCTCGGTCTTCGCTGCCGGCTTCAGCCTGAACGATGTGGCCGGTGTTGTGTCCGGCATGCAGGGCGACGATGAGACGGCTGCCGCTACACCGACTCCGCAGGCAGCAGGCCTGTTGAGCGCGCTGAGTGTGCTGAACGTGACCCCGGAACAGGCCATCGGTGGCACGAGCGCGATGCTGGGGCTGGCGAAGAACCAGTTGAGCTCGACCGACTACTCACAGTTGACCAAAGACGCGCCGGGGTTGGGCATGCTGTCGGGTAACGGTGGTCTGGGCATGCTTGGCGGACTGCTCGGTGGCTCGTCCGGCAAGTCGTCGCCCCTGGGCAGCGTTTTGGGCAATCTGGACGGCGTGAAGAACACCAATGACCTGAACAGCGCTTTCAGCGCGCTGGGCATGGACGGCGGCATGATCGGCCAGTTTGCCCCGATCCTGCTGCAATTCCTCGGTCAGCAGGGTGTCGGCGGTTCGCTACTCAATAGCCTTGGCGGGATCTGGGGCGCCGACGGCTGATTCAGCCCGCTCGGCGCGCAACGCGTCGATGCGTGAGTCCTTCTCGGTCCAGAGCTGGTTGACCCAGTTCTGGACGCTCTGGCGAAACACCGGGTCGTTTTCGTAATCACCCTGGCACAACACAGGATCCAGCTCGCGGGTCTTGATGTCGATGATCACCCTTGGCACTGCACCGCTGATCAGATCCCAGAAACCCGGAATCTTCGCCTGTGGATAAACCACGGTCACATCGAGCACCGCATCCAGCTGTTCACCCAGCGCCGCCAAGACAAACGCCACGCCACCGGCCTTGGGTTTGAGCAGGTGCTTGAAGGGTGACTGTTGTTCGGTGCGTTTGATCGGGGTGAAGCGGGTGCCTTCCAGGTAATTGACCACGCTCACCGGCTGGCGTTTGAACAGCTCACAGGCGGTTTTGGTGATCTCCAGATCCTTGCCGTGCAACTCCGGGTGCCGGGCC
>CAYNGZ010000360.1:0-5266 GCA_964396695.1 uncultured Pseudomonas sp.
ATTGGCCTGTGCCATGCGGTGTTTGCGACAATATTTTTCGTACAGAGCCTAAGGATTCTCACACCTGAATTGAGTAACCCAGTTGTAATGACACGAACGCTAACAAATTCGCAGAGGGGAAAATCTAGGAGAGGTCCCGAAGGATTGAAGGACGTTGCCGTGATAGGCCAAACCCCATTAAGCCACTCGCTGCTTGCCACGCAAATCGCCTCGCAGGTGTAAAAAGCCCTGCAACGCACGGTGCCGCGGATCGCAGCCTTCGGCAGTTGCTACGCCGGATGATGTGCCCTGCGCAGGAGCTGGCGTAGCCTGCGATCATTGCCCAACCTCTGGCGGCTACGCGTTTTCAGGTGGATCGAGGTGGTCCAGTGCGCGATTCACCGCCAATTCGGCCAGGGAAATCATCTGCTGAATCCCAGTGCGGTGTTACGTTTGGGGCCTTCGAGGTCGAACGCCAAATCGCTGGCCATGACATTGACCGACGCGAGGCTGCGTTCGAGGACGCAGTCCTCGCAAATCCTGCGTACGCGGTTTATCTGACAGAACGTGTTGCATGATTTTACGACCGCTCCGCGGTCGAACGCAGCCTCGCGCGGCTCGACAGCTGCTACGGGCTACTTAGCGACTTGTATTGAGCGATTGTCGTTGTTCGGGCAGGGAAATTAAGTAGCGTTGAGGTGGGGCTTCGCGGGGTGTCTTGCTCTTGCTCGCGATGGCGTCAGTGAAATTGCCATCGCGAGCAAGCTTTGCTCCTAAAAGGTAGGTTTTGCTTTGCGTTTGGTGGCGGGTGCGGTTTTGCGTTTGGCGGTTTTACGTTTGTTCTTCCAGGGTGTCGCACCCTTGCCAGCCGGGCCGCTGATGGTCAGGCGCAGGCCGGTGCAGCGGCCGACCTGTTTGCTCATCCAGGCGGCTTGTTTGGCGACGAACTCTTCAAGGCTCATTTCGCCGCTTTGCACCATGTCCAGGGCTTGCTCCCAGATGGCGGTGGTGCCGGGGTCGGCGATGGCCCGGGGCACTGCGTCGATCAGGCTGAAGGCCGGCGGCGTGGCGGCCAGGGCTTTGCCGTTCTTGATCAGATAACCTCGGTCCAGCAACCCCTGAATGATCCCGGCGCGGGTCGCCTCGGTGCCGATGCCGGTAGTGTCCTTGAGCTTTTGCTTGAGCAGCGGATCCTCCACCAGTTTGGCGACGTTCTTCATCGCCTTGATCAGGTCGCCTTCGGTAAACGGCTTGGGTGGCTGGGTCCAGAGGTCCTTGAGCATCACATTGGCGACGGCGTAATCCCATCCTTCAGTCAATGCCGGCAGCATCTGCGGTGCCGGTGCTTCCCGTCCTTTGGCCGGGGCCAGCGCTTCGGGCAGTGCGCGTTTCCAGCCTGGCTCGACGATCACTTTGCCGACCGCTCGCAACGCCTGCCCGGCGCAGTCGAAGTCCGCCTGGGTGCGGTCGTATTCGTGATTGGGCAGGAACTGCGCCAGATACCGCGCCCGAATCAAGGTGTAGACCGCACGGTGTTTGCCGGTCAGGCGGTCGAAGTTTTTCGCCGCCGCCGTGGGGATGATCCCGTGGTGGGCGCTGACCTTGGCATCGTTCCAGGCCCGCGAGCGGCGTTGTGGCTCAAGGTGCTTGAGCAGTTCGCCAAGGCTTGGGTCGGCACGCCCAAGGGCGGCGAGAATGCCCGGTGCTTCGCTGTGCTGACTCAGCGGCAGGTAGCCGCAGTCACTGCGCGGGTAGGTGATGACCTTATGGGTTTCGTACAGCGCCTGGGCCACATCCAGGGTTTCCTGGGCGCCGAGGCCAAGTTTTTTTGAGCAGATTTCTTGCAGCGTGCCGAGGTCGAACGGCAGCGGGGCGGCTTCGCGAACCCGCTCGGTGCGCAGTTTGAGCAGCCGCGCACTGGCAGCGTTGCGCATGGCCGCGGCCGCCTCCTGAGCCAGCGCCTGATTCAGGCAACGGTCATGCTCGTCGCAGACGTCCGGTGCGGCGCGCCATTGGGCGGTGAACGAGATGTTGTCATGCAGCAGTTGTACGTCGATGGCCCAATACGGTACGGGCACAAAGTCGGCAATGCTGCGGTCGCGATCGACCACCAGACGCAAGGTCGGGGTTTGCACCCGACCCACCGGCAGCACACCTTGATAGCCGGACTGACGCCCGAGCAGGGTGAACAGGCGGCTCATGTTCATGCCGATCAGCCAGTCGGCGCGTGAGCGGCCGAGCGCCGAGTGATAGAGGTTGAAGGTTTCGGTGCCGGGCTTGAGCGCGGCCAGGGCCTTGCGAATCGAAGCGTCGTCCAGCGCCGACAGCCACAGACGCTGGATCGGCCCGCGATAACGACAATGTTCCACCAGCTCACGGGCAATCATCTCGCCCTCACGGTCGGCGTCGGTGGCAATTACCAGCTCATGGGCTTCGCCGAGCAGCCGTTTGACCGCCTTGAACTGGCTGGCGGTTTTGGGTTTGACCCGCATCTTCCACTTCTCGGGAATGATCGGCAGGTCTTCCAGCACCCAGCGTTTATAGCGCGCGTCGTAGGCATCCGGCGGCGCGGTTTCCAGCAGGTGGCCGATGCACCAGGTCACTGTGACCCCCGTTCCCAGCCAGCAGCCGTCGCCGCGTCGGCTGGCACCGAGCGTCGCGGCGATGTCTTTGGCCTGGGAAGGTTTTTCACAGAGAAACAGCCGCATAACCACCATCAGTCATCAGGGTTTGAAGGTGTACAGCATGCGGGCTACGGCGAGATGGATCAACCTTTATCTGTATGGATGTACAGTTAAGGCGGGTTAAACCCTTTCGTTCATCTGCAACGTTTGAATGCCGGCCGCCCTGGCTTGCGAGATCAGCTCTTCAGTGTCTTCCCCGCCGGGCAGTGCAATGACGATGTCGGGTCGGCTGTCGCGCAACATGAAGCGGTTGCGCAGGCGCTCCGCCAGCTTGCCGTGCAGTTGCCAGTTGGCGGGATAGCGCACGATGTTGGCGCCCAGTTCCCGGGCCCAGTCTTCGATTTCGCCGCCCAGAAACTGGTTGCCTCCGTGTATCAGCACACGCACGTCGTGCAGGCGCTGGAAGGCTTCCAGTACTTGGCGGCAGGTGCGGGTATCGGCGTAATAGCGCCCGGCACAGATCAGGACGCGCATCGCAGTTCATCCTTGTCGCTGATGGAGCCCGAATGAATATCCGAGGGGTAGCGGCTCTCGATATCGCGCTCTCCGGCGCGTTCGAGCACGGGGTAGGCCAACGCGGCGATGTGATGGTGCACGCGTCGGTAATCGCGCAGCAGCCGTTGAAAGATGTCACCGGATTCGGCCCAGGCGTTTTTGTCTTCGCGTAACGTGCGAAAGTGTTCCCGACTGGCCGCGGCTTCCAGTCTCCTTACCGATTCCTTGCGGTTGACCAGATGGTGGGCGGTCGGCAGGTCTTCACGTAGAAACACGGTAATCGCCAGGCTCAGGCTTTCCAGCACCTCGTTGTGCAGCGGATAGAGCGTGCCCAGCTCGAAGGCCGAGAAGTTTTCACCGCGTCGCAGCCGACGCGCCGCCAACTGCGCCAGGCTGGTGGAAAGGATGTCGGCGGCGTGCTCCAGGTTGATCACGAACATCAGGATTTCCTGCGAGCGATCGGCGTCGCTGTCGCTGATGCCTTCGTGGCCGATGTCCGCCAGATAAGCGCGAATCGCCGCGCTCAGCAGGTCCAGGGACTGATCGATCTGCCGCACCTCATCGGCGTGGGTCTGGTCCGAGGTCTGGAACAGTTGCAACACGCGGTTGAGCATGATCGACAGCATATCGGCCAGTCGCAGGGCCTCGCGTGCTGCGTTGGACAGCCCGATGTTGGCCACTTCAAGACCGGCCTCGTCCAGATACCGCGGCATGCCAGGGTCGATGTCCCGCGCAGGCGACGGCAACAGACGCGTCAGCAGTTTGGCCAACGCATGCGTCATCCCGATGAACACCAGTGCCAGCAGCAGATTGAAGCTGGTGTGCAGGCCGACCACCAATAGTGCGGGTGTCAGGTCTGCAATCTGGTGGGTCTCAGCCAGCATCGGCACGAACGGCAAACACACCAGCGCACCGATGACCCGCACCAGCAGATTGCCCACCGGCAGGCGCCGGGCCACGCTGGAGCTGGCATTGAGCACCGAGGGCAGGGCGCCACCGATATTCACCCCCAGCACCAGCGCCATCGTGGTCACCGGCGAGAGCAGGCCGGTGCCGGCCAGCGAGGCGATCAGCAACACCACGGCAACGCTGGAATGGCAGATCCAGGTCAGCAGCAGGGCCACCAGCAAGGCGATTACCATGTCGCCATCCAGGCTGTGCATGATGGCGTGGAAGACCGGCGTGTTTTCGACCTCGCCCAGCGTCGACCCGAGCATGCGCAGCGCCAGCAGCATCAAGCCCAGGCCAATCAGCGCGCAACCAACGCTCTCGTAGCGAGAGTCATCGCGCAGCCGGAAGATGATGAACCCTGCCAGCAGGACGATCGGGGTGACGATCGAGATGTCGACACTGAGCAGCTGCACCACCAGCGTCGAGCCGATATTGGCCCCGAGCATCACCGCCAGTGCAGGTGCAAGGCCCAGGGTTCCGGCGGCAGTGAAAGAGGTGGCCATCAGGCTGACGGCGGTGCTGCTTTGCAAAATGCCGGTGATACCGACGCCGGACAGCAAGGCCATCCAGCGATTGTTCAGGTTTTTTCCCAGCCAGTGACGCAGTGGCGTGCCGAAGCCGCGCAACAGCGCCGAAGAAATCATATGAGTGCCCCACAGCAGCAGTGCGATGGAGCCTGCGAGGTTGATCAATAGAGTAGTTCCCGACATGAGGACTCTCCTTTTTCATGTTGCATTGAATGACGGCCCGAGAGCCAAATTGCGCTGTCTTGAATACACCTGAACCCGTAGGAGCTGCCGCAGGGGGCGGGTTGGCAAACTCGCCCCCGGTTCAGTGCATCAGAACCATTGCTTGAAGCGGCGGATGTAAAGGGTCTTCACCAGTTGAGCGAGCACGCAGTAGCTGAGCAGCGTGCCCACCAGCCATGGGAAGTACTGCCATGGCAGCGGTTGCAGGCCGACCAGCGTGCCGAGTGGCGAGAACGGAATGTAGATGCCCAGCACCATCACCAGCCCGGTCATCAGGATCACCGGCAATGCCGCGGTGCTCTGGAAGAACGGGATCTTCTGGGTCCGCAGCATGTGCACCACCAGCGTCTGCGACAGAAGCCCTTCGATGAACCAGCCGGACTGGAACCGGGTCAGCATTCCGACCCC
>CAYNGZ010000361.1:0-5262 GCA_964396695.1 uncultured Pseudomonas sp.
TACATGCACCTCTTACTCATGTTATGCCCGAACACAAAATTACTGACACCCCCGCGCAGGTATAAAAAAACCCGGCAATGCCGGGTTTTTTGACTGCAAGCGGACTCAAGCGGTGAAGGTTTTGCCTTCGAACTGCTCAGCCACGAACTTCCAGTTGACCAGGTTCCAGAACGCTTCAACGTACTTCGGACGCAGGTTGCGGTAGTCGATGTAGTAAGCGTGTTCCCAGACGTCGCAGGTCAGCAGCGGGGTGTCGCCGCTGGTCAGCGGGTTGCCGGCGCCGATGGTGCTGGCCAGGGCCAGGGAGCCGTCGGCCTTTTTCACCAGCCAGCCCCAGCCGGAACCGAAGGTGCCGATCGAGGTTTTGCTGAATTCTTCTTTGAACTTGTCGAACGAACCGAAAGCGGCGTTGATCGCGTCAGCCAGTGCGCCGGTTGGTTGGCCGCCGGCGTTTGGCGCCAGGCAGTTCCAGTAGAAGGTGTGGTTCCACACCTGGGCGGCGTTGTTGAAGATGCCACCCGAAGACGTCTTGACGATTTGTTCCAGGGTCTTGCCTTCGAACTCGGTGCCTGGCACCAGGTTGTTCAGGTTCACGACGTAGGTGTTGTGGTGCTTGTCGTGGTGATATTCCAGCGTTTCCTTGGAAATGTGCGGCTGCAGTGCATCGTGTGCGTAAGGCAGTGGCGGCAATTCGAAAGCCATGGTGATTCTCCTAATCAGGTCAGTTGCGGTGAGCGCAAGGCCGATCACGGGCGGCCAGACAAGCGCCGTGGAGTTTGTACTCCTTGCGGCGCAGGTGTCGGATCATAGCACCGGGGGTGCGGCTTAACCACGCAACAACTGTGTGGAATAGAGGTTTGAAGGGGGTGCCCTCACTCAATGGCGGATCGCGTTGGAGCTGTGATCGTGCCAGGCAAGGCGCGGGACGCAGAAGATGCTTTTTGCCTCTTCAAGTCCCGCAACGCCGCATGGCACGATCACAGCTCCAACCCGGAGGGCCGCGCCCCGCAAAGCGCAATCCGTCGTTGTTCGTCGCTCATTTGGACCACCAAACCTCACTCCTCACGCCTAGTCTTGCGCTTTGCGGGGCGGCGGCGCGACCGCCATTGAGTGAGGGCACCCCCTTAAGCCTTTGGGGGTAATCAGGCAGCGCTGATCAGTTGAAACGCCACCGCAAACATCATCACCGCCACCAGCAGGTCGAGAATCCGCCAGGTGCCGGGGCGTGCCAGCCATGGTGCCAGCCACGCGGCGCCCAGCGCCAGGGTGAAAAACCACAGCAATGACGCGCTGGCCGCGCCCACCACATAAGCGCCCGGCTCTGTTTGTTGGGCCCCGAGAGAACCGATCAGCAATACGGTGTCCAGGTACACGTGAGGGTTGAGCAGTGTCACCGCCAGTGCACTGAGTAATACCGCTCGCAATGAACGCACGGTCTGATTTTCGCCCTGTTGCAGACTTTGCTTCGAGCAGGCCCGACGCAGCGCCAGGCTGCCGTACCACAGCAGAAACGCTGCACCACCCCAGCGGGCAATGGCCAGTAACGTCGGGTTTTGCGCCAGCACCGTCGCCAGGCCGAATACCCCGGCGGCCACCAGCAACGCATCGCAGGTCACGCAGAGCGCGGCCACTGGCAGGTGATGTTCGCGGCGCAGGCTTTGCGCCAGCACGAACGCATTTTGCGTACCGATCGCCATGATCAGTCCCGCAGCGACCAACAGGCCGTTCACATAGCTTTGCCACATAATGTTTACTCCGCGTTTGCCGCCAGTTGCCGCAGCACTGACATCGCACGCTTGGCGTCGGCCTGGCCGACGAACAAATGGTCGTGGTAATAGCCGGCAATCACGTTGCAACTGATACCGGCCTGGCCGAGGGCGCTGGCGAAAGCGGCCGTCAGGCCAACGGCTTCGAGGGCCGAATGCACGTTGAGGGTGATCCACGCCGCCAGGTAATCGAAGCTGAGCCCGGCCTTTTCGGCTTGCGAGCGTTCAAGGATCAGCGTCAAGCCTTCCTGTTCGCGGAAGCTGCCGATGATTTCGCAGTCCTTCGGCAGATGGCCGTCGCGAATCGTGCAGAACACGTATTCGCCGTCGTTGAGCTGCGGGCTCATGCTGCGCAGCAGGGTGTTGAGTGAGGTTTCGCCAGCCATGTTGCTGATCCTTGTTCAAGCGTTCTTGCTGGTCATTTTCCCGTTTCAGGATGTATAAGAAAAACCAATATTGCTGATTGCTCATTAGGAAAACTGATGTTCGACTATAAATTGCTGTCCGCCCTTGCGGCGGTGGTCGAGCAGGCCGGGTTCGAGCGCGCCGCTCAGGTGTTGGGGTTGTCGCAATCGGCGATCTCCCAGCGCATCAAGTTGCTCGAGGCGCGCATTGGCCAGCCTGTGCTGGTGCGGGCCACGCCGCCGGCGCCGATCGAGACTGGCCGGCGCCTGCTCAACCACGTGCAGCAGGTGCGTTTGCTGGAGCGCGATCTGCAAAGCCTGGTGCCGGCGCTGGATGAAGAAGGCCTGCCGGAACGCCTGCGTATCGCCCTCAACGCCGACAGCCTGGCCACGTGGTGGGCCGAGGCGGTGGGCGACTTTTGTGCCGAGCAGCATCTATTGCTCGACCTGGTGGTGGAGGACCAGACCGTTGGCCTCAAACGCATGCGCGCCGGTGAAGTGGCGGCATGCGTGTGTGCCAGCGAGCGTCCGGTGGCGGGTGCCCGCAGTGTGTTGCTGGGCGCCATGCGTTACCGGGCGTTGGCCAGCCCGGCCTTTATTGCCCGGCATTTCCCCCAGGGGGTGAAGGCCGATCAGTTGGCCCGCACGCCGGCGCTGGTGTTCGGCCCGGATGACTTTTTGCAGCACCGCTACCTGGCGTCATTGGGCGTGGACGGTGGTTTCGAACATCATTTGTGCCCGTCATCCGAAGGGTTTATCCGCCTGACCGAAGCCGGTCTAGGCTGGGGGCTGGTGCCGGAGTTGCAGGTGCGCGAACAGCTTGAACGCGGTGTCCTGGTGGAGTTGTTGCCAGATAAACCGATCGATGTGCCGTTGTACTGGCATCATTGGCGCAACGGTGGCCAGTTACTGGGGTTACTCACCGAGCATCTGGTGCGTTTATCCCGACAGTGGCTAGTGCCGTTGGACTGACGGGCAGCGTCAAGACCACACGAAATCTGTAATGCAGCGCGCATGAAAAACGAAACACATCGGAGCAAGTCATGAAAATTCTGGTCACCGGCGCAAGCGGCTTCATTGGCGGGCGCTTTGCGCGATTCGCCCTGGAGCAAGGCCTGGACGTGCGGGTCAACGGCCGCCGGGCCGAAGGCGTCGACCATCTGGTACGGCGGGGCGCGGAGTTCGTCCAGGGCGACTTGAGTGACCCGGAGCTGGTTCGCGAGCTGTGCGCAGACGTCGAAGCCGTGGTGCATTGCGCTGGCGCGGTGGGGCTTTGGGGGCGTTATCAGGACTTCCATCAGGGCAACGTGCTGGTCACCGAAAACGTGGTCGAAGCCTGCCTGAAGCAAAACGTCCGGCGGCTGGTGCACTTGTCGTCACCCTCGATCTATTTCGATGGTCGCGATCACCAGGGGCTGACCGAAGAGCAAGTGCCCAAGCGCTTCAAGCATCCTTATGCGGCCACCAAATACCTGGCCGAGCAAAAGGTCTTCGGCGCTCAGGAGTTCGGCCTCGAAGTACTGGCCCTGCGCCCGCGTTTTGTCACCGGTGCCGGTGACATGAGCATCTTCCCGCGCTTGCTGAAGATGCAGCGCAAGGGGCGTTTGGCGATCATCGGCAATGGCCTGAACAAGGTCGATTTCACCAGCATTCAGAACCTCAACGAGGCCATGTTCAGCTGTTTGCTGGCGACGGGCTCTGCGCTTGGCAAGGCCTACAACATCAGCAACGGTGCACCGGTGCCGCTGTGGGATGTGGTCAATTACGTGATGCGCCAGATGGAAGTCCCACAGGTGACTCGCTACCGTTCCTACGGATTGGCCTACAGCGTCGCGGCGCTGAACGAGGGCTTTTGCGCACTGTGGCCGGGGCGTCCGGAGCCGACGCTGTCACGTTTGGGCATGCAGGTCATGAACAAAAATTTCACCCTCGATATCAGCCGCGCCCGGCATTATCTCGACTACGATCCCAAGGTCAGTCTGTGGACGGCGCTCGATGAGTTCTGCGGCTGGTGGAAGGCCCAGCAAAATAATCACTGAACCGAGCCAGCGGATGACGGTCGATCAAGGCGGCGAGTTCAGGGTTTATACTCGTCGCATTCAGCCATCACTGTGGTTCAGAAAGGTTACCTCATGTCCATGCGTAACGATGCCAACGACGACTTCGACGATGTACCGAGCCTGCGTGCCGATACCCTCGATGACGACGATTTTCCAACCACCGCCGCTGCCCGTGAACGCACCAGCGTCCATTCGCGGACCCCGCCAGTGCTCAAGGTCAAAGGCCCGGGCACCGGCCCGCTGTGGGCCTTGGTCGGGGCGTTGTTTTTCGCCTTCGCTGGTCTTGCCTGGTGGAGCTTTCAGCAGATCTCGCTGATGGAGCAGCAACTGGTCGCGACACAGGAAAGCTTCGCCCGCATCAGCGAGGAAGCCGCAGGGCGCTTGCAGGACATTTCCGGCAAAGTGGTCGCCAGTCAGTCGAGCGTCACCAGCGACAGCGAAGCGCTGAAACTGAAAATCAAGCAACTGGAAAGCAAGCTGCTGGAACAGAACCAACAGCAGCAAGGCGTGGTCGGTCAGACGTCTGACCTGGACAAGCGGCTGGCACAGTTAGCTGCGCAAAGTGTCGAGCAACATGCCGTCAACGCTCAGTTGCAAACCGACCTGAAGGCCCTGAGCGCTGAACTCGCGGCCCTGAAAAATACCCCGACCGACACCAGCAAGTTCGACGCCCAACTGAAAAGCCTCGGCGCCGATATCGCCGCCTTGAAGAAACAAGGCAATACAGCCGCGGCCATCGATCGCCTGGAGCAAGAATTGGTCGTGATCAAAAGCCAGCAGGATAGCCGCCCGGCCGCCTCTCAAGGCAGCGGCGCCAATGTCGCGGAGTTCGACGCCTTCCGTGGCCAGGTCACGCGCAACATCACCACCTTGCAGAGCCAGATTCAGAATCTGCAACAGCAGCTCAATGCTCGGCCTTGATGTTTGAAGATCAAAAGATCGCAGCCTGCGGCAGCTCCTACGGGTAGACCTCAATCCATGTAATTGGATGGACTCGCCCACGCCGAGGCGTCAATGCGCCACGGTGGCAGT
>CAYNGZ010000362.1:0-5253 GCA_964396695.1 uncultured Pseudomonas sp.
CAGTAGGGCCCAACGGCTGAGGTAGTGGTTTATGCAAGTTAAGCGTTTTTTCGCCGCCGATATGCGTCAGGCCATGAAGCTGGTTCGCGATGAGCTGGGCGCTGATGCCGCCATTATCGGCAATCGCCGGATCGCCGGTGGTGTCGAGCTGACGGCTGCTCTGGATTACAAGCTGTCGGCGCTGGCCCCGCGTGTGCCGAACATCGAACTCGAAGACGAGCTGCGCAAGACTCAGTCGCGGATCGTCACGGCTCAGGCCGAATTGAGCCTGCGTGGCGAGGGTGAGGGTCAGACAGGCGCCGGAACCAACCGCCAGCTGTTCGCCGGCCTGCCGTTGACCGCTGCCGAGCCTTTGATCGAGCCGACCTTCGCTGAGCGGCCGCGTCCGGCCCCAGCGCCAGCACCGTCCGCCGGGGTCGACCCGCGGGCTTTCGATTCGATGCGTTTCGAGCTCAACGGGCTGCGTGAATTGCTGGAAGTGCAGTTGGGCTCGCTGGCCTGGAACCAGTTGCAAGGCCGTCGCCCGCAGCAAGCCAACCTCTGGCGTCGCCTGCAACGCATTGGCCTGTCCGGTCCGCTGTCGCGTGATCTGCTGGAATTGATTACTGAAATTGAAGAGCCTCGTCAGGCCTGGCGCATGCTGTTGGCGCACCTGGCGCGGATGATCGTCACCCCCGAAATCGAGCCGCTGGAAGAAGGGGGCGTGATTGCCATGGTCGGCCCTGCCGGCATGGGCAAGACCACCACGCTGGCCAAGCTGGCCGCTCGTTACGTGCTCAAGTACGGCGCGCAGAATATTGCGCTGGTGAGCATGGACAGCTACCGCATCGGTGCTCAGGAACAACTCAAGACCCTGGGGCGCATCCTCAATGTCCCGGTGACTCACGTCGACCCGGGGCAGTCCCTGGCGCAAGCCCTGGACCCTTTGCTGCGCAAGCGTGTGGTGTTGATCGATACCGCCGGCCTGCAGGCCAGTGACCCGGCGTTGCGCATGCAACTGGAAAGCCTGGCCGGTCGCGGGATCAAGTCGAAGAATTATCTGGTGCTGGCCACTACCAGCCAGAAACAGGTGCTGACCGCCGCCTATCACAGTTACAAGCGTTGCGGGCTGGCAGGCTGCATCCTGACTAAGCTGGATGAAACGGCGAGTCTGGGCGAAGTGTTGAGCCTGGCGATCAGTCATGAATTACCCGTTGCCTATCTGACCGATGGGCCGCGGATCCCGGATGATCTGCATTTGCCACGCCGCCATCAGTTGGTCAGTCGCGCCGTGAGTGTGCAGATGCAGGAAGAACCCAGCGAAGAAGCCATGGCTGATATGTTCGCTGACCTCTACCACAGCCCGGCCAAGCGCGTCGGCTGAGGTAATAATGAATAGATTTGTATCTACATCGATGGCCTGCCATGCATTGTTCCGAAGTGAGCGAGCAGCCAGTCGTGTAGTCCGCGTCTAAGCAAGACAAGGTAAAGAACGAACATGGGTAGCATGCATCCCGTACAGGTGATCGCGGTGACCGGCGGCAAAGGTGGCGTCGGGAAGACTAACGTGTCAGTGAACTTGTCCCTGGCTCTCGCTGAGCTCGGCCGGCGCGTCATGCTGTTGGACGCCGACCTGGGGCTGGCGAACGTCGACGTCCTGCTGGGGCTGACGCCCAAGCGTACGCTGGCCGACGTCATCGAAGGCCGTTGTGAGCTGCGCGATGTATTACTCCAGGGGCCGGGCGGAATTCGTATCGTTCCAGCAGCGTCCGGTACCCAAAGCATGGTCCATCTGAGCCCGGCCCAGCATGCTGGCCTGATTCAGGCGTTCAGCGACATTGGCGATAACCTCGACGTATTGGTGATCGATACGGCGGCGGGTATTGGTGAGTCGGTCGTCAGTTTTGTGCGCGCAGCCCAGGAAGTATTGCTGGTGGTGTGCGACGAGCCGACGTCGATCACCGACGCCTACGCGCTGATCAAGCTGCTGAACCGCGATTACGGTATGAACCGTTTCCGCGTGCTGGCCAACATGGCGCAAAGCCCTCAGGAAGGGCGAAACCTGTTCGCCAAGTTGACCAAGGTCACGGATCGCTTCCTGGACGTCGCCTTACAATATGTCGGCGCAGTGCCTTACGACGAAAGCGTACGCAAGGCCGTGCAGAAACAACGCGCCGTGTATGAAGCGTTTCCGCGCTCCAAATGTGCGCTGGCGTTCAAGGCCATCGCGCAGAAAGTCGATACCTGGCCGCTGCCTGCCAACCCGCGTGGGCATCTGGAGTTTTTCGTCGAGCGTCTGGTGCAGCAAACTGCGGGTCCGGTTCTATGACAGCCAGCGGTTACAACCTGTACAAGAAGTCGGCGCGTGACGCGCAGTACGAACTGATCGAGCGTTACGCGCCACTGGTAAAACGCATTGCCTATCACCTGTTGGCCCGTTTGCCGGCCAGTGTTCAGGTCGAAGACCTGATCCAGGCAGGCATGATCGGTTTGCTCGAAGTGTCGACCAAATACGACGCGAGCAAGGGGGCGAGTTTCGAGACGTATGCGGGGATCCGCATCCGTGGCGCGATGCTCGATGAGGTCCGCAAGGGGGACTGGGCACCGCGCTCGGTCCACCGCAATACCCGGATGGTGAGTGACGCGATTCGCTCAATTGAAGCTAAAACCGGGCGTGACGCTAAAGATCACGAGGTTGCGGCCGAACTCCAATTGAGTCTCGACGATTATTACGGGATTTTGAATGACACCTTGGGCAGTCGCCTGTTCAGCTTCGACGATCTGTTGCAGGACGGCGAGCATGAAGGGCTGCACGAGGATGGCGCGAGTGCTCATCTCGAACCGTCGCGCGACCTGGAAGATGAACGCTTCCAGGCTGCGCTGGCGGATGCGATTGCCAATTTGCCGGAGCGTGAGCGACTGGTGTTGGCGCTGTACTACGACGAAGAGCTGAACCTCAAGGAAATCGGTGAGGTCCTGGGGGTCAGTGAATCGCGGGTCAGCCAGTTACACAGCCAGTGCGCGGCCCGTTTGCGGGGGCGTTTGGGGGAGTGGCGAGCGCGCTGACAGCAGTGTGGGGACACTGCGAACGAAACAGGCACGGCGTAAAGCCGCGTCGGTCTTCATCCGTTGTGCTCCAGACAGTCGTTGAGTGCTCTGCCTGATTGATTGAATGGCGCGTCCAGGTGCTGGGCGCGTTTAAGACTGCTTGGAGGTCGAATTGAACAAAGACATGAAAATCCTCATCGTTGATGACTTCTCAACGATGCGGCGGATCATCAAGAACCTGCTGCGTGACCTTGGGTTCACCAACACGGTCGAGGCCGATGATGGTGTGACTGCCATTCCGGTACTCAACAGCGGCAGCATCGACTTTCTGGTAACGGACTGGAACATGCCTGGCATGACCGGTATCGATCTGCTGCGTCACGTGCGCGCCGATGAAAAGCTCAAGCACCTGCCAGTGCTGATGGTCACTGCCGAAGCCAAGCGCGAGCAGATCATCGAAGCCGCTCAAGCCGGTGTAAACGGCTATGTGGTCAAACCCTTCACGGCCCAGGCGTTGAAAGAGAAGATCGAAAAAATCTTCGAACGTATCGGTTGACAGGCGGAGCCACTGCGCCACGGGGGAGCTATGGAGCAAAGAGAATCTTCACTGGGCGATTTTGAGTCGACCCTGAAAAAAAATGCCCACGAACTGGTCGAGAGCCTTGAAAAGGGCCGGTTCGGCGACGCTGTGCAACTGATCCATGAGCTCAATCAGACCCGTGACCGCGGCCTGTACCAGGAAGTGGGCAAGCTCACTCGCGAACTGCATAGCGCGATCGTCAATTTCCAGATTGACCCGCACATGCCGCAAGCCGAGGAAGTTTCGCAGATCACGGATGCTACCGAGCGCCTGTCCTATGTGGTCAAGCTGACCGACGCGGCGGCGAACCGCACCATGGACCTGGTCGAGAACAGCACGCCGCTGGTCAATGGCCTGGGCACTGAGGCTCAGGCCTTGAGCGCGGACTGGGGGCGTTTCATGCGCCGCGAAGTCGGCGCCGAAGAGTTCCGCGAACTGGCCCGGCGGGTCGACGGTTTCCTGACGCGTAGCGTCGAGCAAACCCAGGTCGTCTCGGGCAACCTCAACGATATTCTGTTGGCTCAGGATTATCAGGACCTCACCGGTCAGGTGATCAAGCGCGTGACCCAATTGGTCACCGAAGTTGAAAGCAATCTGCTCAAGCTCGTGCTCATGGCCAGTCAGGTGGACCGCTTTGCGGGCATCGAACATGACCGTGAAGCGATGCTGGCTGAAAAAGATCCGCAAAAACATCTCTCGCAGGGTGAAGGTCCGCAGATTCATGCCGATAAACGAGAAGACGTTGTGTCCGGTCAGGACGATGTAGACGATTTGCTTTCCAGCCTTGGATTTTAGGCCGACTGAGTAGGAGCACCCATACACATGAGCTTCGGCGCCGATGAAGAGATCCTTCAGGATTTCCTGGTTGAGGCCGGCGAGATTCTAGAGCAACTGTCCGAACAACTGGTCGAGCTGGAAAGCCGACCTGATGATGCGGATCTGCTCAATGCAATTTTTCGCGGTTTTCACACTGTAAAAGGGGGCGCCGGCTTCCTCCAGCTCAACGAGCTGGTGGAGTGCTGTCACATCGCCGAGAACGTGTTCGACATCCTGCGCAAGGGTGAGCGTCGTGTCGACTCGGAGCTGATGGACGTGGTTCTCGAAGCGCTGGACGCGGTGAACAGCATGTTCAGCGAAGTCCGTGAGCGTGCACCGATCACGCCGGCGACGCCGGAACTGCTGGCAGCGCTGGCCCGTCTGGCCGAGCCGCAAACGGCCGATGAGGCGCAACCGGTTGTCGAAGAGGTCGAAGCACCTGCCGCTGAAAGCGATTCGGGCAACATCACCGACAATGAGTTCGAACTGTGGCTCGACTCGCCGAACACGGCCAAGGCGGAGGCCGAAGCGCCCGTTGCCCAGGCATCTGAAGCGGCTGCCGACAGCGATGAAATCACCGATGCCGAGTTCGAGTCGTTGCTCGACCAGTTGCACGGCAAAGGCCAGTTTGCCGCCGATGCGCTGGCAGCGCCAACGGCACCGGATGCCCCGAAGGCGGCAGGCGACAGCTCCGACATTACCGATGACGAATTCGAAGCGCTGCTCGATCAGTTGCACGGCAAGGGCAACTTTGCCGTTGATGCACTGGAATCGGCGATTGCTGCCGTTCCGGCACCGGCCACGCCGGCGGCCGCAGCGGCCGGTAGCGA
>CAYNGZ010000363.1:0-5213 GCA_964396695.1 uncultured Pseudomonas sp.
TCATTGGCCTGTGCCATGCGGTGTTTGCGACAATATTTTTCGTACAGAGCCTAGGACACACAGGCGCCGGTCGGTGATAGTCAGCAAGCGTGCTTGAACGGAACGTAGGGCAGCAGGCGCTCGGTTTCTTTTCTGACCACGGCGTAGCACTCGCAACACAGCTGCTCGAGCGCGGCCCTGTCCAGCACTGTGATCTTCATTGCCGGCCACCGATATCTCCGCCGATGCGCCGTTTTCCATCACGTATAGCAGGGACACGATGGAGTCGGTGGGGAAGTAGACATGGCGCACGCTGTCTGCTGCCATACGTAGCCGTCCGTCGGTTTTGCTGGGCGCATTCAATACAAGCAACGGCCCTCTCCACGAAGTTGAAGTCGATCACCGGATAACAAAAGCTCGCCAATTGGCGCAATGCTGTTCACTTAAGCTGCTATACCGTACGTCGCATGTCGAGAACCCCTCGAAGTATGGCGACCTCTACCGAAACACATCACTGGAGGTTCGACCATGTACGATGATACGAAGGCGAAGGCGTTTTCCGCCTTTCATGACTTACTGGCATACCCTGAAATTCGGATGGATGCGCAGGAGCATTACTGCGAACTGCTTCGGCTCGCCGACAGTTTTCGGGAGAAAGGTGTTATCAGCCTGGACGAGCGCAAGACCTTGATAGAGGCGGCGACGCTGGCCTATGCGCGCGCTGTGGAAGGCACGGGTGGCGGGACTTAGCTATAGATGCGAAAAAGCTTGCCGCCAGCCATGCCATCGCAACGTTCGTGGCTGAATTGGAGAAGGAAGCCAGGACAAAGCGTATTGGCCTCAGCAAAATATATCGATAGGTGTGATGTCGGAAACGAAAAGCCCGGCGCTGGGCCGCAACGCTGTTCACTTAAGGAAAAACGCCGCTTACCCCGGAATGGGAAAGCGGCGTTTTTCTTTACCGTCATCGAAGAGCCGAAAATCAAAAGTTTCCGGTTAGCGGCTTAAGTGAACAGCATTACGTCACATGAACGGGGCTTTGTTTGAGGCAGCTTGAAGCTTAAGGCTGCTTAGAACACGACGCCTTGGCTACGCAGGTAGTCATCGTAGGTGCCGCTGAAGTCGATCACGCCGCTTGGGCTCAGTTCGATGATTCGAGTGGCCAGGGACGATACGAACTCACGGTCGTGGCTGACGAAGATCAGCGTGCCCGGGTAGTTTTCCAGCGCCAGGTTCAGTGCTTCGATGGACTCCATGTCCAGGTGGTTGGTCGGCTCGTCCATTATCAGCACGTTCGGTTTTTGCAGGATCAGCTTGCCGAACAGCATGCGGCCTTGCTCACCACCGGAGATCACCTTGACCGACTTGAGAATCTCGTCGTTGGAGAAGAGCATGCGGCCCAGGGTGCCACGGACCAGTTGCTCGCCGCCTTGAGTCCAGCGACCCATCCAGTCGAACAGATTCGATTCGTCTTCAAAGTCCGAAGCATGGTCTTGTGCGTAGTAGCCGATTTCCGCGGCGTCGGTCCATTTCACGCTACCGGCATCCGGGCTCAGTTCGTTGACCAGGGTACGCAGCAGGGTGGTTTTACCAATACCGTTCGGGCCGATGATTGCTACGCGCTCGCCGGCCTCAACGGTAAAGCTGAAGTCCTTGAACAGGTTCTTGCCGTCAAAACCCTTGGCCATGCGCTCGACGGTGACCGCCTGGCGGTGCAGTTTTTTGTTCTGCTCGAAACGGATGAACGGGCTGACACGGCTGGAAGGCTTGACCTCGGCCAGCTGGATCTTGTCGATCTGCTTGGCGCGGGAAGTGGCCTGCTTGGCTTTCGAGGCGTTGGCCGAGAAGCGGCTGACGAACGATTGCAGTTCCGAGATCTGCGCCTTCTTTTTGGCGTTGTCCGAGAGCAGTTGTTCGCGGGATTGGGTCGCCGCGGTCATGTACTCGTCATAGTTGCCCGGGAACAGGCGCAGTTCGCCATAGTCCAGGTCAGCCATGTGGGTGCAGACGCTGTTCAGGAAGTGTCTATCGTGGGAGATGATGATCATCAGGCTGCTGCGCTGGGTCAGCACGTTTTCCAGCCAGCGGATGGTGTTGATGTCCAGATGGTTGGTGGGTTCGTCGAGCAGCAGTACTTCCGGATCGGAGAACAGTGCCTGGGCCAACAGTACGCGGAGTTTCCAGCCTGGCGAGACTTCGCTCATCGGGCCGAAGTGTTGCTCGATGCCAATACCCAGGCCCAGCAGTAGTTCTCCGGCACGGGATTCTGCAGTGTAACCGTCCATCTCGGCGAATTCGGTTTCCAGCTCGGCGACAGCCATGCCGTCTTCTTCGGTCATTTCCGGCAGCGAGTAGATGCGGTCGCGCTCGGCCTTGACCTTCCACAGCTCTTCGTGACCCATGATCACGGTATCGATCACGGTGAATTCTTCGTACGCGAACTGGTCCTGACGCAGCTTACCCAGACGTACGTTCGGCTCGAGCATGACCTGGCCGCCAGACGGATCGAGGTCGCTACCGAGGATTTTCATGAAGGTCGACTTGCCGCAACCGTTGGCGCCGATCAGGCCGTAGCGGTTACCCGCACCAAATTTGACCGAAACGTTCTCGAACAATGGCTTGGCGCCGAACTGCATCGTGATATTTGCTGTGGAGATCAAAGAGCTTACCTATCAATAACTTAGCTTAGGCTGGTTTCTGCTGATACCGATTTGATACCAATTTTCAGTTTTCCCAGCTCGCTCCAGTCGGAGCTTGAGTTTATCCAGCGGGCATAGGTCGACAGCAACATCTGCACGCTGTGGCCGAGCTGCTGTGATATGAATGCGGGGTTCATGCCAGACATTATGCATATTGTCGCATACGTATGACGACAGTTATATGGCGGGCGGTAGCGGATACCCAGCTTTTCCAGGGTCGGGCGCCACTGATGGTGCAGGTCTGAGGTTTGCTTGATGTGCTCGCTCATCTTGGACGGCGGCAAGACATAAGGCAGCTCTGTCAGTGCACCAGTACCTTTTAGCCGGCGATCTGCATATTTTTGAGCGAAGTCGAGCGCGTGTAACGCTCGCTCATTGAGCAGAACGAAACGATCCTTTCAGCCAGGTTTTTTGCGATCAACCCCTCCTAAGGCTGCTTGCGCAGCGAGAGCGTATTCCCCGAGGTTTCGTCATTGGCAACTATAGGAAGTTGCAGCAGTGGATTTACGAGTTCTGTTACCAATTCGGCATGCACCTAACGTTTCGTAACCGGCGTCGAATCTTAAACAGCCCCTGAACCTGCTGTGTGTAACCAACAGGTAAGCTCAGTGTGCGCCAACGGAGGCGTGAAGGCCAATCCAAAGGTGGCGGCTTTATTTACCACCTTTCTGACTATCCTTGATTGACTGGATGGCTTGGTTGGTCAGCGCTATACAATTATCTGTACCCGTCTGGGTGTGTTTCGCCTCTTCGGTTTTGGCTTGCTGGACGGTGTTGTTGATCTGGGATTTCAGGTCAGGGTTGTCGAGCGTAGCCTCGTCATTGTGGATGGTTTGCAGGTTGGTCTGACAAAGATCTTTCTCGGCGGCAAACGTCGGGGACGCGAGCATTGAGGTAGTGACCAGCAGACCTAGCAGTACAGAGTGTTTCATGAGTGCCTCCTTGAGCTGAGGGTCCAGACACCGCAGGCCATAAAAACGAGCCAATTTGGGGAAGACCCCTGTTGATTTACAAAGGTTTCAGACCTCTTAGGCCTGAGTCACACGGTCTACAAAATAGACTAGTCCGTGGTAATCGATCCCGCCATGTTGGCTCAGGCCGATTTCACAGGTGCGGCTGGTTGAAATGCCTTCGTCATTCAGAGGCCAGTCGTCAAGTGCGTGAGGCATGAGTGTTCCTCGCCCGCGGTTCATCGGCAGGCCAAATGTTAATTTTGTTCAGCTTTGTGTTCGGGACACTTGGCGCAGCTCTGGGTAAAGTCAGCACCGCTTGCCCGGCCAGGTGTGTTTCAGATGGATTACTGAATGGCCAGCAGTTGGTCAGGGTGGGCACCCATTCAGATTCGTCTCGGGACGATGCTCCAACGGTCGGAGCTTCGCATTTTGTACTTGATGGTCTGCTGTAAGGCGCCAAAGGATGACGTATAAGGGGGTATTCACAATAGTGGGTAAAGCCGTTGCCGCTAGCTTTTGATTGAACGTCAGAACACACTTATTTTCCAGAACCTGAACGGCTGCCTTAGCCGTTTGCCAGCGTCGACAATCAGCTTAAAAACAGCAATAAACATTTATCCGCTCAACGCCTTACAACGTTGCATCGCCTTTTCGACGCGATCCGCGTGGGTGACCAATGCCACCGCTTCGACGATTAGTACCTTGAGTGCGTGGCTGGCCGCAACCTCTGGCACAATGGGCTCCGGGAGTTTTGTATTGAATGTATTGGCGATTGGGAGGTGGTACGTATGAAAATCAAATTCTCACCTCAGCGGCGCGATGACACGCTGACGGTTGTTCGATCTGGGGATGTGCTGATTGTTAACGGGGAAGCCTTCGACTTTTCTCAAGTAGGTGAGGGCGATACGCTTCCTCGCCCGGCAATCAATTCTCAATGGTTCTCAAGTGATGTTGAGCGAATAGGTGGCGAGCTCACTCTAACGTTACTGCTACCCAATCCGCGGAACTACAGCCCTGCGCAGGCGTTCCCGGTTGACTTGATAAATGTCCCTAATGGCCCGGTTGCACTTCCACAGCCATTGCCTGAAGTCATGGCTCCAATCCAGTACGAGGTGCAGGCATGAACATCGACTGGACCCAATTGATCACCAAGGCCATGAAGGATGCTGCCGCCCAGGCCGTGCAACTGGCTGAGGCGAAAGCAGAACTTGCTGCGAAGAACGCCAAGGCAGTTTTGCAAATCGCCCGGATTCAGGATCGCGTTGACACACTCGGTTACGGCATCGACGCCGGCGAGGCCACCAAAGAGGATGAAGCAGAACAGGCGGCTTTACTGGTCAATCTGAAGGCTTGGAAGACCTACAAGTTTGCCCTGGGCAAAGTGACGGTTCAGCCGGCCTGGTTATACCGCGCCGGCTTGGCCAGCGGAGCCAGTGATTCCTGTGATCGTCGCCGATCCCGAAACGCTGACCGCCGATTTGACATAGCGCGAATGCGCAGCACACCAGAACCCGCCATCGAGCGGGATTTTTTTTGCGTGCGCCAGGCATGGCGTGTTGCGCGCAAGCGCAACCAGTTTGGC
>CAYNGZ010000364.1:0-5206 GCA_964396695.1 uncultured Pseudomonas sp.
TCAGGTCCAGCGCCAGCAGATAGAAAATCTGGTAGGCACCCAGCAACACCAGACCGGTGGCCGCGGCATAGAGCATCGGTTTACCGCGCCGGGGCAGTTTGAGTTTGAGAATGGGCATCAGGATCACCAGCCCCATCAGGGCAATGGCAAAGCGGCTCAACAGAAAGGCAAAGGGTGAGGCGTGAGCCAATCCCCACTTGGAGAAAATCGCCCCGCTACTCCAGAGCAGAACGAACAGGCTCGTGGAAGCCGCCGCGAGCGCGGACTTTTTTGAAATGAGCAACATGAAAACCACCTGTCATCAGGCAAGAAGCCGACTCAGCCGAAGCTGAAATTCAGTCGTTGTGTTCAGGCGGGCGCAGGGAACAGCAGAAACCACTGATCAGCCCGAGAAGCCAACACCTGGCGGTGAAACCACCGCGCACACCGGCGTGCGACTGACAGGAGGGGGATAGTGACTGATCTGCGCAGGCTGCACATTCCCGCACGGCACGACGCCAGCGTTGACCGCTGAATCGACTACCGCGTTGATGAGGGATGCAGGCATGGGCTGATCTTTTTTGAGGGAGAAATCGTTGGGTTGGAAACGCAACGAGCGCTGACTATAACCAGCGCTCGATGTTTTCTGCAATGACTGGATCAAAAGATCGCAGCCTGCGGCAGCTCCTACGCCGAACAGACTTGTAGGAGCTGCCACAGGCTGCGATCTTTAGGCTTTAGAAGACTCAACCAAACAACCAGTAACCCAGCGCCGTCAGCACCACAACCGCCAACACCGGCCGCAGGGCACGGTACAGCTTCGGATTACGGCGCTTCCACTGCTTGACCACGCCACTGAATTTGTCGCTGGAGGTCTTGCTCCAGGCGTAGACCTTGTTGATCCCGCCGACGCGCTCGTCATCGAGGTTTTGCGGCGCCGTGGCACGGCCCAGCAGACCACTGACCCAGCGGTTGATACGCGTCATCAAGCGATTGCTCAGCGGTCGCTCGATGTCACAGAACAGAATCACCCGGGTCGTTTCGGTTTCGTTCTTGACCCAGTGAACGTAGGTTTCATCGAACATCACGTCTTCGCCATCGCGCCAGGCATAGACCTGACCGTCGACAAAAATGCGGCAGTCGTCGGAGTTTGGCGTCGACAAACCCAAGTGATAGCGCAGGGAACCGGCAAACGGATCGCGGTGCGGGTTGAGGTGGCTACCGCCCGGCAACAGGGCAAACATTGCGCCTTTCACGTTGGGAATGCGGCTGACCAGTTCGACGGTTTTCGGGCACAACAATTCGGCCGATGGCAGTGGTTTGTCGTACCACTTGAGGTAGAAACGCTTCCAGCCCTTCTTGAAGAACGAACCGAAACCGGCGTCGTTATTCTTCTCGGCGGCGCGGATGTAGCCCTCGTCGAACAGATGCATGGCCTCGTCACGAATGACTTCCCAGTTTTCCTTGAGCACATCCAGCTCCGGAAACTTGCTGCGGTCCAGATACGGTTTGGACGGCACGCCCGAGAACAGGTACATCAAGGCATTGTAAGGAGCGAACAGCGCCGAGTGATTGACGAACTGACGCAAGACCGGCAAACGCGCCTTGCCGCGCAAATGCACGTAGAGCGTGCTGCCGATGAACAACAGCAACAGCGACGCCTTGGCGGCAAAGGAAAAGGTCATGGGGCAACTCCTTGGAAATAGGTCACGCTGCGCATCGTCACTTACCCGATGTGGCAGCCGGCCATGATAAACACTACCGGCCTTGGGAAAAACCCGCATAGCTGAACAATCAGTATTAAAGGTTGCGCAACAAAGCACTTATTAACATAAGGCATCTGAGCACGGACTGATCAAGGTCAAAGGATCACAGCCTTCGGCAGCTCTTATGGAACAAAAAATAACTTATTGATTTATATATTATTTTTAAGGGCTGGCTTGCCAGCCCTGGCCCATGTTCCTTGCGCGACAGCGCGGCCTCGAAGAGGGGGCGGCCCCTCTTATGGAACAAAAAATAACTTATTGATTTATATATTATTTTTAAGGGCTGGCTTGCCAGCCCTGGCCCATGTTCCTTACGCGACAGCGCGGCCTCGAAGAGGGGGCGGCCCCTCCTACAGAGTCCGCCACGGGACTCGGTTGGCATAGGGGCTGACGAAGCCTGCGATCTTTTGAGGGTTACTGCTGAAGCTCCTGCTCGGTGAACAAATCGCTGAACAACATGCTCGACAGATAACGCTCGCCGGAGTCCGGCAGGATCACCACGATAGTCTTGCCCTGCATTTCCGGGGTTTCGGCCAGACGCACGGCAACCGCCATGGCCGCACCGCAGGAGATCCCGGAGAGAATCCCCTCCTCCTGCATCAGACGCAGGGCCATGGCCTTGGACTCCTCGTCACTCACCAGTTCAACCCGGTCAACCATCGACAGATCAAGGTTTTTCGGCACAAAACCAGCACCGATGCCCTGGATCTTGTGCGGGCTTGGCTTGATTTCTTCACCGGCCATGGCCTGGGTAATCACTGGCGAAACCAGCGGTTCCACTGCCACCGAGAGAATCGGCTTGCCCTGGGTGTTCTTGATATATCGCGAAACACCAGTGATGGTCCCACCCGTGCCGACACCCGAGACCAGTACATCAATCGCACCGTCGGTGTCGTTCCAGATTTCCGGACCGGTGGTCTTTTCGTGAATCGCCGGGTTGGCCGGGTTCTCGAACTGCTGCGGCATGAAGTACCGGGCCGGGTCACTGGCCAGAATCTCGGCAGCCTTTTCGATGGCACCTTTCATGCCTTTGGCAGGCTCGGTCAGTACCAGTTCGGCGCCCAGGGCCTTGAGCACCTTGCGCCGCTCGATGCTCATGGACGCCGGCATGGTCAGCACCAGCTTGTACCCGCGAGCAGCGGCGACGAACGCCAGACCGATACCGGTGTTGCCCGAGGTCGGTTCGATAATGGTCATGCCCGGCTTGAGTTTGCCGCTGCTTTCAGCGTCCCAGATCATGTTCGCGCCGATCCGGCATTTGACTGAATAGCCCGGATTACGCCCTTCGATCTTCGCCAGAATGGTCACACCGCGAGGTGCAATACGGTTGATCTGAACCAATGGCGTGTTACCGATGGAATGCGCGTTATCAGCAAAAATACGGCTCATGGCTGGGTCCTTATACAGCGTTGGAGAAGCTCTCAAGGGTATGCCTCGCCCCCCTTGTGCGTCCAGTCGCGACGAACAGGGGTACATACTTTGTATCCATTTATTGAGCTGACCGAGTCACCGTGTGACGCCCCATTCAGAGACTGAATACGCCGTCTGCGTTCACAGTCGACCGGGCGCCGCGTTATAGTCGGGCATACTTTTATTTCGCCCGCTCTGCCCGGCGCAGATCGGCGTTACCGTTCGAGGAATTACCGATGAAGTTCGAAGGCACCCGCGCCTATGTCGCCACCGATGACCTGAAGCTGGCGGTCAACGCCGCCATCACCCTGGAGCGGCCGCTGCTGGTCAAGGGCGAACCCGGCACCGGCAAGACCATGCTGGCCGAGCAACTGGCCGAGTCCTTCGCAGCCAAGCTGATCACCTGGCATATCAAGTCGACCACCAAGGCTCACCAGGGCCTGTACGAGTACGACGCGGTCAGCCGCTTGCGCGACTCGCAACTGGGCGTGGACAAGGTTCATGACATCCGCAATTACCTGAAAAAGGGCAAGCTGTGGGAAGCCTTCGAGTCCGAAGAGCGGGTGATTCTGCTGATCGACGAAATCGACAAGGCCGACATCGAGTTCCCGAACGACCTGCTGCAAGAACTCGACAAGATGGAGTTCTACGTTTACGAGATCGACGAAACCATCAAGGCCAAACAGCGCCCGATCATCATCATTACCTCCAACAACGAGAAAGAGCTGCCGGACGCCTTCCTGCGCCGCTGTTTCTTCCACTACATCGCTTTCCCGGACCGCGTCACCCTGCAAAAAATCGTCGACGTGCACTACCCGGACATCAAGAAAGACCTGGTCAGCGAAGCGCTGGACGTGTTCTTCGACGTGCGCAAAGTCCCGGGCCTGAAGAAAAAGCCCTCGACCTCCGAACTGGTGGACTGGCTTAAATTGCTGATGGCCGACAACATCGGCGAAGCGGTGCTGCGCGAACGCGATCCGACCAAAGCCATCCCGCCGCTGGCCGGCGCCCTGGTGAAGAACGAGCAGGACGTGCAATTGCTCGAGCGGCTGGCCTTTATGAGCCGTCGCGGCACCCGCTGATACTCTTTTTACAAGATCAAGGGCGAAAGCCATGCTGCTCAACCTGTTCAATGAAATGCGTGCAGCCAAGGTGCCGGTCTCGGTGCGTGAGCTGCTGGACCTGATCAACGCGCTGAAACAGCGCGTGACCTTCGCCGACATGGACGAGTTTTATTACTTGTCGCGGGCGATCCTGGTGAAGGACGAACGGCATTTCGACAAGTTCGACCGGGCGTTCGGCGCCTACTTCAATGGCCTGGAAAAACTCGACAATCACCTTCAGGCGCTGATTCCCGAAGACTGGTTGCGCAAGGAGTTCGAGCGCTCGCTGACCGATGAGGAACGAGCGCAGATCCAGTCCCTCGGCGGGCTCGACAAGCTGATCGAAGAATTCAAGAAGCGCCTGGAAGAGCAGAAGGAACGCCATGCCGGCGGCAACAAGTGGATCGGCACCGGCGGCACCAGCCCGTTCGGCTCGGGCGGTTTCAACCCGGAAGGCATCCGGGTCGGCGATGCCGGCAAACGCCAGGGCAAAGCGGTCAAGGTCTGGGACCAGCGCGAGTACAAGAACCTCGACGATCAGGTCGAGCTGGGCACGCGCAACATCAAGGTCGCCCTGCGGCGGCTGCGCAAATTCGCCCGTCAGGGTGCGGCAGAGGAGCTGGACATCAACGGCACCATCGACCACACCGCCCGCGACGCCGGACTGCTGAACATCCAGATGCGCCCGGAGCGCCGCAACACCATCAAGTTGTTGCTGCTGTTCGACATCGGCGGCTCGATGGACGCCCATGTGAAGATCTGCGAGGAATTGTTCTCGGCCTGCCAGACCGGGTTCAAACACCTGGAGTACTTCTACGTCCACAACTTCATTTATGAATCAGTTTGGAAGAACAACATTCGCCGTTGCCTCGAACGCACCGGCCTCGTGGAACTGCCTCGCATGTGCGGGCCCACCCATAAAATACTATTCGCCGGGTATAGCGCCCC
>CAYNGZ010000365.1:0-5196 GCA_964396695.1 uncultured Pseudomonas sp.
GCAGTGCGGTGCGCTTGGGTTGCTGGCGGGCTGGAGAGGGCACTGGCTTTGGCACCAGGGCTTCAAGCTCGGCCTCGATGGAGGCGAGGTCAGTCTCAAGCAGGTCGTCCAGCAAGCTGGCCTGGTCGGGACTGAACGACTCGGCGCGCTTGGCGAAGCGATGGCGTTTGAGCTGGGCGATTTCGTGGATGAGCTGCTGGTTACGGGTTTTGTGGTGCAGCAGTTCTTTATCGAGACGTTCGACGTTCTGGAGCAACTGCGCAGCCAGGCTGCGCAATTGCTCGGTGTTGAGTTGATCGAGATAGGAGGTAGAAATCATGGCGTTGACTCTGCCCGATTTGCTGATCGGCGTATGTCATCCATGTCCTTTAAAGCATGCGGATTGCTCCGGCAGCCCCGAGACGTTGCCAGGGAAGACCGATCACCAGCGCCTGAAGCTGTTCGGGAGTCAGCGCCATCTGGGCGCCATGTCGGTTGCTGGGCCAGACAAATCGCCCCTGGTGCAGGCGGCGTGCCGCCAGCCAGACTCCCAGACCGTCATGAACCAAGACTTTCATGCGGTTTCCCCGGCGATTGGCAAAGAGATAAGCGCAGTGCGGCTGCGCTGCACCAAAGACCGCCACGACCCGGGCCAGCGCCGTCTCAGTGCCGGCGCGCATGTCCATCGGCTCGGTGGCCAACCAGATGGAGTCGACGCGGATCACCGCAGCAGGTCTCGAAGGAAGGTCGCGCATGCAGCGGCGTTATCGGTGGGCCAATCCACCATAATGGCGCCACGAGCATGAGAAATTTCAATGTGAATCGCGGCCTGGCTGGGCTGCACAGTGGTGGGCCGTACGCTCAGCGGGATGAAGGCGTTTTGCAACGCCACGCTTTGTTGCGATTGAACGCGAATCCATTTATGCACGAGATTTGCGTTGAGCCCATGGTTCTGGGCAACCCCAGCGATTGACGCATCAGGCTGGGCGCATTCCTGGATGATTTGGGCTTTGAAGGTCTTGGTATAGGAGCGTCGTTTTGGCTGCATAAAGGATCCGCTTAAATAGGCCAGAGATGGTGTCCACTTAAAAATGGTGTCCACCATGTCGGAGCTTAGCGGGGGTGAAAAGATGGGTTCACCGTTCCCTTACGGGGGGGCAACGCAATTCCCACTATTCAAAGAACCTATATCCCCGCAATAGTCACCCACTCGTAAAGGAGGGGACAGTGAGGTCTAAAACTGCCGTAATCGCATAATGGCGTCTGAAATGCCTTGGGCATTCGTGTCTAGCGTGTCCATAGCCGCTTTTGCGTTAGAAGCGACACTCCCCACTCCACTCTCCGTAAGCCACGCGGTCACTTCTGTAGTGGTCAACTAATCCCGGACACGACGTTAAGTTTTTTCTCGGCCTGAGCCGGGGGCAGCCCATCGTTGAACTGATGCGGTCGAATCCAGTTGTACCGATGCATCAGGTAATGGCCGATGTCTCGATGCGCTTCTTGGGCCGTCATGTAACCCACGGTCGGTATCCATTCAGTTTTCAAACTGCGAAACACGCGCTCCATCGGTGCATTGACGCTCCTATGTCAACCGACGTGCCTCGATTCATTCAGATCGGCCAAAATCAGAGGGTACAAGTCTCGAATGATGTAACGCTTCAAACATCTTTGAATTTCCTTGGATGACAGTCCCTCAGCCGTTCTACGCGCTACGTAGGCCCTGGTTCGTGGATCACTGCGCATACGCACCATAGCGATCGTCCACAACGCATTGTTGGCGGATCGATCCCCTCCACGGTTCAGGCGGTGGCGAACCGTCTTTCCGGATGACGCCGGTAACGGACTGACACCGCAAAGCGCAGCGAGCGCTGACTCACTCTTCAGGCGCTCAGGATTATCGCCGGCAACGGAGATCAGGGTTGCCGCCGACTGGGGGCCAACACCGAATTGATTACGAAGACGATGTGCGTACTGCTGAGTCAGAGAGTCCAGCATGTCATCGAGTTCTTTCAGCTCCGTCACGAGGGCCGTCCAGCGCCTCGCCAGAAGCCTAAGTGACGTAGCCAAAGCAACCAGAAATGGGGCCGCCCCCAACGAACCAAGATGCAGGCAGTTACCGACACAGTCGGCAGGTTTAGTATCCCAGAGCTGTTCCCTGATCTCTTGTGGTGCACTGACCAACAACGATCTGATCTGGTTGATCGCCTGTGTTTTGGCTTTCACCGCACTTCGGCGGACAACGGAAATTGCTCTCATTGCCTCAGCCGCCCCGGAATGAGTTTTAGCAACAGCCGTGGCACTACCCGATAGCACTGAACGAGCTGCACTTTCCGCATCGGTAGGATCGGATTTCCCCTCCAGTCTGCGTTTGGTTCGATCAGGACGATTGACCTCAAAAACAGCAATATCGTGGTCGCGAAGTACCTGCGCCAACCCAGCACCGTAAGTGCCAGTACCTTCGACACCCGCTCGCAGGAACGGCCCGAACGATTTAGCCCAGGCCAGCAACTTAAGGTATCCACTCACCTGAGTTTCAACGGCAAGCGTACCTAAAAGCTGTCCGTTTACGTTGATCAGGACACCAACGTGGATATCCAGGTGGGTATCAACGCCCAGGATGACTTCCGTGATTTTCGAAGTGCTCATGCGTAGTACCTCTGCGGTTACGCACTACCAACCCCGGACGCAGGACAGGACTCTCAGGGTGCAGCACAAGGCTCCTATTAGGTCACAAGCGCCAGGCCCGGCAATGCCAGGGAACGCCAGGGATCAATCGACAGGTCAACACCAAGGCATGTAGCTAGCCAATCCCAGCACGGGTCAGATTGAGCTGACGTTCCTGAGCATAGTGAACTGAGAGTCCCAACAGTTTCCACGACGGCTCATGCTTTGGCGCATGCGGTAACGCCAGAGTCGTTGGCGAAACTGGCGACTGCCGTATTGCGAGCCCTGATCCGAGTGGAATAGCAGTCCTTGAGGCCGACCACGCTGCTCGTAAGCCATATCCAACGCCTTGGTCACCAAGTACGTGTCCGGTTTGCTCGACAGCGCCCAGCCCACAACTCGACGCGCGTAGAGATCCAGCACGACAGCCAAGTAATGCCATTTTCCTTGAGCCCAGATGTAGGTGATATCGCCACACCAGACCCGGTTGGGTGCCACCACTTCAAACTCTCGATTCAAGATGTTCGGAATATCCGGCCGCTCAACCGTCGCTTGTTTATAGGCATGTGATCCAGGTTGTTTGCGACTAACGCCAGTTCCCGCATCAGGCCACGCACCTTGAACCGTCCGATTTGTTCGCCATCGTCCTGCATCATCGACACGATACTGCGGCTGCCGGCAGCGCTTCGACTCTGCGTGAACAGCTCATTGACTCGACTGCGTAAACGAAGTCGTTCAACGTCCGGAGTTCGACGTCTGAGGCGGCGGGCGTAGTAGCACGAGCGAGTGACATCAAAGACCATGCAAAGCCAATCAACCGGCTCTTGAGTGCTCAGTTGATCAATCAGCGCGTGCGCTCGTGCTCTTCCGACATCAAGAGCGCGGTAGCCTTTTTTAAAATGGATTTCTCCCGCTCAAGACGAGCGATCCGGGCTTCCAACTCCTGGATCTTCTGCTGCTCGGGCGTCAGCGCTTTTGTCTGCGGAGTAACACCGCCGCGCTCCTGCTGGAGTTGGTTCACCCAGCGACGCAACGCGGACTCGACCACCCCGAGCGAGCGACAGGCCTCGATATGGCTATAGCCTTGATCGAGCACGAGAGCTGCGGCCTCGCGTTTGAATTCAGCGGAAAAGGAACGACGTTGCTTGGTCATCAGACACCTCTCTCTGGCGAGCATTCTCGCCTAAATGGGTGTCCGGTTTCATTAGACCACTACACTTCGCTCTTACACTTGCTTCTTCCTCCCGTCGCAACGCTGGCTCCGCAAAGTTTGCATGCTTCCCGCTAGTTGTCTGGAAAGGGCATCTCCACGAGTGGTGTCCACCATCTTGGTAGAGGTCGCGTACTCGCTCAATCCACGCAAGCGACTTCTTGCAGCCTTTTACAGAAATTACCAAGTAAGAGAATCTGATCGGCGCTTGGCGTTCAAATCCTTTTCACACCGCCTGGGTTGGCTTCGGCCTATCATGGTCGCGATGCGTGCTGGTCAATTCCGGTGCAAACGGCTGGTCAGGTCGAATGCAAATGTGTGGTCAAGTCTGTGCATTTACCCACTCAATGCACGACTAGCCCGGCCAGGTCGACCTTTTCAACACAATCGGTCAGGAGCGGTTGCTCGTAGGTGCCATTGAAATTAGCGCTAATTCAGTTTGCGAATGCATGTCTAGATAAATCAGTCGATTCGCACGCGAGAGGGAATGATTCCAGAGGGCTACGGTATGTTGCGCGACACCAATGTCGCCTAAAAAGTAGTTAGGCAACGCATAAAAAGCGCTAAACTGCGCAGTTTGATGTGGATCAAATTGTCTTTGTCGCCCAGTCTGCCACAAACGAGACGAAGCGCTGGACCCAAGCTCCGCGTCGCCGCCGATTAATTGAAGTACGCCTAACCCATGTCCGTCAGAAACGCAGTCAAAGCCATTCAGCAAACCATGTGGAAAGACGCCGGTGTCGATGGTGACGCCCAGCGACTCTCGCAGCTTTGCTGGATTTTCTTCCTCAAGATCATCGATGACCAAGACCAGCAGCTCGACCGCGTGCATGGCGGCTACCGTTCTCCTATTCCGAAGCGTCTGCAGTGGCGCAACTGGGCTGCCAATCCAGCGGGCATTACTGGCGCCGAGCTGCTGAGCTTCATCAATGGTGACCTATTTCCCACCCTGAAGAGTCTTTCCACCACCGGCAAGTGGGCCAACCGTGCCCGCGTAGTGCGCAGCGTGTTTGAAGACGCCTACAACTATATGAAAGATGGCGAGCTCATCCGCCAAGTCGTCAATAAGATCAGCGAGGTCGATTTCAACGACCTAGCCGAGCGCAAACACTTTGGTGACATTTACGAGCAATTGCTCAATGACCTGCAGGCCGCAGGCAACGCAGGTGAGTTCTACACGCCGCGGGCTGTCACCGCCTTCATGGTAGATCGTATCGACCCTAAGCCCGGTGAGATAATCTACGATCCCTCTTGCGGTACCGGCGGATTTCCCACCTGTAGCATCCGTCACATGCCCAATCGGTATGTGAGAACAGCGGGTGACGAGGCCCCTCTGCAAAGCA
>CAYNGZ010000366.1:0-2273 GCA_964396695.1 uncultured Pseudomonas sp.
GAACGTCGTCACTGCCGGCCAGGTAGCCGTCGTTCTCCAGAACGCCTGGAAAAATCCGCAGCGAATACCCCCGTGCACGCATCCATTGAAAAGCCTTTTCGGTATCCAGCGCCACCGGGCCGGCCGGTGCAATGACGCCGATCAGCCCTTCGGCGGGTAATGCCGGGACCTGCGCGTGTTCGGAAATAACCGGGGTCGAGCGAGTGGTCATCCGTGATTCTCCCTGCGTGAATGTTTCAACACACAGTAGTCAGGAACGGGAACAAACAGAAGAGGATCAGTTATCCCACAGGGTGAAGGAAAAAACTGAATGTGACGTGAGGCCGGAGCAGCGCCCGAAAACAAAAATGCCCGCAAGGCTTATACCTTGCGGGCATTGCGGATCAGGACGACGTCAACTCGGCCTTGACCAGTTTCGCCTGCTCGTCGGCGTGGTACGAGGAACGTACCAGCGGGCCGGAGGCGACGTTCTTGAAGCCCATCTTGTAACCTTCCTCGGCGAACCAGGCGAAGGTGTCCGGGTGTACGAAACGCTGCACCGGCAAGTGGTTGCGCGACGGTTGCAGGTACTGGCCCAGGGTCAGCATGTCGATGTCGTGTTCGCGCATGCGCTTCATGACTTCGATGACTTCTTCGTCGGTTTCGCCCAGACCCAGCATCAAGCCGGACTTGGTCGGAATGTGCGGCATCATCTGCTTGAATTTTTGCAGCAGGGTCAGCGACCACTGATAGTCCGAACCCGGACGCGCCGCCTTGTACAGGCGTGGCACGGTTTCCAGGTTGTGGTTGAACACATCCGGCGGCTCGGCGGCGGTGATGGCCAGTGCAACGTCCATCCGGCCACGGTAGTCCGGGACCAGCGTCTCAAGTTGCACGTTCGGCGAGAGCTTGCGGATTTCGCGGATGCAGTCGGCGAAGTGCTGGGCACCGCCGTCACGCAGGTCATCGCGGTCGACCGAGGTGATAACCACGTACTTCAGACGCAGGTCGGCGATGGCGATGGCGAGGCTTTCCGGTTCGTTGACGTCCAGTGGCTTCGGACGACCGTGGCCCACGTCGCAGAACGGGCAGCGCCGGGTGCAGATGTCGCCCATGATCATGAAGGTCGCGGTACCACCGGAGAAGCACTCGCCCAGGTTCGGGCAGGACGCTTCTTCGCAGACACTGTGCAGCTTGTGTTTGCGCAGCAGGGCCTTGATACGGTCGACTTCCGGGGAAACCGGGATGCGCACGCGAATCCAGTCAGGCTTTTTCGGCAGTTCGGTGGTCGGAATGATCTTCACCGGGATGCGCGCAACCTTTTCGGCGCCACGCAGCTTTACGCCTGCTTCCACTTTGGCACGCGGGGCCGGGCGCTCGGTAACATCCAGCGTCGGGATCATGGTTTGCACAGCGTCTTGCGCAGTAGTCATATCAGTCGATTCCGCCCGTTAGGGTCGTCTGCTCAGCATAGTCGAGGTGTTTGACGAGCTGCGCGCGCAGCCGGGCACTTACCTCGGCAAATTCAATCGGCCCGGTGTGATCGCGCAGCTGGGTCATGGCCAGCCCGGCATATCCACAGGGGTTAATCCGGTGAAACGGCTCCAGATCCATATCCACGTTCAGGGCCAGGCCATGAAAGGAGCAACCGTGGCGGATCCGCAGACCCAGAGAAGCGATTTTTGCACCGTTGACGTAGACGCCCGGCGCATCGGCCTTGGCCACGGCGGTGACGCCATAGCTGGCCAGCAGCTCGATCAGGCACTGCTCCATCCGGCTGACCAGGTCGCGCACGCCGAAACCCAGCTTGCGCACGTCCAGCAGCAGATAAGCCACCAACTGACCCGGGCCGTGGTAGGTCACTTGCCCCCCACGGTCGACCTGCACCACCGGAATATCGCCGGGAAGCAGCAGATGCTCGGCCTTGCCGGCCTGGCCCTGGGTGAAAACCGGCGGGTGCTCGACCAGCCAGATCTCGTCGGGCGTGGCGGCGTCGCGCGCCAGCGTGAGCTCACGCATGCGCGCGAAGGTCGGTGCGTACTCGACGCGGCCGAGGTGTTTCACGAGGAGCGGGAGGCTCCCTTTCCTCGTTTCGGCGTGCATCAGCCTGCCGCCTTCGCCTTCTGCAGCAGCGCGTAGGCCTTTTCCCACAGCGGCCCGGGCCGGCCGTTGCCGATGCGCTCGCCGTCCAGCCGGGTGACCGGCAGCACCTCGCGCGACGAGCTGGTGATCCGAGCCTCGCTCCCGCTGCGCCGCCCGGTCAGCGCCCCCAGGCCGCCCTGCAGCAACCCCTC
>CAYNGZ010000366.1:2283-5186 GCA_964396695.1 uncultured Pseudomonas sp.
CCTCGCAAGCCAGATGGCCGGGCTCTGGAAAGGCCACCCGTTCGGACATCAACACACCATGTGCACGAAGCCGGTCGCGCGCAACTCGCTTTTGAGGTTGTACAGCTGGTCCTGGTCGGTCGCGACGATGTGCAACTGAATCGTGGTGTACTTGCCGTTGGTGCTTTGGCGCTCATCCACACGATCATGGTTGATCGTCGCGTGTTTCTTGACGATCTCGATGATCTTGTCTTTGTTGCCCACACCGGTATCGCTGATCACCTTAACCGGGTAGTCAACGTTGGGGAATTCGATCTTGGGAGCCTTTACTTCGGTATCGGTCATGGCGTAACGGCCTCGTAAGCGTAAGCCGTGGCGACGGCATGGCCTCGCGCCGGATCAGCGCGGGGCCATGCGGGTCCACACTATCAGTTGAACAAGCCGTAGAAGAATAGACGGATGCTATCCCACATGCGGCGCAAGATACCACCTTCCTCGACCGCGTCCAGAGCGATCAGGTTGGCGCTGTGCACCACCTTGTCGTCCAGTTTCACTTCGACTTTACCAATCACGTCGCCCTTGGCGATCGGTGCAACCAGCTGCGGGTTCATGGTCATGCTGGCAGCGAGCTTTTTCAGCTGGCCTTTTGGCAGGGTCATGGTCAGGTCTTCAGCCAGACCGGCTTTGACCTGGTGCGTGGTGCCTTTCCAGACTGGAGCCTGAGCCAGCTCGGCGCCTTTCTGATAGAAGGTCTGGGTTTCGAAGAAGCGGAAACCGTAGGTCAGCAGTTTCTGGGTTTCAGCGGCGCGGGCCGTTTCGCTGTTGGTACCGAACACTACGGCGATCAGGCGCATGCCGTCACGTACCGCCGAGGACACCATGCAGTAGCCGGCTTCGTCGGTGTGACCGGTTTTCAGACCGTCAACGGTCTTGTCGCGCCACAGCAGCAGGTTGCGGTTCGGTTGCTTGATACCGTTCCAGAAGAACTCTTTCTGCGAGTAGATTGCGTAGTGAGCCGGGTCTTCGTGGATGATCGCGCGCGCCAGAACAGCCATGTCGTGAGCCGACGAGTAGTGCTCAGGGTTTGGCAGACCGGTCGGGTTCATGAAGTGGCTGTTGGACATGCCCAGATCGGCGACAGTCTTGTTCATGAGGTCGGCGAAGGCATCTTCGCTGCCGGCGATGTGCTCGGAGAGCGCGACGCTGGCGTCGTTACCCGACTGGATGATGATGCCGTGCAGCAGGTCGCTGACGGTTACCTGCGAACCCACCTTGATGAACATCCGCGAACCGCCGGTGCGCCAGGCGTTTTCGCTGACGGTCACCGGATCGTTTTCGCCGATCTGGCCGCGACGGATTTCCAGGGTCGCGATGTACGCCGTCATCAGCTTGGTCAGGCTGGCGGGCGGCAGACGCTGGTCACCGTTGTTCTCGACCAGCACGTTGCCGCTGCTGGCGTCCATGAGCACGTAGGCTTTAGCGGCCAGTTGCGGTGGCGACGGCATCATCTCAGCCGCGAAAGCCGCGGGTGAGAGGAGCAGCGGGACTAGCAGGCACAGGCGTTTGGCAAAGGTGGTGATGTTCATCCGTCTCTCGAAATCGCTAATGGAAACTGCCCTATGGGCAAAACTAATCAGACAATCTGCCTGGCTCTCTACGAAAACTGCCTGCGCGTCGACCAGACTGCGTTGAAAACAGGCTCGCAATGCTCATTTAGGTCCCTAAACTCCGCTTGCTCGCCTGTTTTCGCCTTGCCTGATCGTCGCTCGGCGAGTTTTCGCACGGAGCCGACTACTACGGATTGTCGCGTGTTCGGTTGTTCACTCTCTGACCCTTGCCGGGCTTTTATTGTTCGACGAGCCAACAACTCAGGTTCGCCCCCCAAACCGCAAGCGAACCTTGAATCTGAAATTACTTATTCGGCAGTCACCAGGCTCGGCGAACCGAGATTGGCCAGACGCACGCTGTTCTGCACTTGCGTGATTTCACCCTGCGAACCGATTGGCCCCAGGCGAACCCGATGCAGTGTCTGTTGGTTGCGCACGATCGAACTGATGAACACCGGAGCGCTCACCATCCCGCTCAACTTCGATCTCAGGAGTTCTGCAGCGTCCGGGTTGGCGAACGCGCCCACCTGCAGATACTGGCCAGAGGCTGATACAGAAGCGTTTTTTTTTGCATCGATCTGCACGGGCACAACAGCCGCGGCGTGTTGCTGCGGCGGTGGCGTCCATTGCTCGACAGTACCGGCCGACGCCGTAATCACCGGCGCGTTATTTTGCGCGACCTGCGGCTCGTTGAGCATCAACGGAGCAGGCCGGCCTTTCGCCGCCCACCACTCTTGCGGGTCGATACCTTCAACCTTGACCCGCGCAGTGCCGATCTCGGCATACCCGAGCTTCTTCGCCGCCGCATACGACAAGTCGATGATGCGGTCCGAATAGAACGGCCCACGGTCGTTGACCCGCAAGATCACACTCTTGTTGTTGTCCAGGTTGGTCACCCGAACGTAACTGGGCAAGGGCAAGGTCTTGTGCGCAGCACTCATGCCATAGAGGTCATACACTTCGCCGTTGGCGGTGTTCTGCCCGTGAAACTTGGTGCCATACCAGGACGCCGTGCCCGAGGCGACATAGCGCTTGGACTCGGCCATCGGAAAATAGGTTTTGCCCAGCACGGTATACGGGTTGGCCTTGTACGGGCCAGTGTGCAGGGTCGGCGTGGCGTCGGGAATGCGTGAAATATCCACATCCCACCATGGCGCGCCATCCTTGTGGGCACGGTTGATGTCCAGCCCCGGCGTCGAGCGCACGGCGGTGGAGGACTTCTGGGCCGGCGCACGGCTGGTCGAACAACTGGCGACCAGCACTGTCAACGCGGCGAATGCCATCAGCTTCAGGGGTTTATTGATAGGCAATGCCCGC
>CAYNGZ010000367.1:0-5164 GCA_964396695.1 uncultured Pseudomonas sp.
GGGACAGGGGTTAAAAGCGGGAAGACAGTGGCGCCGAGACAATACGTAGGCGCTGCCGAAGGCTGCGATCCCGAAGATTTAGAACTCAGCCCCACGCCACAACCAACAACCCCGCCCCCAAGACCACGCACAGCGGTGAATAGGCCCAGGTGTCGAGGCGCGCAAACTTTGAGCCGGTCTTTTCCTTGAAAAAGCCGACAAGGTTCGAATCGCCGATCGCCCGGGCAAACATCAGCAGGGCAATTGCACTGATCAGCCATTGCAGCGACCAGTGCCCGACTGCCGGCAGAAACAAGCCGACCCGCAGGCTCACCATCAAGGCGATAAGCAACAACCCGACAGCCACCGCCAGGGTTGCCAGCGCAGAAGGCTTGAAGGCCGGACGCAGCCCTTCCTCCGCGCCGTCCTGTACCTGCGGTACCACGGCGTCACTGGCCCAGCGGCCGCCAAGCGCCCAGTACAGATGGAGCAGGCTGATCAGCACAAACGCGGCGACGATCCATTGAGCAAGCACAAACGTCATGAGCGGGGTTCCTGGAATCGATGGCAGAAAAAACAGCCTAGACCAGAGTTTTTGTCAGCGCATTGTTCCACGGCAATGTTGAAGTCACGCCCGTGAAATTCGCCCGAACCGACCGCTCATTGATCGACCGGGCGCGCTACAGGCTGGCAGACACTTTGTCTGCCACCTCCGCAGGCAGCCACGCCCGCCAGACCTCCGGATGTGCCTTCATGAAGGCTTCTGCAGCCTGGCGCGGCGCTGTGTGGTTTTCGCTGATTTCGGCCAGCGCCTTGTTCAAAGGTCCGATAGGCAGGTCGACCTTACTGAAAAACTCAGTCACCTGCGGATACTGTTTCTGGAAAGGCGCGGACACCCCGATCGACAGTTTCGAGGGCAACGAACGTGTCGGTTTCGGATTGGGGTTCTCGGCATCGGTCAGGGTCTTCCAGGCCTCGGCATCGAACGGTGGTTCTTCCAGCTGAATCAGCTTGAAGCGTCCAAGCAACGGGGTTGGTGACCAGTAATAAAACAGCACCGGCTTGCCACGACGAATCGACGAGGTGATTTCTGCGTCCAGCGCTGCACCGGAACCACTGCGAAAATTCACGTAACTGTCCGTCAGGCCATAGGCCTTGAGCTTCTGTTTGTTGACCACTTCCGAGGTCCAGCCGATCGGGCTGTTGAGAAAGCGCCCTTTGCCGGGGCTTTCCGGATCTCTGAAAACATCCTTGTAGCGCGGCAGGTCCGACACGCTGCGCAAGTCCGGCGCCAGGGGTTTGATGCCTTTGGCCGGATCGCCCTTGATCACGTACTCCGGCACCCACCAGCCTTCGGTTGCGCCTTTGACCGTATCGCCGACACTCGCCACCTTGCCTTCAGCCTCGGCCTTGACCCAGACCGGACTGCGACCGGCCCACTCTTCGCCAATGACCTGAATGTCATTGTTGGCCAACGCGGTTTCCAGGGTGATGGTAGTGCCCGGCAAAGTATCGGTTGGCAGGCCGTAACCCTTCTCGACAATGATCCGCAAAATGTCGGTGATCAGGCTGCCGCTTTCCCAGTTAAGGTCGGCGAAGTGAATCGACGCCGGGGCGGCCGTAACGACCACGGGCGACGCCAGCAGACCTACAGTGGCCAGCGCGCTGGCCAGCAACAATCGAAAACCTTTCATGCTTTGCACCTCGTGCTGTTCACAGCAATGGCAGAACGGCTTTGCGCACAAAGGCCGCGCACCTGCGAATACTCAGTCAACTGACTGTAGTAGAGGTTTTTGCGTTCGAGGTCCAACGATCAAATTTCAGAAGAGTCCTGCAAGTGCTGCAACTCCCTTCGCACCATGCTGGCGTACTCCGCCGGACGCAAGATGTAGATCTGTGATGCCACCCAGCTCAGCCAGGTGCCCTGCAGAACGGCCTTCTGGGCGAACAGGCGCTGGGCGTGTTCGCGAGCGCTGCCCTGGTTCTGCTCATGGAAGTCGGCCCGGGACAGGCTCATTTACTCACTGGCCTTGAACGTCGTGAGCTCGCCTTTACGCCACTTGGCAGCTTTGCCGGTCACCGTTTTCAAGGTCTTGGTCAGGCCTTCCTGCAGCTGTTCGTGAGCGGCAAACACCGTTACTACGCTATGGCCTTCCTTGAACAGAATGGCGTGGCCTTCTGCCGTGGTCACAAATGCGTAATCACCGAGGCCGTAGACCGTCAGCTTGATCTCGCGAAACCTGATTTCGAATTTTCCACCTTCGCGGCTCGGCAATACCGCAGCGCGGAAATGATCGCCGACCTTGAGCTCCAGGCGAGGCTTGTCGTCCACCACCAATGCCGACTCGGTGTCGATCTCGGCGACGTAAATGCCTTCAGGGGTCTGCTCGGTGATGTAAACGAAACGTGATTGAAACTGCTTGACCAGCTTTGCGCGCAGATCACCCAGCACGAACAAAGCATGCATATCGAGATTACTTACTGCCAAGGAAACATCCCCACATCTGAAAATGACGCTACCCGCAGAAAAAACAGGCAGCAAAAAACGGTCATACCGAAAATATCGCAACAATGACCCAAGCTGAAGCCGTGAAGTAAGCAGAAAGCTCCTTCATCGAAGGGCAGGAGAAGACTACTGGAACGCTACTCTCGCCGTCTTCTCTGGCGGTCGTCAGATGTTGAAGGAAATCGCCCTTCTAACGGCCAGAGAATGCTGGACTATCAACTTTAGGGAAAAAGCTCTTTAAAAAAAGCACTTTTCTGACATATCGCCAGAAAAAAATTGCTTTAGATGAGCATGAACCTCCAACCACTGGAGGTGATTCTAGAGCAGCCAGGCGCTTCTAGACTACCTAAAGCGACGTGCAACCGTCGGTAAACCATAGAAAAGGAATTCATATGAGTACACTGACCAACCCTGCCCAGGACACCAGCGCCCATACCTATAGCCCGCACACCGTGCTCTGCACGACGTCCTGTCAGCTGGAGCAATGTCCTCGTCTGCGTTATCACGTGGTTCTGGCGGGCAACCGCTTTTTCCATATTAAAGAAACTGCAACTGGCCGCGTAAGAGGTTTCCGGGGTGACCACAACGAAGCCTGTGCCCTCGCCAGAAACTTCGAGGCCAGCCTCTGACACACCCTATTGCGTTTACCGGCGCAGTCGTTTCGTCAACCGATGACTTAACTGCGCCGCCGACCCACAACACCGATTTAATGCAGTCTGTCAGGCTTCTCGGCGTTAAGTTGCGCCAGCCAGGCCGCCTTGCACTCCTCGGCTTCAGTGCGGCTGGAGAATGCAGCGCTACGTTGCTCGCCATTGAGCAGGACGACCCAACACACGCTTTGCCCCATCGCCCGCAATCCGGCAGGCACACCACTGCCAATCATCACCGCGACATCGACTTTGCTTTGCATGAGAGCACCTCGGAAATTTTAATTAGCTTCCTAACAATGTAGAAATACTAATGAGTCCCGCCTCCTGGAAATAGCCGCCTGCTTGCACAATTTCCTTGCATGACCGGTAACAATCGCCTATCCCGAGATTCGCCTTAACGTGGATTCTCAGGCTTGTAACCTAACCGCAATCCACCCCAATGCCGCCCTTTTAGCCTGATTGGAACCGACAGGTCATGCATCAATCGCGGGTCAGTTCGGTGATTGCGTTGGACGTGTCGGCGACGGGGGCATCGATGGTTGTCCGCGAACGCAGCCGGGGCAGCCATACAATCAGCACTGCCAAAGGCAAACAGAGGTAAAGCGACCAGCCGCCGAGTGCCAAGGCGCACAGCAACAGCATCAGGGCGATACTTTGCAGCGCAGGAGCCAGCCAGCGCGTATCCGTCCTGGGTGAAACCAGCGGTTGCGGCGCTGCGCCAGCCAGAGATCCGTCTCGTGTCATGTTCGTTACCCCACTGCGTCTTCTATTTATTGTGTCTGCATTAAGCGCCACTAGAAGGCCATTATCTATGGTCCATTAGTCGTGGTGCTTGCAGCAGATCAATAGAATCGTGGGCACGCATATGCAAAGATCGCAGCCTGCGGCAGCTCTTATGGAACAAAAAATAACTTATTGATTTATATATTATTTTTAAGGGCTGGCTTGCCAGCCCTGGCCCATGTTCCTTGCGCGACAGCGCGGCCTCGAAGAGGGGGCGGCCCCTCCTACGGGTATATGCGATACCGCGCAGGAACGCCGCAGGCTGCGATCTTTTAACGACAGCCAATCATTAACTGGCTGTCACACAGAATCAGGCCTGACGCTGGTGCTTGTCGATTTGCTCGTGACGTTCTTGAGCTTCGATGCAGTACTTGGTGGTCGGGCTGATCAGCAGGCGTTTCAGGCCGATCGGCTCGCCGCTGTCGTCGCACCAGCCGAAAGTGTCGTCGCCGATACGTTCCAGCGCTCTTTCCAGTTGAGGCAGCATGCGCTGATCACGATCAATAGCGTTGACCAGCCAGGTGCGCTCTTCTTCGACCGAAGCCGCGTCAGCCGGGTCAGCCGGGGTATCCAGGCTTTCAATGGCGATGCGGTTCTGTTCGATGCGCTCGTGGGTTTCCACTTTCATGGCTTGCAACAGCTCGGTGAAAAAAGCCCGTTGCTCGGCATTCATGTAGTCATCCGCCGGCATGGCCAGCAACTTTTCCTTTGTCATTGATTTCTCTATAAAAAATACGTGCATTAAGGCGAATCAGGGAGCTTTCCGGTCGACCTGCAAGGCCTCGGAAAGGCGCCATACATTCCAAGCGCCACCTGGCACTCAATTTACGAGGGGCGGCAGTCTAAGGCCGACTTGCAGCCTCAGCAACTGAAAAGACAGGGAATGTGTCCGACAAAGCCCTTAAATTGCTCTCTGGCAAGCTTTGAAGCGGTTATCGGAGTGCGTTTATAGCAAGAAATTCAATCGAGCGGCTGTATATAGAAGACAAACGGCTACGCCACGCGGGTCAAGCGTGGCGTATTGAGTGCCTGGTCCGGGGATCAGCGCTTGAGCTTGCGCTTGTTGCGGTATTGGTCGATGACCACTGCGACCACGATGATCAGGCCTTTGATGATGTCCTGGATGTAGGCATCGACGCCGACGAAGGTGAAGCCGCTGGCCATCACCCCGCGGATCAGCGCGCCGATCACCGTGCCGGTAATGCGCCCCACGCCCCCCCCCAGGCTGGTACCGCCTATGACCGCC
>CAYNGZ010000368.1:0-5134 GCA_964396695.1 uncultured Pseudomonas sp.
CATGTTCCTTACGCGACAGCGCGGCCTCGAAGAGGGGGCGGCCCCTCCTACGGTAGTTCCAGTCCCGATTCCAGTTCCGGGTCCGGACAGTTCCGGGGTCAATACAGTTTGGGGATCAGACCGGTTCTTTCTTGACCCTGAACCACGCCGCATACAGCGCCGGCAGGAACAGCAAGGTCAGCGCCGTCGCGACAATCAATCCACCCATGATCGCCACCGCCATCGGCCCGAAGAACACGCTGCGCGACAGCGGGATCATCGCCAGCACGGCGGCCAGTGCGGTCAGCACGATCGGCCGGAAGCGTCGCACCGTGGCTTCGATGATCGCTTGCCAGGGTTTGAGCCCGGCGCGGATGTCCTGTTCGATCTGGTCCACCAGGATCACCGAGTTACGCATGATCATCCCCGACAGCGCGATGGTCCCGAGCATGGCCACGAAGCCGAACGGCTGACGGAACACCATCAGGAACAGAGTGACGCCGATCAACCCCAGCGGCGCGGTCAGAAACACCATCGCGGTGCGTGAGAAACTGCGCAATTGCAGCATCAGCAAGGTCAGCACCACGACGATGAACAACGGCACGCCGGCGTTCACCGAGGCCTGGCCGCGGGTCGAGTCTTCCACCGTGCCGCCGACGTCCAGCAAGTAGCCGTCAGGCAGTTCGGCGCGAATCGGCTCCAGGGTCGGAAGGATCTGCTGGACCAGCGTCGCCGGTTGTTCCTTGCCATAGATATCGGCGCGAATCGTCACGTTCGGCAAGCGGTTGCGGTGCCAGATGATACCTTCTTCGAAGCCGTACTCCAGGGTGGCAACCTGCGACAGCGCAACGCTTTTGCCGTTGTCGGTCGGCACCGCCAGGCTCGACAGTTGCGACAGCTCGGTGCGTTCGTGCAAGGTGCCGCGCAAGAGGATCTCGATCAACTCGTTGTCTTCACGGTACTGGCTGACGCTTGCGCCTGTCAGTGAGCTTTGCAGAAACTTCGACAGGTTCGCCGTACTTACGCCCAAGGCGCGCGCGCGGTCCTGATCGACGTTCAGATAGACCACCTTGCTCGGTTCTTCCCAGTCCAGGTGCACGTTGACCACATGCGGGTTCTCACGCACCTTGGCCGCGACTTTACGTGCCAGGGCGCGGACCTCCTCGATGTGTTCACCGGTGACCCGGAACTGCACCGGATACCCGACTGGCGGACCGTTCTCCAGGCGCGTAACCCGCGAGCGCAAGGCCGGGAACTGCTCGTTGAGGGTATCGATCAGCCAGCTGCGCAGGCTTTCACGCTCCTCGATGGTTTTCGCCAGCACCACAAATTGCGCGAAGCTCGCCGCCGGCAACTGCTGGTCCAGTGGCAGGTAAAAACGCGGCGAACCGGTGCCGACGTAGGCGACATAGTTGTCGATGCCCGTGCGCTCCTTGAGCATCGCTTCCAGCCGTTTGACCTCCTCGTTGGTGTTACTCAACGAGGCGCCTTCGGCCAGTTTCAGATCGACCATCAGTTCGAGTCGCCCGGAGGCCGGGAAGAACTGCTGCGGCACAAAACGGAACAGCATCACCGAGGCCACGAACAGCATGATGGTCAGCGCAATGACGGTTTTGCGGCGGCGCACGCACCACTCCACCAGACGCCGGACACGCTGATAGAACGGCGTACCGTAAGGATCAGGCTGGCCCGCACCGTGTTTGGCAACGTGAATTTTCGCCAGATCCGGCAGCAGCTTCTCGCCGAGATAGGGCACGAACATCACGGCAGCGACCCACGACGCCAGCAACGCGATGGTCACGACCTGGAAGATCGAGCGGGTGTACTCACCGGTGCCTGATTGCGCGGTGGCAATGGGCAGGAAGCCGGCGGCGGTGATCAACGTACCGGTGAGCATCGGGAACGCGGTGCTGGTCCAGGCATAGCTGGCCGCCTTGAGCCGGTCGTAGCCCTGCTCCATTTTGATCGCCATCATTTCCACGGCGATGATCGCGTCGTCCACCAACAAGCCCAGGGCCAGCACCAACGCGCCGAGAGAGATTTTGTGCAGGCCGATTCCCAGGTAGTACATGCAGGCGAAAGTCATGGCCAGCACCAGCGGAATGGCCAACGCGACCACCATGCCGGTGCGCACGCCGAGGGAGAAAAAGCTCACCAGCAACACGATCGCCAGCGCTTCCACCAGCACCTGGACGAACTCGCCGACGCTGCTTTTCACCGCCGCGGGCTGGTCGGAAACCTTGCGCAATTGCAGGCCGGCCGGCAGGTTGTTCTGAATACGCTTGAACTCCTGTTCCAGCGCCTTGCCGAGCACCAGAATGTCGCCGCCATCCTTCATCGCCACGGCCAGACCGATCGCATCCTCGCCCATGAAACGCATGCGAGGTGCCGGTGGATCGTTGAAACCACGGCGCACATCAGCGACATCGCCGATACGGAAGGTCCGGTCGCTGACGCGGATCGGAAAACGCCTGATCTCGTCGACGGTCTGGAAGTTGCCCGTCACCCGCAACTGCAAACGCTCACTGGTGGTTTCGAAGAACCCGGCGTTGGACATCGCGTTCTGTTCTTCCAGCGCTTGCTGCACGGCCGCTAACGGCAAGCCAAGGGTGGCGAGTTTGACGTTGGACAGTTCGATCCAGATCTTCTCGTCCTGCAGCCCGAGCAAGTCGACCTTGCCCACATCCTTGACCCGTTGCAGCTGGATCTGGATACGGTCGGCGTAATCCTTGAGCACCGCGTAATCGAAGCCCTCACCGGTCAGCGCATAGATATTGCCGAAGGTGGTGCCGAACTCATCGTTGAAGAACGGTCCCTGAATCCCCGGCGGCAAGGTCTGGCGAATGTCGCTGATCTTCTTGCGCACCTGATACCAGAGTTCGGGAATCTGTGCCGAATGCATCGAGTCCCGGGCCATGAAGGTCACCTGGGATTCACCCGGGCGAGAGAACGAGACAATTCGCTCGTACTCGCCGGTTTCCATGAGCTTCTTTTCAATGCGCTCGGTGACTTGCCGCGAGACTTCCTGGGCCGTCGCACCCGGCCAATTGGTCTTGATCACCATGGCCTTGAAGGTGAACGGCGGGTCTTCGCTCTGGCCCAGCTTGGTGTAGGACAACGCGCCGACGACCGCCAGCAAAATCATCAGGAACAGTACGATCTGGCGGTTATGCAGCGCCCATTCGGAAAGGTTGAAACGCATCGGGGATTACTCCTTGACCGCCAGATTGACCACGCGGTTGGAGCGATCCACCGGCCGCACTTGCTGGCCCTCATGGAGCACATGAACACCGGCCGCCACCACCCAGTCGCTGGGACTCAGGCCCTCGAGCACCGGCACGGATTTCTCACCGAAGGCGCCTACGCGAACCGAGGCTTTTTTCAGGGTGTTATTGGCACCCACGACCCAGACGTACGTCGCACCGTTTTCGGCGGTGAGCGCCGAGAGCGGCACCGACAGCGGCACTACATCGGCAGTTTGAATGTATACCCGGGCGCTTTGGCCAAGCTCGGCCGCAACCTTGCCGGCGGTAAAGGTGATGCGAGCGGCAAAGGTCCGCGACTTCGGATCGGCAGCCGGCGACAGTTCACGAATGCTGCCGGCGAATCGCTGGCCTTGCTGGGTCCATAGTTCAACGGTGACCGGCTGGCCGATCTTGAAACGGCCGACACTTTGTTCCGGCAGGCTGATCAGCACTTCACGCTCGCCATCGGTGGCCAGGGTGAAGACGGTTTGCCCGGCAGCCACCACTTGCCCGACTTCCACGGTGCGCTTGGCCACAACACCGTCATGCGGTGCACGCAGCACGGCATAGCTGGCCTGATTGCTGGCAACGTCGAACTCAGCCTTGATCTGCTTGAGCCGTGCTTCACCTGCTCGGTAGAGGTTTTCAGAATTATCGTACTGCGAGCGGCTGACCATCTGACGTTCCATCAGGGTCTTGTAACGATCACGCTCGGCACGCACCAGGTTCAGATTGGCCTCGGCGGCAGCGACCTGGGCGCGAGTCGCTTCCAGTTGCAGGCGTACGTCCTGGGGATCGAGCTCTGCCAGCGGCTGATTGGCCTTGACCCGCTCGCCTTCCTCGACCAGTCGTCGGCTGACTTTACCGCCAATACGGAAGGCCAGGTCTGGCTCGTAACGCGCGCGAACTTCGCCGGGATAGCTGTCCATCGCCTGCGCCGAAGGCTCTGGCTGAACCACCATGGCCGGACGCACGGTGACTTGCACCGGCTCTTCGTGGCCGCACGCAGACAACAGGAATGCCAGGCTGACTGGCAACGCAAAGCGCAACATGGTGAACGATCCTTCGCTAATGGGGCTTTGAATAATTATACTGACCAGTATGTTATTAATAGCAAACTCACCAGTCCAGTATTAAAGCGAAGAATGTCCAACAATCTTTCCGTACCCAACGGCCCCGGCCGACCGAAGGATCTCGCCAAGCGCGAGGCAATCCTCGACGCGGCTAAACGCCTTTTTCTTGGCAAGGGTTACGCGAGCACCAGCATGGACGCGGTAGCGGCTGAAGCCGGTGTGTCGAAGCTGACGGTTTACAGTCACTTCAACGACAAGGAGACACTGTTCTCTGCCGCCGTGGTGGCCAAATGCGAAGCACAATTGCCTACGCTGTTCTTCGAACTGCCTGATGGCGTACCGATCGAGAACGTGCTGCTGAACATCGCCCGGGGTTTTCATCTGCTGATCAACAGCGATGAATCGGTGAACCTGCATCGTCTGATCATCGCGCTGGGCAGTCAGGACCCGAAGCTCTCGCTGATCTTCTTCGAAGCCGGTCCCCAGCGGATGTTGCAGGGCATGGAGCGCTTGCTGACAAAGATTGACCAGCTCGGCGCCCTGAGCATCGACAAACCACTCAATGCCGCCGAGCACTTCTTCTGCCTGCTCAAAGGCGCAGCGAATTTTCGCTTGCTCTACGGCTGCGGCGAACCCTTGACCGGGGACGCGGCCGAGGCTCATGTGCAGGAAGTGGTGGGGTTGTTTATGCGGGCGTATCGGCCGGATACAACACGATAGCGGTGCATTGCTTTGCGTAGGAGCTGCCGAAGGCTGCGATCTTTTGATTTTTCGGTGCCTTGAAAAGATCGCAGCCTTCGGCAGCTCCTATGTATGGACTCGCCTCCACTGTCTACC
>CAYNGZ010000369.1:0-5132 GCA_964396695.1 uncultured Pseudomonas sp.
GAGTACCAACTGAGCAACTTCTCGCAAACCAAAGAACGTGCCTGGCACGCCCGCTACGATTTTGACTTCGCGGCGGTGGGCATTCCGGGGCTGCTGTTCTCCACGCGCTACGCCAAGGGCGATCAGGCGCAGATCAAGAAGTTTGTCGGCGAAGGCCGGGAATGGGAGCGTGACATCGACCTGGGCTACACCATCCAGAGCGGCCCGCTGAAGAACGTCAGCGCTCGCTGGCGCAACGGTATGAGCAAGAGCAACTACCAGCGCGACACCAACGAAAACCGCTTGGTCCTCAGTTACAGCGTCAAGCTGTGGTAAGAGACTGATGAAGGTCGCAGGTTGCATCACACACCCTGCGATCCTTCAAGCTTCGGCAAAGCGCCGCAATTGCATTTCCTTCAACCGGCTATGGGTCCGGCGGAACGGGAACTCCAGATAACCCTCGGTATACAGCTCATCCATCGGCACCTGCGCTTCGAGGTACAGCGGCACTTTGCGGTCGTAGCACTCGTCGACCAGCGCAATGAAGCGCCGCACGCTGTCGTCGTGTACCGACAATTGCGGTAACTCACGGTCGCCGGCCTCGATGCGCTCGGCGCCATCCTCGGTGCCTCGGGCAATGCGTCCGGCGCGCTGATGGGCGCTGAGGTTGGGGACTTCGCTCAACAAAATAGCCTTGAAGCGATCACACAGCGCCATGAAGTCCATCGCCGCGAACGGTTGCTCGCAGAGGTCGGCGTAACGGCACCAGAGCACGATTTCACTGGACTGAACGGCAACCACCGAACGATAGCCGATGGTGACAGGTTCTCTGGACACCGACTGCCCTTCGGTCAGTTCCCGGAAAACCTCGGCCACTGCACTGCACTGTCCCGGCGCATGAACCCAATACCGCTGCAAACTGGCCCCAGGGTGCAAGCGGTGATCTTCACCACCGTCCACTGCCACCACCTGCATGTGGCGTTGGATCGCAGCAATCCCCGGCAAGAAGCGATCGCGGTTGAAACCGTTCGCGTACAGCTGATCCGGTGGTTGATTGGAGGTGCAGACCATCACCACGCCCTCGTCGAACATCACCTGGAACAACCGCCCGAGGATGATCGCATCGCCGATGTCATTGACGAACAACTCGTCAAAACACAGCACCCGCACCTCCTGGCTCAGCTCACGGGCCAATGCCCGCAGCGGGTCGGCGGTGCCGGTGAGTTGAAACGAGCGCTGGTGCACCCAGCCCATGAAATGGTGAAAGTGCTGACGCCGCGCCGGAACACGCAGGCTTTGGTAGAACTGATCCATCAACCAGGTCTTGCCGCGCCCGACCGGGCCCCAGAGGTAAACCCCAGTGATCGATGCCCGGCCCTGATGCAAGGTTTCGTGACACTGCTGCAACGCCAGAACGGCCTGTTCTTGCGCGGCATCAGGGACAAAGCCTTTTTGCTGGATCGCGTGTTGGTAAGCGCTGAGGGGCGAGTCGAAGGTCATACCGGTCTGTTTCGCAGCGGAAAGCGCGAAGTATGGCATGTGTTTGTCGGCGGATGATCGTTCCCACGAACGTGGGAACGATCACGGTGGTTAGAGCGAGATATCGAGTCGGGCGATTTTGCCTTGCTCGTTCAGGCGAAACACATAGCGCAACTCCAGCGGACTGCCGGGGAACGTACCGGAAATCAGGTTGCTGACCAGCACTTTGCCGGTGCGTTGCTGCACGTCCAGTACTTCGACCCGGGGCTGGTAACGTCGAGCAGTGTCTTCCATCCATTGCGCGATGGCCTGGGTGCCGACCTGATGGGTGCCTTCATCGAAAACATCGGCATCTTCGGCAAAAAAACTGCTGACCGCCGAGCTGTCACGGGCATTGGCGGCAGCAATATAGGCGGCAATGGCAGGTGCGAGTGAAACGGCTGGGTTCGACATGATGCGGCTCCTTGTTGGTTGATTCTGGAACCATTTTAAAGCAGTGCTGTGTCACTTCTTGTCAGGAGTGAAACGCCCCGCTTCATCCAGTTTCATCGCCTTGCGCCAGGCGCGCAACAGGTCACTGCGACGCCCTGGATAGCGTTCACCCAGCTCTCGGGCGGCGGCAATCCGGTCGGTACGAAAGGTTCGATAATCCCCGCGCAACTCGCACCAGGCAACGATCACCCGCGCCTCATTCAAAAAGCCCAGCGCCAACGGCCAGATCAACCGCTGGCTGGGGGTTTTATTCACGTCTGCGTAATCGATATGCAATTTGGCTTGCGCGCGAATCGCCTGGCGAAACACATTCAATTCCACAACGTTTGGCGGATAACCGTAACCCGGTGGCCCCGGTAATACCGTCGGGTTGCGCAAGGCCTCCTGAGCGTCCGGCGCCAACACGGCAGCAATTTTCGCCAACGCATCGGCGGCGGCTTTGCTCAACACCTCATCGCCACGCTGATCGACATAGCGCAACCCCAACACCACCGCTTCGGTCTCATCGGCATTGAGCATCAGCGGCGGCAGAAACAAACCGCTGCGCAGCACGTAGCCGATGCCCGCTTCACCAAAGATCGGCGCGCCGAGGGCCGTCAGTTCGGCGATATCGCGGTACAGCGTGCGCTCCGATATCTCCAGTTCACTGGCCAGTGTCGCCGCCGTCACCGGACGACTTTTACCGCGCAGCACTTGCAACAAGGTCAACAACCGACTGGTACGCGACACGATCAGCTTGCTCTGTGGAATGAAGATTGGCGGAGCTTAGCAGAGGCTGCTGTCAGAAACTGTCAGCAGCGCCGCACCTTGTTTATTCGTGCCGCCACAACCTCCGGCGCGGGCTACAACGCCTTGCGTCACGGCCTACACCTGGGCCAGAATCCGCCGGCTTGTGCGCTTTGGTCCTCGCCTCTATCGTTTCCATGCCGCTGACAATTCAGCGGTCGGGTTTAGCAGCTCGGACCAAGGCACGCCAGTGTCGCCTCTCGATCAGCCGGCACTTTTCCAGCGCCAGTTGCTCTGCATATATGGCGGCTGTGCGTGGGGCACTTCGGTGCGCCGGGATGCTCCTTGGTCCGGTCTGCTAACCCGTGTACAGCTGCCACCCGTCGTTTAGCAGCGACATCAAGTACGGCTTCAACGTCGACTGGGTGGCGTTCGTTCCGGTGGCGGTGATGTTCGGCACCGTGGCGGTGGCCGGGATCAAGATCCTCGCCGAGGCCGGCCTACACCGACGCAACATGCTGATCGTCGCCATTTCGCTGGGCATGGGGCTGGGCGTCGCCGCCGTACCGGACGTGTTGCGCGAATTGCCCAAGGCGCTGCACAACATCTTCGAATCACCGATCACCGTCGGCGCGTTGTGCGCTATCGTGCTGAATATCTTTCTGCCCGAAGAATTCATCGAGCTGGAAGAAGACGATTTCGATCCGGAAGCTTCGATCCTCACGGTCATGGAGAACCCGGATGTCGCGTCCCACGGCGAACCACTCAAGCCTGCCGTGGTCGCACAGGTGAACCGCTAACGCTGCTCGAGGGTCGAGCCGCCCGCGGTTCAACCCTTATCTTTACGAGAGCTCGTTCATGCGCAGATTCCTCGCTTTATGCCTTTCCCTGCTGTTGCTCAGCCTGAGCGCCTGCGCACTGTTCCCACATCGTGATCCGCTGAACATCAATGTGGTCGGCATCGAACCGCTGCAAAACCAGGACCTGGAAGTGCGTTTTGCACTGAAACTGCGCCTGCAAAACCCCAACGAAACGCCCATCGACTACAACGGCGTGGCCTTGAGCCTGGAGGTCAATGGCCAGCCCCTGGCCTCGGGTGTGAGCGATCAAACGGGGTCGATCCCCCGTTACTCGGAAGCGATCATCAGCGTGCCGGTGAGCATTTCGGCGTTTTCCGTGCTGCGCCAGACCCTTGGCCTGAGCCAGACGCAATCCCTCAACAACCTGCCTTACGTGTTACGCGGCAAGCTGTCTGGCGGAGCATTTGGCACCATGCGCTTCGTTGATAAAGGCACGCTCAACCTTCCCGGCTCGACAGCAGGCATCTGGTAGATCGCAGCGCCTCAGATAAACCGCACACCGGGTTTGGCCCGTTCATCCACGGTCAACTCGAACACATCCGGGCGCGCGTAGTGCCCGACCACGTCGTAGTCGTAGCGCGCACGCACCAGTTCATCGGTATCGATCTCGGCGGTCAGCAACCCCTCGCCACCTAATAGCGGTCCGGCCAGTACGTCGCCCATCGGGCCAATGATCACACTGCCGCCGGCAATCAACGGGCGCTCGGCCGGCCAGTTGGCAATCTCCAGACCCAAGGCTTGCGGCGATTGCTGGACCTGACAGGCGCTGACCACGAAGCAACGTCCCTCATGGGCGATATGGCGCATGCTGACCTGCCACATTTCGCGTTCATCAACCGTTGGCGCGCACCAGACTTCCACGCCCTTGGCGTACATCGCCGTGCGCAGCAGCGGCATCATGTTTTCCCAGCACACGGCAGCGCCAATGCGCCCGACCTGGCTGTCGATCACCGGCAGTGTCGAGCCATCGCCCTTGCCCCAGATCAACCGCTCGGTGCCGGTGGGCATCAGTTTGCGGTGCTTGGCCACCAACCCGGTGTGTGGTTCGAAATACAACGCGGTGCAATACAAGGTGCTGCCAGCGCGTTCGATCACCCCCAACACCAGATTCGCCCCGGTGCGCGCAGACAATCCGGCCAAGGCTTCGGTTTCGACACCCGGCATATCGATGGCGTTGGCAAAATAGCGCGCAAATGCCTCACGACCTTCCGGCAATCGGTAACCCAACTGCGTACCGAAACCTTCGCCTTTGGGGTAGCCGCCGAGCAAGGCCTCGGGCATCACCACCAGCCCGGCGCCGGACTCGATGATCGCCTGTTCGTAGGAAAGAATTTGTTCCAGGGTCTCGCCCTTGCCACCTGGTAACGAACCGATTTGCAACGCAGCAACAATGGACTTGGGCATCGCGGTACCTCCCTGAGCATTGAGTTTGTGTGTGCCTTGGCAGTGCAATATCTTCATCAGTTCTGGATTGTTTCCATCTCCCAAGACCTTGTCTACGACATGACACACTGACCGCTATAGTTGCCTTCATGGTTAACGTTAATCGCTCGGGGATTTCCAGGCGATCACTGAGCCACCCGCAAGAACATATTG
>CAYNGZ010000370.1:0-5110 GCA_964396695.1 uncultured Pseudomonas sp.
TCCCTCCTCCTCCCTTCAAGTACCAGCATACAAGCGGGCTTGCTCGCGAAAGCGGCGGTACATCCAACATCGATGTGACTGTCAGGCTGCCTTCGCGAGCAAGCCCGCTCCCACAGGTCCGTGTTCATTCAGCGATTATCTATAAGGAAAGCTACATGCGAATCGGACTTGTCGGTTACGGCCATGGTGGTCGGTTTTTCCATGCGCCGCTGATCAGCAGCTTGCCAGCGGCGACCTTCGTCGGCGTGGTCACGCGCTCCCCCGAGCGCCGTCAGCTATTGGCGACTGAATATCCAAGCGTCCCGGCCTTCGACAGCATTGGCCATTTGGTGGAAGCCGGGGTCGATGTGTTGGTGATTTCCACCACGCTGGAAGGGCGAGCGGCGCTGGTGCTCGAAGCGATTGAACACGGCGTGGCTGTGGTCTGCGACAAACCCTTCGCCACCGACGCCCAGCAGGCCGAAGCGCTGGTGGTTGCTGCCGAGCAGCGCAAGGTCCCGCTCAGCGTTTATCAGAACCGCCGCTGGGATTCGGATTTCCTCACGGCACGCAAACTCATCGACTCCGGAGCGCTGGGCCAGGTCACGCGCTTTGAGTCCAGCGTAGAACGCTATTCACCGCAGTCGGTGGGCAAGGGCAGCGGTGGCGGATTCCTGCGCGATCTGGGCAGTCATCTGGTGGATCAGGCGCTGCAACTGTTCGGGCCGGTGACGCGAGTCTATGCCGAACTGGATTACCGCACTGAAGATCAGCGTTACGACAACGGCTTTTTCCTCTCGCTGACCCATGCCAATGGCGTGACTTCGCACTTGAGCGGCAGTTGCCTGCAAAACAATCCGGGGCCGCGATTTCGGGTCAACGGCACAGAAGGAACTTACAGCGTCAATGGTCTGGACGGGCAAGAGGCCTTGGCGCTGGCCGGGCTGACGCCAACGTCCGAAGGTAATCGCTGGGGCGTTGAAGAGCATCGACGCTGGGGCTGGTTCGAGCACGGTGAAGAGCGCGAGCGGGTCCCCTCCGAGCGCGGCTGCTGGAATCAATTCTATTTACAGCTGCAAAGCGCGTTGCAAAGCGCTGGCCCACTGCCGGTCGAGGCCCGTGATGCACTGGCGACCACCCGTGTTCTAGACGCCGCACGGCTGAGTTTCGAATGCCGTCAGGTGATCGAAATGAACCCTGTGTGCGGTCATGGAATAAAATCAGAATAAAATTCTAAAATTAGTTGATATGGAAATTAAATTCCAATAAAGTCTTTTCCAGGTTACCGACTATCAACGTCCCGATCGACCTCAAACCAGCCTTGAGTGCGGGGAGGGCGAAACAAAAACAAGAAACACCGATAGGTACCGTCGATGAAAACCTTCAGCTCTGCTCTGCACGTTTTACGCAAAGCGTTCCTGCCTCGCGCTCAAACCCTTTCCCTTTCCGGTTGCCTTTGCATTGAACGCAAAGGCGTCCTGGTGTGCTGCACTCCCGGTGCACCGATCGTTCGCCTGCCCACTCACTGAATTCGTCCAGCGCCTTATCCATAAAACCAACAAGAATGTGGAGAAAGACTTTTCATGAAGACCAAGATCCGTTTCGCCTCACTTGCCCTGTCCCTGATGCTTGCCAGCGGCGCTGCCTTCGCTGACCTGAAGATTGGCGTCAGCATGTCGCAATTCGATGACACCTGGCTGACTTACCTGCGCGAATCCATGGACAAGCAAGCCAAGTCCATGCCCGATGGCGTCAAGCTGCAATTCGAAGACGCGCGCAGCGACGTGGTCAAGCAACTGAGCCAGGTCGAAAGTTTCATCAGCCAGAAAGTCGACGCCATTGTGGTCAACCCGGTGGATACCGCCGCGACCAAGAAAATCACCGAGGCGGCGGTCAAGGCCGGGATTCCGCTGGTCTACGTCAACCGCCGCCCGGACGACCTGAACCTGCCCAAAGGCGTGATTACCGTGGCCTCCAATGACCTGGAAGCCGGTGAGATGCAGATGCAGTACCTGGCCGAAAAGCTCAAGGGCAAGGGCGACATCGTGATCCTGCTCGGCGACCTCGCCAACAACTCCACCACCAACCGCACCAAAGGCGTCAAAGAGGTGCTGGCCAAGTACCCGGGCATCAAGATCGATCAGGAGCAGACCGGCATCTGGCTGCGCGATAAAGGCATGACCCTGGTCAACGACTGGCTGACTCAGGGCCGCAAATTCGACGCCATTGTGTCCAACAACGATGAGATGGCCATCGGTGCGGCCATGGCCCTGAAACAGGCCGGGGTGGAAAAGGGTAGTGTGTTGATCGCCGGTGTCGACGGTACCCCCGACGGCCTGCGCGCCGTGAAGAAAGGTGATCTGGCGGTCTCGGTATTCCAGGACGCCAAGGGCCAGGCTGTCGGCTCCATCGACGCCGCCGTGAAGATGGCCAAGAACGAACCGGTCGAGCAGGCGGTGTGGGTACCGTATCGCCTGATCACCCCGGAAAACGTTGACCAGTTCAAATAGTCAGTCCGTTCAATAACAACAATAAGCATGCAAGGTGGCACTGCCAACCTTGCTGATGGAGTACCTGATCATGTTCGCTTCAGCGACTGCTTCGAGCATCCCGTTGGTGGGTGTCCAGCCAAACGCCGCACCTGTCGATGAGCCGTACCTGCTGGAGATCATCAACGTCAGCAAGGGTTTTCCCGGTGTGGTGGCCTTGTCCGATGTCCAGCTGCGGGTGCGTCCGGGTTCGGTGCTGGCCTTGATGGGCGAGAACGGAGCCGGCAAATCCACCCTGATGAAAATCATTGCCGGCATCTACCAGCCGGACGCCGGTGAGCTGCGTTTGCGCGGTAAACCGGTGACCTTCGATACGCCGCTGGCAGCCTTGCAGGCCGGGATCGCGATGATCCACCAGGAACTCAACCTGATGCCGCACATGAGCATCGCCGAGAACATCTGGATCGGCCGTGAACAGCTCAACGGCTTTCACATGATCGACCACCGGGAAATGCACCGCTGCACCGCGCAATTGCTGGAACGGCTGCGGATCAACCTCGACCCGGAAGAACAGGTCGGCAACCTGAGCATCGCCGAGCGGCAGATGGTCGAGATCGCCAAAGCGGTGTCCTACGACTCGGACATCCTGATCATGGACGAACCGACCTCGGCGATCACCGACAAGGAAGTCGCCCACCTGTTCTCGATCATTGCCGACCTCAAGGCGCAGGGTAAGAGCATCATCTACATCACCCACAAAATGAACGAAGTGTTCAGCATCGCCGACGAAGTCGCGGTGTTCCGTGACGGCGCCTACATCGGCCTGCAACGGGCCGACAGCATGGACGGCGACAGCCTGATCTCGATGATGGTCGGACGTGAACTGAGCCAGTTGTTCCCGGTGCGCGAGAAGCCGATTGGCGATCTGCTGATGTCGGTACGCGACCTGCGCCTGGACGGGGTCTTCCAGGGTGTTTCCTTCGACCTGCATGCCGGCGAAATCCTCGGCATCGCCGGGCTGATGGGCTCGGGCCGGACCAACGTCGCCGAAGCGATTTTCGGCATTACCCCAAGCGACGGCGGTGAAATCCGTCTCGACGGCCAACCGGTGCGCATCAGCGATCCGCACATGGCCATCGAGAAGGGCTTTGCGTTGCTCACCGAGGATCGCAAGCTCAGCGGCCTGTTCCCGTGCCTGTCGGTGCTGGAAAACATGGAGATGGCGGTGCTGCCACATTACGTCGGCAACGGCTTCATCCAACAGAAGGCTTTGCGCGCCTTGTGTGAAGACATGTGCAAGAAGCTGCGGGTGAAAACCCCGTCGCTGGAGCAGTGCATCGACACCTTGTCCGGCGGCAACCAGCAAAAAGCCTTGCTTGCCCGTTGGCTGATGACCAATCCGCGCATCCTGATTCTCGACGAGCCGACCCGTGGCATCGATGTCGGTGCCAAAGCCGAGATTTACCGACTGATTTCCTACCTCGCCAGCGAAGGCATGGCGGTGATCATGATTTCTTCGGAGCTGCCGGAAGTACTCGGCATGAGCGACCGGGTGATGGTCATGCACGAGGGCGACCTGATGGGCACGCTCGATCGTAGTGAGGCGACTCAGGAACGGGTCATGCAACTGGCCTCCGGAATGACTGCGGTTCACTAGTTTTTCAACGAATTGAGGCTGGCGGCGGTTTCCTCCGCGCCCGGCAACGCGATAGAAGGGTGAGTGGTTATGAACGCGATACTGGAAAACAAGCCTGCAATGGCGCCGGCCAAGAGTCGTCGGCGCTTACCGACCGAGCTGAGTATCTTTCTGGTGCTGATCGGCATCGGTCTGGTCTTTGAAGTGTTCGGCTGGATTGTGCGCGACCAGAGCTTTTTGATGAACTCCCAGCGGCTGGTCCTGATGATCCTGCAAGTGTCGATCATCGGCCTGCTGGCGATTGGCGTGACCCAGGTAATCATCACCACTGGCATCGACCTGTCGTCGGGCTCTGTGCTGGCCTTATCGGCGATGATCGCCGCCAGCCTGGCGCAGACCTCGGATTTTGCTCGGGCGGTGTTTCCGTCGCTGACTGATCTGCCGGTGTGGATTCCGGTGATTGCCGGGCTCGGCGTCGGACTGTTGGCAGGAGCAATCAACGGCAGCATCATTGCCGTCACCGGGATTCCACCGTTCATTGCTACCCTGGGCATGATGGTCTCGGCCCGTGGCCTGGCGCGTTACTACACCGAAGGCCAGCCGGTCAGTATGCTCTCGGATTCCTACACGGCCATAGGCCACGGCGCGATGCCGGTGATCATCTTTCTGGTGGTGGCGGTGATCTTCCACATCGCCCTGCGCTACACCAAGTACGGTAAATACACCTACGCCATCGGCGGCAACATGCAGGCGGCGCGGACCTCCGGGATCAACGTCAAACGCCATCTGGTGATTGTCTACAGCATCGCCGGGTTGCTGGCGGGACTGGCAGGCGTAGTGGCGTCGGCCCGTGCCGCAACCGGGCAGGCCGGGATGGGCATGTCCTATGAACTGGATGCCGATTCTTCCGCGGTCAACGGCGGGACCAGGCCGGCGGGGGGGCGTGGGGGCATTTCCGGGCACGGTGACCGGGCCGCTTACCCCGGGGGGGGTGAGACCGGAGAGG
>CAYNGZ010000371.1:0-5106 GCA_964396695.1 uncultured Pseudomonas sp.
AGGTTTTGATCCTGCCATGCGTTGGTTCGAATCCAGCCGCCCCTGCCATTTTCCTATACTCATCCAGGTTACCCTCAGCCTTCAGGTACTGCGCGTGTCCAAGATGATGGTCTTTACGGGGAACGCTAACCCCGATCTGGCTCGGCGTGTCGTACGTCAGCTGCATATCCCTCTCGGTGACATTTCTGTCGGTAAGTTTTCCGATGGCGAGATTACCGCTGAGATCAATGAAAACGTCCGCGGTAAAGACGTCTTCATTATTCAGCCGACTTGCGCTCCGACCAACGATAACCTGATGGAACTCGTCGTGATGGCAGATGCCTTCCGTCGTTCCTCAGCCACTCGAATCACTGCGGTGATCCCTTACTTTGGTTATGCCCGTCAGGATCGCCGTCCGCGTTCCGCACGTGTAGCTATCAGCGCGAAAGTCGTCGCTGACATGCTTACCGTAGTCGGCATCGATCGTGTTCTCACGGTTGATTTGCATGCTGACCAGATCCAGGGCTTTTTCGATATTCCGGTAGATAACATCTACGGCTCCCCTGTACTGGTGGATGATATCGAAGACCAACGCTTCGAAAACCTGATGATCGTGTCCCCGGACATTGGTGGCGTCGTGCGTGCACGTGCTGTTGCCAAATCCCTGGGCGTGGATCTCGGGATCATCGACAAGCGCCGTGAGAAAGCCAATCACTCTGAAGTGATGCATATCATTGGTGATGTCGAAGGGCGTACCTGTATTCTGGTTGATGACATGGTCGATACCGCCGGCACCCTGTGCCACGCGGCTAAAGCCTTGAAAGAGCATGGCGCTGCCAAGGTCTTTGCCTACTGCACACACCCTGTGCTGTCGGGTCGGGCCATCGAGAATATTGAAAATTCCGTGCTGGACGAGCTGGTGGTGACTAACACCATCCCGTTGTCCGCTGCAGCACAAGCCTGTGCACGTATCCGTCAACTGGATATCGCACCGGTAGTTGCCGAAGCGGTTCGCCGCATCAGCAACGAAGAATCGATCAGCGCGATGTTCCGCTAAGGGCCCTGCCCTTCGGATACATCTCGATGACGAAAAGCGCCCCGCCCCGGCATAACCTGTCGGGGCGGGGCTTTTTTGCCCATACCGTGTTTGGCGCTGGTCGCAAACGCCAACCGGTGATGGCTATTTTGGAGATGCAAAATGACTGACTTTACTTTGAACGCTCAAGCGCGTACTGACCTGGGGAAAGGTGCGAGCCGCCGCCTGCGTCACGCTCTGAACATCCCTGCCGTTGTATACGGTGGCAACAAGCCTGCTGAATCCGTGACCATCCTGGCCAAGGAAATCGCCAAGCTGTTCGAAAACGAAGCGGCCTTCAGCCACGTTATCGAGCTGAACATCGACGGCGCCAAGCAGAACGTTGTTGTTAAAGCCATGCAGCGTCACCCAGCCAAGCAATTCATCATGCACGCTGACTTCGTACGCGTAGTTGCTGGCCAGAAACTGACCGCCAAAGTACCGGTTCACTTCATCAACGAAGAAGCTCCGGCCAAGAAAGGCGGCGAAATTTCGCACATCGTTGCTGAAGTTGAAGTTTCCTGCGAAGCCAAGGACCTGCCTGAATTCATCGAAGTCGACCTGGCTGACGCCGAAATCGGTTCGATCATTCACCTGTCCAACATCAAGGCCCCTAAAGGCGTTGAATTTGTTGCTCTGGCTCACGGTAACGACCTGGCTGTTGCCAACGTTCACGCTCCACGTGTTGCTCCAGCTGCAGAAGGCGCTGCAGAGTAATTCACTCTGTACGTCGGAGTGAACAAGTAACATCGCGGACTGGAACGTAGCGAGAACGCGGGCGAGAACGCGGAGTTTACATCATGGTAAATGAGCATATTTCGTCCACTTTCGCCGCACACACCATTGCAGCGATGTTATCCACCACTCCAAAGAAGGGCCCCTGACGTGACTGCCATCAAACTGATCGTTGGCCTGGGAAATCCAGGCGCCGAATACGAACAGACCCGGCATAACGCAGGGGCCCTTTTTGTTGAGCGCATCGCGCAGGCACAAGGCGTCAACCTTGTGGCCGATCGCAAGTATTTCGGCCTGACCGGGCGCTTCTCGCATCAGGGTCAGGATATTCGTCTGCTGATTCCCACCACCTACATGAACCGTAGCGGCCAGGCCGTGGCGGCTCTTGCCGGTTTCTTCCGCATCAAGCCTGAAGAAATCCTGGTGGCGCATGACGAACTCGACTTGCCACCCGGCGTTGCCAAGCTCAAACAGGGCGGCGGGCATGGCGGTCATAACGGGTTGCGCGACATCATCGCGCAACTGGGCAACCAGAATACCTTTCACCGCTTGCGGCTCGGCATTGGCCACCCAGGCGTTGCCAGTATGGTTTCAAACTTTGTCCTGGGTCGTGCGCCACGCGCCGAACAGGAAAAACTCGATGCCAGCATCGACTTTGCCCTCGGCGTGCTGCCGGATATCTTCGCCGGTGAATGGAACCGCGCGATGAAAAACCTGCACAGCCAGAAGGCCTGACTCTAACTCCTTGGGGAAACACCATGGGATTCAATTGCGGCATCGTCGGCCTGCCTAACGTCGGCAAGTCCACCCTGTTCAACGCCCTGACCAAATCCGGTATCGCGGCCGAGAACTTCCCCTTCTGCACCATCGAGCCGAACAGCGGCATCGTGCCGATGCCAGACCCACGTCTGGACGCCCTGGCACAAATCGTCAAACCCAAGCGTATCCTGCCGACCACCATGGAATTCGTCGACATCGCTGGCCTCGTTGCCGGCGCCTCGAAAGGTGAAGGCCTGGGCAACAAGTTTCTGGCCAACATCCGCGAAACCGATGCCATCGCCCACGTGGTCCGCTGCTTCGAAGACGAGAACGTGATCCACGTCTCCAACAGCGTCGACCCGAAACGCGACATCGAGATCATCGACCTTGAGCTGATCTTCGCCGACCTCGACAGCTGCGAGAAGCAACTGCAGAAAGTCACCCGCAACGCCAAGGGCGGTGACAAGGACGCGGTGGTTCAGAAGGGCCTGCTGGAGCAGTTGATCGCCCACTTCACAGAAGGCAAGCCTGCGCGCAGCCTGATGAAGAACATGGGCGCCGACGAGAAAGCGGTGATCCGTGGTTTCCACCTGCTGACCACCAAGCCGGTCATGTACATCGCCAACGTTGCCGAAGACGGCTTCGAGAACAACCCGCACCTGGACGTGGTCATGGCCATCGCCGAAGAAGAAGGCGCAGTGGTTGTACCGGTCTGCAACAAGATCGAAGCGGAAATCGCCGAGCTTGAAGACGGCGAAGAAAAAGACATGTTCCTCGAAGCCCTGGGCCTCGAAGAACCTGGCCTGAACCGCGTAATCCGCGCTGGCTACGAAATGCTGCACCTGCAAACCTACTTCACCGCAGGTGTCGAAGAAGTTCGCGCCTGGACCGTCCGCGTCGGTGCCACCGCGCCACAAGCTGCTGGCGTGATCCACACCGACTTCGAGAAAGGCTTCATCCGCGCCGAAGTCATCGCCTACAACGACTTCATCCAGTACAAGGGCGAAGCCGGTGCCAAAGAAGCCGGTAAATGGCGTCTGGAAGGCAAGGATTACATCGTCAAAGACGGCGACGTGATGCACTTCCGCTTCAACGTCTAGCGTTGTTGGAATCGAAGAAGCCGCGTTGATTCGCGGCTTAATGAGATGGTCCCCCCATACCCTGCGAAAGCGTAGCCCTCGCAGGGTATGGGGGGACGATTTTGTGGGCGTTATATCGACCCGCTATGCGCGACTAGAACAAATAGCCCATGTAGATCGCGGCGGCTCCACCGGCCTGCACGCCAGCGTTCATGGTCAGGTCACGACTGACCAGGGCGTCGCTGACAAACACCTTGCCAGTGCCGGGAAAAGCCTCCGCCACACCGGCTGCCCCTACGCTCTTACCCTTGAGCTGGATATTGATCTTGCCGAAACGCGGCAGGCGCGCGCCAAATCCGACCCCCAACCCGACGCCGCCGTAGCGGTAGCTGACGTTCTCGCCCTGGGGCGAACGCTGGATGATCGAACCGCCACTGCCCGCCACCAAAGCTACGGTCAGACCGCCGCCGCTGGCGGTCTGATACTGCCAGCGACTCTCATTGAGCGGGATCGGGATGTTGTAGCTCATCGTTCAAAGTCCTTTATGTGAATGAACTGCGCCGCGACCGCACTGGCGGATAACCCTTAACAGGCCGGCAAGGGTGAACAGCAGACCAATACAACCCAGTACCCCGGGAGTGGCCCACAGTGCGGCAGGGGTATCGACCACGGCGCTACTGGCCGGCTGCTCGGGCAGGTAATACACCCGCACCGGCTGATCCTGCCGATAGCCAAAAATAAAGCCGCTCTGGGGGTATGAAATCTTTTCACCACTGCTGGTGGTGAAGGCGATCTCGGGATGCGAACCACCGGCATTCAAGTGGCTGACGATGCCATCGGCGGTCTGTGCATGGACGAGGAATTCGCGTCGTTCAAGCGTGAGATTGACGGCAATGCCCAACAAGCCGATACCAATCAGGGCAAAGAGCAGCCCCTGAAGCATCTTCCCGAGGCGTGACGGGGTGAGGTTAGCCATGGCTTGTCTCGGTATTCGTCCATGAAAGAAGGCGGTCAGGATAACAAGAAGCCACCTATTTGAATGCCTTGAGGAAGCGCGGTTCACCGCTCCTGAAGAACCTCGATTTAGGTTGACTGACTTCCTCAGGGCGTGAATCTGCCGGTCGCGATGGTTCTGAATCAGGTTCGCAAGTCACCCGCCCTGATGAAATCGATGAACGCTTTCAAGGCGGGTGGCACATGGTGCTGACTGGAGTAATAAAGAAAGAAAATTCGGCCGTTTTTGCCGTCGGGCATGGGAACAAATGTCCCTGGCGCCGCCTGACACCATGCTGAACTATTACGGAGTCCCGTTTCTTCCATGCAGGAGGTAGCCAGGTCGACGACTCAACCGTTCGTAATAGGCACTTACGGCAGGAAAGTCTGGATGATCGAGCGGTGTTTCAAACCACCGGTTAACCGACAGGCCTATCGGTATGTCTGCGAGAGAAAACCCGTCTTCACAGACGTAGGCTCCTGTTT
>CAYNGZ010000372.1:0-5079 GCA_964396695.1 uncultured Pseudomonas sp.
ATGTTCCTTGCGCGACAGCGCGGCCTCGAAGAGGGGGCGGCCCCTCCTACGGGGGAGGGTAGGGGTTACTGCTGGTTGAACAGCTCTTTTGCCCGCTCTTCGATCTGCGCCTGGGTCAGGTCTTCCTTGCGGGTCGACAGGAACCACACATGGCCGTAGGGGTCTTTCAAGGTACCCGAGCGGTCGCCGTAAAACTGATCTTTCACTTCGGAAATTACCGTGCCGCCGGCCTTGATCGCCTGGGCGTAACGTTTGTCCACATCCTCGACATACAGATGCAGACCTACGGACGGTGACTTGTCGGGGTTGCTCAGCGGGCCTTGATCGCAGGGTGTACCGAGCATGATGGGGCAGTCGCCAATGCGCAGCTCGGCATGGCCGACGCTGCCGTCGGGCATCGACAGGCGCATGACTTCCGTGGCACCAAAGGCTTTTTTGTAAAAGTCGATCGCCTCGGCGGCTTTCTGGATTCCCAAGTAGGGCGTGATGCTGTGATAACCCTCGGGAATGGGTTTAACGCTCATGACCGTTCTCCATACTGTTGTGGGGGGATGTCGCAAATCCTTCGCCGATTTCCGGTCGACTCACTATAGGCCAGCCCCATCCAGGCAACCGAGTGGCCGACGGGTTGCAGCATCGCCACTGTTGCGCCATCAACCATGCCTCGACCGTTTGTTTCGATGGCCCGTTCAAAACGACAGCAAGCCTCGAAGCGGTCGATAGCGACTATCGAGAGCGATGATTTTTGTCGCTCAAGGGGCGGGAGTAGCCTGTGTCCATTGTCCAGGACCCGCTCGCAGGGAGCTTCACCATGAACCATTTGCTCGCCACATCATTGTTGTTGATTGCTTCGGTGCTCGCTGGTTGCGCCAGTCATCCTGCCCCCGAATTGCGCCCGTACACCGCCGAAGAAACCAAAGAGCTGGCGCTGGAAGCCCTGAATCGTCGCGGGTGGTCGTTTGATGAATACCAGGCCAAAAAAGCCGAACTGCTCGGCCAGCCGCAGAAAACTTTCGGTTTAGATCAGCATGGCGAAATGAACGCCGAGCGCGCTGTACCGCTTCACGGCCACGCCAGCTAAGCGACTGTACTGCTCGAAGTTTCACGTAACTGTCCGTGGGTTTCGCGCGGGGGCTGCGATAGGGTCAACACCTGACTGACCCTGATGGAAGCGCCCCATGACACTCTCGCTGGATTTACTGCTGGGTTTTGCCCTGTTCGCTCTGGTGACGTCGATCACTCCCGGCCCAAACAACACGATGTTGCTGGTGTCGGGTGTCAATTTCGGTTTCAACCGCTCCATCCCGCACATGCTTGGCATTACCTGTGGCTTCTTCATCCTTGTACTCGCCGTCGGTTTTGGTCTGGGCGCGGTGTTTCAAACCTACCCTGTGCTTTACAGCGTGCTGCGTTATGTCGGTGCGGGGTATCTGCTGTACCTGGCGTGGAAAATCGCCCATTCAGGTCCCGTCTCCGAAGCCGGACAGGGTCACGCCAAGCCCATCAGCTACTGGGGCGCGGCAGCGTTTCAGTGGGTCAATCCCAAGGCCTGGATCATGGCGATTGGCGCTATCAGCACCTACACACCCCTGCAGGGCTATTTCACCAATGTGATCGTCATCGCTGCGGTGTTCGCCATCATCAACCTGCCGAGCGTCAGTGTCTGGGTGGCGTGCGGCAGTCTGTTGCGCAATGTCCTGCGTGATCGGCGCTGGTTGCGGGTCTTCAACTGGGGCATGGCCTTGCTACTGGTGGCTTCGTTGTATCCGATGCTGCACGAGAGCTTTAGCTGACTTGCGCTTCAACCCGGTGTCCGATGCCTGTTAAGCTCGACTTCAGGAGCGTTCCTACGCACTTTGAAATGAAGTCGTACTTCTTTAACGGCATCCGATCAGGTATTGCTGATTCCCCGCAGTTTTACACCACCTCCACGTGCGGTGTTTTCAGCGAATACACCTGATCTCGGAACAAGCTCTGCGAGTCTTTTTATGAATAAGCGTCCTTTGTATTTTGATTACGCCGCCACCACGCCGGTGGATGAGCGGGTCATTCAAGTCATGGTCGACTGTCTGGGGTTCAGCGGTAACTTCGGCAATCCGGCCTCCAGCTCCCACGCCTTCGGCCAGCAAGCCAGGCGTTCGGTCGAGCAGGCACGCCAGCAAGTCGCCGATCTGGTGGGCGCGCAAGCGCAGCAGATCGTCTGGACTTCCGGCGCCACCGAATCCAACAACCTCGCGCTCAAGGGCGTGGCTCAGGCCCGCGGCCAGTCCGGTGGGCACATCATCACCAGCCAGATCGAGCACAAGGCGATCCTCGATACCGCCAGGCAATTGCAGGATGCCGGGGTCGCCGTGACTTATCTGCTGCCGGACGCCGAAGGCCTGATCACTGCGCAAGCGGTCAGCGAGGCGTTGCGCGAAGACACCTTTCTGGTGTCGCTGATGCTGGTCAACAACGAACTCGGTACCGTCAACGACATCCCGGCCATCGGTCAGCGGGTGCGTGAACACGGCGCGTTGTTTCATGTCGACGCGGCACAGGGCGCGGGTAAGGTGGCAATCGATCTGGCCCGGTGGCCGGTGGACCTGATGTCGTTTTCTGCGCACAAGATCTACGGCCCCAAGGGGATCGGCGCGCTCTACGTCGGACCGCGCGCCCAGCAACGTTTGCAGGCGCAGATCCATGGCGGTGGACACGAGGGCGGTTTACGCTCCGGGACCCTGGCCACGCATCAGATCGCAGCCATGGGCGCAGCCTTTGCGCTGGCGGCGGAACACTTTGCTGACGAGGCGGCTACTATTGGCCGGTTGCGCGAGCGCTTGCTTGAACAACTCCGCGGCATTAGCGGTCTACGCTTGAACGGTAGCCCGACCCAGCGCATTCCCCATACCCTGAGCCTGACCTTCAGTGAGGGCGAGTTCAATTCCCAGGCCTTGAGTGCTTCGATTGCGTTTTCAGCGACCTCGGCCTGCAATTCCGTGAGCAATGCGCCGTCCCATGTGCTGCTGGCCCTGGGACACGACGCGCGGACAGCGGGGCGGACCATCCGCTTGAGTCTTGGGCGTTTCACCACCGAGCAGGACATTGATCAAGCTGCACAATTGATTAAAGCAGCAACCGCCAGTGCACCGGCGTTCTGGGCGACCGCCCAACCCTGATGCGCAGACCAAAAGTCAGCGCCCTATAACAATATTCAAGCGGTTAGCAGGAGACATGATGAGTACGCAGCCTTTGACCCACGGAACGGTTCCCCAGCGCCTGGCGCGCACCCGCGAGCTGATGAGCCGGGAAGGCATCCACGCCCTGCTGGTGCCGTCGGCCGACCCGCATTTGTCGGAATACCTGCCGGGTTACTGGCAGGGGCGTCAGTGGTTGTCGGGCTTTCATGGTTCGGTCGGCACGTTGATCGTCACCCAGAACTTCGCCGGCGTTTGGGCCGACAGTCGCTACTGGGAACAGGCGACCAAGGAACTCAAGGGCAGCGGCATCGAGTTGGTGAAACTTCAACCTGGCCAACCCGGCCCGTTGGACTGGCTGGCCGAACAAACTCCGGAAGGTGGCGTGGTCGCAGTCGACGGCGCGGTCATGGCCGTGGCGTCGGCCCGTTCGCTGAGCAGCAAGCTTGAGGAGCGTGGCGCACGACTGCGTACCGATATCGATCTGTTGAGCGAAGTCTGGAGCGATCGCCCGAGCCTGCCGAATCAACCGATCTATCAGCACTTGCCGCCGCAGGCCACCGTCAGCCGTGGCGAAAAACTGGCCAAGCTGCGTGAAGCCCTGAAAGCACGCGGTGCCGATTGGCACTTTATCGCCACCCTCGACGATATCGCCTGGCTGTTCAACCTGCGCGGCGGCGATGTGTCGTTCAACCCGGTGTTCGTGTCCTTCGCCCTGATCAACCAGCAGCAGGCAACCTTGTTTGTCGCGTTGAGCAAGGTCGACGCGCCACTGCGCGCGATCCTCGAGCAGGACGGCGTCACCCTGCGCGACTACAGCGAAGTGGCCTCGGCGCTGGCTGCCGTGCCGAGCGGTGCGAGCCTGCAAGTCGACCCGGCACGGGTAACGGCTGGCCTGCTGGGTAACCTCGGCAGTGGGGTGAAACTGATTGAAGGCCTGAACCCCACGACTCTGGCCAAGTCGCAGAAAAGTCTTGCCGATGCCGAACACATTCGTCGGGCGATGGAGCAAGACGGCGCGGCGCTGTGCGAGTTCTTCGCCTGGCTGGACAGCGCACTCGGCCGCGAACGCGTCACCGAACTGACCATCGACGAACACCTGACTGCTGCGCGAACCCGTCGTCCGGGTTATGTGTCGCTGAGTTTCAACACGATTGCAGCCTTCAACGCCAACGGCGCGATGCCGCACTACCATGCGACCGAAGAAGAACACGCGGTAATTGAAGGTGATGGCCTGTTGCTGATCGACTCCGGCGGCCAGTACCTGGGCGGTACCACCGACATTACGCGGATGGTGCCGGTGGGCACGCCGACTGCCGAACAGAAACGCGACTGCACGCGTGTGCTCAAGGGTGTGATTGCCTTGTCCCGTGCGCAGTTCCCGCGTGGCATTCTTTCGCCGCTGCTCGACTCTATCGCGCGTGCGCCGATCTGGGCGGAGAGCGTCGATTACGGTCATGGCACCGGGCATGGCGTCGGTTACTTCCTGAACGTTCACGAAGGCCCGCAAGTCATTGCCTACCAAGCTGCGCCGGCGCCGCAAACGGCGATGCAGCCGGGGATGATTACCTCGATCGAGCCAGGTACTTATCGTCCGGGTCGCTGGGGTGTGCGGATCGAGAACCTGGTGTTGAACCGCGAGGCGGGCAGCAGCGAGTTTGGCGAGTTTCTCAAGTTCGAAACCCTGACCTTGTGCCCGATCGACACCCGTTGCCTGGAGCCTTCATTGCTGACCCAGGATGAGCGCGAGTGGCTTAACGCTTACCACGCACAGGTTCGTGAGCGTTTGAGTCCGTTACTCGAGGGCGCTGCGTTGGCGTGGCTGAATACCCGAACCGCTGCGATCTGAGTTGTTGTTGTTGTTGTTGTTGTTGTTGTTGTTGTTGTTGTTGTTGTTGTTGTT
>CAYNGZ010000373.1:0-5030 GCA_964396695.1 uncultured Pseudomonas sp.
TCGGGTTGTCCTGGAATGAGCCGTCACGAACCTGAGAAACAGATGACCGGTAACGTTCGATAGCATTGAGCCCCCCGCTCAAGCCCCCTCGCAACTGCGAGAAATACTCGGGCCCTTTGAAAGCGGGGGAGCATCCACTGCGGCTATGACTAAATTGAGTCGGGGGCAGTGGTCTTTATACAAATAATGATAGTACACGGGCGGAGCTATCGATGAGTGAGTCATCAAGTGATGAATTAACGATTCTCCGCTGCACTGGAGGTCAGAGCCGCTCGTCGCAATAATCGGCACAGGTTGGCCCTATAAACGGTTATCCAATGACGGAATCAGCTGCGCGCGAGAGCATACGGATGCGTCTTCTCTATTCACGAAATGAGAGCCGGACCATCATGAATGAAAGCGAGCGCTGGACAGTCAAGTGCCAAGATACTGCGGACGGTAGCGGTGATGTCATCATTGATTTACCTCAAGAGTTGCTTGCCAAGCTCGGGTTGGAAGTAGGGGACGATCTGACGATCACGACAACGAAGGATGCAATAGTGCTAAGGCCTACCCGTGGCACAACATCATTGCGTCCTTTGTGTGCTGGAGTCCTGCGTGATGATGCTTATCATGCCGACCGTATCCGCCCTGAGGCGTCTCTTCATATCCCCTCAGATGATTCAGATCAGGATATTCACGAGATGATCGAAGCGGGCTTCTCGGCCAGTCTGATAAACGCGCTTGGCGAGGCTGGAACCATAAGTGCTGAAGAGCGCGACAGAATCATTCCGCTCAAAACACTGAAATCAAAATTGTCCAGCAATCAACGCTTAACTGTGAGCGAGAGCGATCGACTGTTTCGCGTTGGACACATTAACGCCATGGCCGAGGTGATCTTCGGGGGCGCTGGCAAAGCCAAACACTGGCTTTCAACACCAGAATCCCGTTTTTCGGGCTCAAGTCCATATGCGATGCTATCTACGACTCAAGGCACACATCGGGTCGAGGAAATGCTGATTCAGGCAGCTGAGGGCATGTCATTTTGATGCGGTTGCAGCTAACCAACACCATCACAAAGTGGCTACACGTTGGGTGTGGTTACTGGTGTCAAAATATATTGTTGAAAATCAAGGGTGGTTTGGTGGGATCGGCTGGTAGGTGTCAAAATTTTCACTCAGCTGGCGCACTCTGTTGAGCCGTTTGCCCCAGTGTTTACTGAGCTGTTGGTGTCAAAATATTTTGTTCGGCACCATTTTGTCTGCAATAAATAAACATTGTCACAAGTAAATAAAGGTTGTCACGGTTGCTTCCCTACGTCGGGGAAGCAACCACAACCTATAATCAGGTTCACACTCCGTAATGAGGGTTGTGACGCTACGCACTGTGCACCACGACTCGGCTGCACGGTTTCCCCTCTCTACCAGACATGCTCCTTCAGGGCATTGAACATCCCTCATACGCCACAGCTGGAGCGCTTTTCATTGTTTATCTTTATTGGGAGGGGCCTGTTCAGCTCTTCATACGGATAATCATGTTGAGTATTTTGTTGGCCAGCTTGCCGTAGGGCGGCAGCAGCATGCTGACGCCGCGGATCGGGCCCTGGTACAGCACCGGGCGCAGCTTGGAGAAGGTCAGGAAACCTTCGTAGCCGTGGTAGTGGCCCATGCCGCTGTTGCCGATGCCACCGAACGGCAGGCTGTGCACGCCGACGTGCAGCAGGCTGTCGTTGATGGTCACGCCACCGGACAGGGTGTTGTAGATGTACCAGTCGGCCAGGCTGCGGTCGTGGGTGTAGGCATAGAACGCCAGCGGGCGCGGGTGGTCGTTGATGTACTGGACCACTTCCTCGTGGGTGCGGTAGGTCCTGATCGGCAGGATCGGACCGAAGATCTCCCGCTGCATGACCTCCATGTCCCCGCTCGGATTGAGCACTATGTGCGGTGCCATGATTCGCCGCGATGCATCCGGATTCTGGTTCTCAAGCAAGTTGACGATGGTCGCCCCCTTGAGTTGGGCATCGGCCAGGGTGCCCTGCAGACGGTCATAGGAACGCTGGTCGATGATCGCGGTGTAATCGCCATTGTTGATGTCCGGGTAGTGCTTGGACGCGTAACCCTTGGCCGCCTGGATGAAGGCTTCGACTTGGTTTTCCTGCAGGAACAGGTAGTCGACGTTGGTGCAGATCTGCCCGGCGTTGAACATCTTGGCCCAGAGGATGCGCTGTGCCGCGGTGACAATCGGGAAGTCAGGGGCCACCACGGCCGGCGACTTGCCGCCCAGCTCCAGGGTGACCGGGGTCAGGTTGCGCGCGGCGTTGGCCATGACCGCCTTGCCGGTGGCCGGCGAGCCAGTGAAGAACACGTGGTCGAACGGCAGCATGGTGAAGGCTGGACCGCGGCCGCCACCGTCTTCGAAGAATGCCAGCTTGCCGGCCGGGAAGTAGCGCGCAGTCAGCTCGCGCAGTAGCTGGGCCAGGTTGTTGGAGTTCTCCGACATCTTGACCATGGCGCTATTACCGGCGGCAAAGATGCAGATCAGCGGCTGCATGGCCATGGCGATGGGGAAGTTCCACGGCACCACCACGCCGACCACGCCGATCGGCTGGGGAATCGCGCGGGCCTTGGTCAGCGGCATTTGCATCGGGTCGGTGTGACGCTTCTGCGGCTTCATCCACTTTTTCAGCTGCTTAATGGCATGTTGCAGACCATCGAGCGTGACGGCAATTTCGGTGAAGGTGGTTTCGAAACGCGAGCGACAGCCGTAGTCACGGTTGACGGCCTCGACCAACGCCTCGCGGTTATCGGCGACCAGGCGCACCAGGGCCTTGAGATCGGCCACGCGCTGGGCATGGATAGGGAAACGATTGGCCGCAAAGTGGGCGCGCTGGCCTTCAAGGCACTGGACGAACTCGACGGGGATATCGACTTGAGCGTTCATGGCAACCTATTGTGCTTATCAGAGTGAAGGCGCTTAGAGCGCCTCGTTGGCAAAGGTGTATCCGGCCAGTACCGCAGCCAGTTTTTGGTAATCGCCATGGCAGCGGTACCGGGCAACAATCCCTCGCTTTGCAACCTGCTCAACCTGCACTGTTTCAAGCTGCAACTCGAGGGCGGCGGCCTCGCGCCGCACAACCTGCTCGACTTCGCGCATCACCAGCGCGGGCTTGAAAGTCTTGCCTACCGCAGTCAGTGGCAGGGCATCGATGAAGATCAATTCTTTGGGCACGGCTGCGCGTTCGGCAATGTGTTGTGCGGCATGTTCGAGTAGTTCGGCAGCGGTCACTTCGAACCCCTTGCGCAGCTGCACATAGGCCACCGGCAACTCTCCCGCATAGGCGTCCGGGCGCCCAACGGCCGCGCACATGGCCACGGCGGGATGGGCGGCAAGTACCTCCTCGATGCTGCGAGGGTCGATGTTGTGACCACCGCGGATGATCAGCTCCTTCTTGCGGCCAGTGAGCCAGAAATAACCCTCGGCATCACAACGTCCAAGGTCGCCGGTGTTGAACCAACGGCGACCGTCCGGCGTCTCGAACCAGACGCCGTGGTTGTGCGCTTCGTCCAAGTAGCCCATGAACACATTGGGGCCGCTGATGCAGATGACGCCGACTTCATCCACCTCGGCATCACGCAGCCACTGGCCGTGCTCGTCGAGAATCATCGCGCGCATGTCTTGCCAGGGCAGGCGCATGCCGATGGAGCCGGCGCGCAGCTCGCCCCGCACTGGGTTGATCGACGAGGCGCAAGTGCCTTCGGTGAGACCGTAGCCTTCCAGAATGCGTTGCCCGCTCTGTTGCTCGAAGCGACGAATCAGTTCGGCGGGCATGGGCGCGGCCCCGCAGAGCGCGGCGGTCAACGAGCGGATGTCCCAGTCACCGATTGGTACCTGCAGCAGGCCGGCGTAAATGGTCGGTACGCCGGAGTAGCTGCTGATCTTGTGAGTCGCCACGATCTCCCAGAAGCGCGCGATCAACCCCGGGGAGCGGAATCCCGCCGCAGTGGCCAGAAAGACATGGCAGCCCGCCGAGAACGCCGAAAGGCCGGTGCCGAGCAGGGCGTTGACGTGGAACAGCGGCAGGGCCGTCAGGACGGTGCAACCATGACGCAACAACGGCTCACCGATCGCCGCATTCAGTTGCCCGCAAAAGGCCACTTCGTTGCGCTGGCTGTGACAAGCGATTTTCGGCAAACCGGTGGTACCGCCGGTGCAGAAATAAGCCGCAATGTCGTCCGCCGCTGGCGGCTCGAACTGCAGACCATCGCCAGGCTCGGCCTTCAGCAGGCTATTGAAGTCGAGCGCTCTGCGGGTGCTCTGTGGCCAGGTCGCTCCGCTGCTGAGCGGGCTGGCCAGATAGCGCTCGGCATTCACACGCAGGACGCCCTGCAGTTCGGGCAACTCAGTGCAGGCGCTGGTGGCGCGTTGCCAGATTTCCGCGTCCAGTCCGGCGTCAACGGTCACCACCCAACGGGTTTTCGCTGCACGTAGCAACTCGGCCATCTGTGAGCTTTCCAGCTGGTGGTTCACGGCGAAGGCGATGCCAGCAGTCTGCGCGCCCCACATGGCTATGTGGGTTTCCGGCAGGTTGGGCATGATTAGCGCGACGACGTCATGGCGCTGTACCCCCAGTCGGCGGAACAGATTGGCGGCGCGGGTGATATCGGCAAAAAGCTCGGCATAGGTCCAGCGGTGCGGCTGTCGATGATCCTTGACATGAAGAAAAAAGCTAAGCGCCGGTTCCTGAGCATATTGCCTGGCACTGCGCTCCAGCAGGGCATAGGTGCTCGCTACACCTTCATTCGGCTGTGGAGCCTGCTCGATGGAAAGGATGTCCTGATAGCTGCCTATCATCTGAAGCCACCTCTGATGTGTATTCATTTTTTCTAGCCACGATTGCACGCGGCCGTTCTAATCACTCGGCATTTTGATACAGCATGAATCGGGCTGATCTGTACGTCAGGGCACGCGTCCTTACCGGTTTCCTGCCTCTGATCGAGCAGAATCGCGGCGACACGAGTGCGCTAACGGCGCAACTAGGTTTAGGTCGTAAA
>CAYNGZ010000374.1:0-5009 GCA_964396695.1 uncultured Pseudomonas sp.
ACTGCGATCACTGTCCTTGATTCGCCCCAATACCTGGGCCAACTCACGGAGCAACGGGCTGCTGCCGCTTTCGCTGACCAACGGCAAATGACTGTGCAGATAAATCGATTCGTGCCCGGCCAGGCTGCCGCGCCACATCGGGTCGGCGGCCCCCACAATCAGCAGCTTGCCGGGATGACGCGGATACAGCGCCTGCACCTGCGGCCAGACGAAGGTCAGCAGCGTCAACACGTCCATTCGGTGCATGCCTTGCCCTTGCGGCGAGGCGACCGTGACTTCGGTTTCCCCCAGGCGCGTGCGCCGACTGCCCAGGTTGCCGGCGAGCATCCAGCCTGTGGGCCGGTCTAACCGACGTGAAACGTTGTCGATGCGAAAGCGGTTCTTGCCGACCCGCGGCCAGGCCGTCTCGACGCTTTTCCAGCCTTCCGGTAATTCGAACTCCAGCCGCGACACCAGCTCGATGCCGTCCTGCTGATCCAGGCGCGCCGCCGGGACCAGATCGTCGCCACGCATCAACGCCCAATGGGGTGTCATGCGACTATCGAAACTGGCGTTCTTGAGGGAATGGCTGATGTGTACACGGTAGGTCAGGCTGGCCTTGTCGGCGGCCGGACGCCAGATACCACGCGTGACCTTTCCAGGTGTGAGCTGCCACTGTCCATCGCCCTTGAAGTCGCTGTACTGGCTGCCGTCACCCAGATCAAAATCCAGGCTGCGCACCGCCGAGCCCTGCGCCAGGGTCAGGCGCACTTCGGCCTGATCGCTTTGCGGCAACAATCGCACGTGGTAATCCAGATCGACTTTCTTTGCCGCCCACACCGGTGAACCCAGCACCATCAACGACAAAGCCAACGGCAGCCTCAACCCCACAGCCATACACACTCCTTCGTGACTTGCTCGTACTATGGCAGGTGCTTAGCCCGCGCGAAAAATCAGATGATCTTCCCAGTCATCCTCAGCCACACTGCCTTCGGCGAGCATGCGTCCGGACTGGGAAATGCGCTCGTGGTGCACTGCGTCACGATCACCGCAGACCAGATGATGCCAGAGCGGCAAATCCTTGCCCTCGCTGACCAACCGGTAACCGCAGGTCGGCGGCAGCCACTTGAACTGGTCAGCCTTGCCCGGCGTCAGCTGGATACAGTCCGGCACCGAGTCGCGACGGTTCGGGTAATCGGTGCACTGACAGGTTTTCAGGTCCAGCAGTTTGCAGGCGATGCGCGTGTAGTAGACGCTGTTGTCTTCTTCATCTTCAAGCTTTTGCAGGCAGCACAGGCCACACCCGTCGCACAACGACTCCCACTCTTCTTGATCGAGTTGTTCGAGGGTTTTGCGTATCCAGAAAGGTTCGACTTTGGCGGCCATGGCTCAAGCATCAACATCAGGTGGTGAAAAGGCCGCCAGTCTAGTGCCCAAGGCCCCGCGGGCCAAGCGCTGGCGACTGTCGGTAGAACAGGACTTGTCAGTTATCACGCCGCGAAGTAGCTTTGCGAGTCGCAACGACCCGTATCCGGATGCCATTAACGCTCAACCGCGTTGCATTCAGGGCAATTGCCCAGGGTCTGAAAAACCTCACTGCCCAGCTCAACTGCGCGCGCCGGTTTTTACTCAGCACTTCCTTCATAAACGTAGTCAGGAAACTCGTCCATGAGCGCTAATCCCCGCGTTGCCGAATATGCCATTCACCCACAGTTCACTGATCGCTGGTCCCCACGCGCCTTCACCGGTGAAAGTATCCCTGAAGAAACCCTGCTGAGCTTCTTCGAAGCGGCTCGCTGGGCGCCGTCGGCCTACAACTCGCAGCCATGGCGTTTTCTCTACGCACGCCGCGATACGCCAAACTGGGAGCGCTACCTGGGCTTGTTGAACGAGTTCAACCGTAGCTGGGCACAACACGCCTCGGCCCTGGTGATCGTCGTCTCGAAAACCACCTTCACCGCACCTGGCGCCAGCGAAGAAACGCCGGCCCTGTGGCACACCTTCGACACCGGTTCCGCCTGGGGCCATCTGGCGTTGCAAGCTACTATCAGCGGCTGGCACACCCACGGCATGGCCGGTTTCGATCAGGAGCTGACCCGCAAGGAGCTGAACATTCCTGAAGGCTACGCGCTGCACGCGGCGGTCGCGATCGGCAAACTGGGCGACAAGGCGACGCTTGCCGATTACCTGCAAGCCCGCGAAGTCCCAAGCCCGCGTCGCCCGCTGAGCGAGCTGGCGGCTGAGGGTGATTTCAGCCTGTAAAAGCAAAAGATCGCAGCCTGATGATCGTTCCCACTCTGCGTGGGAATGCAGCCCGTGACGCTCTGCGTCACATGCAAAAGCGGACGCAGAGCGTCCATTGAGGCATTCCCACGCAGCGTGGGAACGATCTTGTTAAGTTAGTAACCGCGTGCGAAATCCACTTCTCCGCGCAACGCTTCACCTGCCTGATACGCCCGCAGATTGTCGAGAAACAATTGCACCATCATCGACGGTGAGGTGGGCGCCGAGCTGTGACCGGTCAGCAACAAGCCCCAGGCGGTCCAGAACGGATGGCGCTGCGGCAACGGCTCCTGACGGCAGACATCGATCACCGCGCCCGCCAGATGCCCTTCTTTCAACGCCGCTACCAGGTCCGCATCGACCACGGCTACGCCGCGCCCGACGTTAATGAACAAACCGGTCGACTTGAACTGCTTGAACAGAGCGGCGTTGTACAAATCATGAGTGTTTGGCGTATTCGGCAGCAGGTTGACCACATAGTCGACCTCACCCACCAAACGGCCCAAATCTTCCAGCCCCGCGACTTCAATAAACGGCGCCTGCTCACGCGGCTGGCTGGCGATGCCGTACAGCTTGACGCCGAAAGGCACCAGGAACTGCGCCACGCTCTGACCGATGTCGCCGGCACCGACAATCAACACCTTGCGCCCCGCCAGGCTCTGGCCCAGGCGGTTGTCCCACTTGCGCTCGACCTGGCTGACCAGCCGCGCCAGCACTTCGCGTTCATGGCCCAGCATGTAGGTCAGCACGTATTCAGCCATGACCTGACCGAAAATACCGACCGCACGGGTCAACCGATAGTGACGTGGTAAGCCGTCGGCGAGCAACGGCGTAATACCGGCCCAGGTCGATTGCAGCCACTGAGGCTTGTGCCCCTGACGCAACAGCGTCGCCAACAGGTCCGGTTGACCGAGCCATACCGGACAGTCGGCGGCCAGGCTGGCCAATTCAGCGGAGTCGCCGCTGGTCAGTACTTGCAGCTCAGGCGCAGCCTGACGCAACAGTTGGGCATACACAGCGTGGTCGTGTTCAGCAATCAGAACGCGCATGGTTCAAACCTTCAAAAACAGTGCACAAGGCCGCCGAAGGAGTGTTTCTCCCTCGCTTGCGGCCCTCGCCAAAATAATCGATTCCATTATTTCAAGGGACTCTGGACAGAGCCCCTACAGATATCCGTCAAACCGGATCATTGCGTCGCAGCAGCTCTTCAGGCAAGTGCTCGATGTACTCGTCTTCGGCCGGTGGCATTTGCAGGTGGTAGCCCTGCCTTTCGAGGTTTTCCAGCACCAGCGTGATGTCTTCGCGCGCGAGCTTGCGCTCAGGCGTCAGCACCAGATCGAAGGCGTGCACAGGCTTGCCGAACGCCAGCAGCAGGTTTTCCGGAACGCGCTCCAGTGCATCGCTTTTGAGCACATAGAGGTACATCTCGTTTTTCTTCGGGCTTTTATAGATGGAGCAAATACGTTTCAAGGCTGTTCTCCGGCAGTGGCCAGGCTGTCAAGCAGCGCCTGGCCCATCAACTCGCGGCGCCAGCCACGCAGTGAATCAGGCAATTGGTAAGGCCCCTCGGGGAAGCCGCTCTTGAGCAAGGCTTCCAGGGTTTTCTTGCGCAGCATCAGTTCAGGGGCAATGTTCAAACGTTCGGCTTCGGCCTGACCCAGCGCCCGCAGACGCTTGACCAATGCCGCCGCCTCCACCGGCAACGGCTCCGGTACGGCAGGTGGCCACTGGTCCGGCGGGACACTGCCCGCCTGCTTGATCAAGCCCAACAGAAACTCACCGTCCTGACGCACGGTGCGCGGGTGCATGTCTTCGATTTTCGCCAGTGCCACGAGATTGTCCGGCTGGGTCCGGGCCAGCGGCCACAACGAGTGCTCGCGCACGATGCGGTTGCGCGGCAGATCGCGGGCGCGGGCCTCATGCTCGCGCCAGGCGCAGAGCTCACGCAGCACGGCGAGTTGGGCGCGGGACAGTTTCCAGGCCAGCTTGGCTTCGCGATACACCTCGTAGGGATCGACTTCGCGGCGCAGGTTGGCGACCAGTTCGGCGCCATCTTCCAGGACCCAGGTGTACTTGTCGTCTGACAACTTCGGCCGCAGACGGACAAAGACCTCCGCCAGGTGCACGGCATCCTCGGCGGCGTAGCTGATCTGGGTGTCCGAGAGCGGGCGTTGCAGCCAGTCGGAACGGGTCTCCCCCTTGGGCAGCTCGATGCCGAGCACCTCCGACACCAGGCGCGAGTAGCCCATGGAGAAGCCCAGGTTCAGGTAGGCTGCCGCCAGTTGCGTGTCGAACAAGGGCGCTGGCAGGCTGCCCGTCAGACGCAACAGGACTTCGAGGTCTTCGCTGCAGGCGTGCAGCACTTTGACCACCGCCGGGTTTTCCAGCAATTGGGCCAGAGGCTGCCAGTTGTCGATCGTCAAAGGATCAATCAGGTAAGCGCGCACGCCATCGCCAATCTGCAACAGGCCGGCGATCGGATAAAAAGTGTCGACCCGCATGAATTCGGTGTCGAGGGCGACAAACGGCAACTGCTGCCATTCGGCGCAAAACTGACCGAGGCTATCGTTGTCGCGAATCCAGTGAATATCGATGGCCACACAGCTCTCCCTTGAAGAATGGCGCGCAGTATATATCGCCCCCGGCGATTTCCGCGCACTCACCGAGCAGGAGCTTGAATGAAAACACCCGCCATTAGTCCGACACCCCAAGACCAGGGTCTGTACGAAAACTCGTCGAGCGGCGAT
>CAYNGZ010000375.1:0-2092 GCA_964396695.1 uncultured Pseudomonas sp.
GCACCAGCCATGCCCATGACGCCAAGGCCTGGAGGTTGATCAGCCAGCTTTCGCTGAACTACCTGTCCCTCAGCGAGCAAGGCCAGGGCGCCGCCGCCCTGCGCGAACTGCTGCGCCTGTACGGCGACAGCAACGATACGGCGCTGCAATTGCAGATCGAAGGCCTGCGCGAAGTCAGCAGCAAGGCCTGCACCCGACGCTTGCCAATGCCGGGCCCGATCGTGTTTGGTCGTGGCCTGGAGATCACCCTGGAATTCGATGAAAACGCGTTTCGCGGCACCGGGGTTTTCTTGCTCGGCGCAGTGTTCGAGCGCTTCCTGGCACGCTACGTGTCGATCAACAGTTTTACCGAGACGGTGATCCGTACCACCGAACGCGGCGAGATCATGCGATGGAAAGCCAAGCCCGGACGCCGTCCGACCCTGTGAGTACCCTGGAGGCGATGCACCAGGAGCCCTGGGAATATGACTTCTTCCAGGCGTTGCGGCGCATCGAGTGCGAATCGCCTGAGCTACCGCGCCTGGGCCATTCGTTGCGCCTGGCCGATGATCCGCTGCGCCTTGGGCAACAGGCCGATTGCACCTTCGCCCCGGCGACCCTGGCCTCGGTACAGCCAGGTATCGACGGTGCGCCGGCGCGGCTGGAGCAGTTCTTTTTCGGCCTCGGCGGCCCCAACGGCCCGTTGCCGCTGCACATCACTGAGTATGTGCGCGAACGCCAGCGCAACAACGCCGACAGCACCAGCAAACGCTTCCTGGATGTGTTCCACCATCGCCTGCTGAGCCTGTTTTATCGGGCCTGGGCCGAAGCGCGACCGACGGTCAGCCATGATCGCCCGGACGATGACTACTGGTCGGCACGCCTGGCGGCACTGAGCGGCCGGGGTATGCCGAGCCTGCTCAAACAAGGGCTGATCCCTGACACGGCGAAGCTGCATTACAGCGGTCATCTGTCGGCACAAACCCGCTACCCGGACGGCCTGAAGGCCATTGTCAGCGAATATTTCAGCCTGCCGGTAGAGATCGAGGAGTACGTCGGCCAATGGCTGGAGTTGCCGGAACGCAGCCGCGTGGGCGTCAGCGCCCATCAATTGGGCATGGATTTTTGCCTGGGTCGTTACGTCTGGGATCGCCAGCACAAATTCCGCATTCGCCTGGGGCCGCTCAAGCTCGATGACTACATGGGCATGCTGCCCGGCAGTCAACCCTTCAATGAGCTGGTGGCCTGGGTGGCCGAATACCTGGGCCATGAGCTGGACTGGGACTTGAACCTGATCCTGGAACAACCCGAAGTACCGGCGCTGCAACTCAATGGCCGCTTCCGTCTGGGGTTCAATACCTGGCTGGGCCGGCCCGAAACAGATGCCAAGGATTTAATACTGGCCCGGCATTACGCCGAGCAGGCCAACACCTCACAGACCTCAAGGAGCCATGAGCATGGGTGAAATCAGTCGCGCCGCGTTGTTCGGCAAGCTAAACAGCGTGGCCTACAAAGCCATCGAAGCCGCCACCGTGTTTTGCAAGTTGCGTGGCAACCCTTATGTGGAACTGGCCCACTGGTTTCATCAGTTGCTGCAATTGCAGGACTCGGACCTGCACCGCCTCATCCGCCAGTTCAATATCGAGCCGGCGCGCCTGGCCCGGGACCTGACCGACGCCCTGGACCGTTTGCCACGGGGCTCGACGTCAATCACTGACTTGTCTTCCCATGTGGAAGAAGCCGTGGAGCGTGGCTGGGTCTACGGCAGCCTGATGTTCGGCGAAAGCCAGGTGCGTACCGGTTACCTGGTGCTGGGCATCCTCAAGACCGCGAGCCTGCCCCACGGGCTGCTTGGGCTGTCGGACAAGTTTGACAAGAACAAAGCCGAGGCCCGTCAAGGCAGCGCCAAGCGGGATAAGGAATTTGGGGCCGAAGCGGTCCACCAGCCAGCCCTGCAAGGGCGCGAGCCAGGTTTGCAGGACTATCAGAAGGGAAAAGGTGATCTGGATCGCAGGCAGGGTGGCGCCCGTCGCCTGTTGGAACGGTGCGACGAACAGCGTCCAGACATATTGCGGGCTCGAGATCGACATCATGACGATTGTGCCGAGTACAA
>CAYNGZ010000375.1:2102-5004 GCA_964396695.1 uncultured Pseudomonas sp.
GCTCGGGCTGTCGGCAGAGTTTGACAAGATCAAGGTCGAGGCCCTGAGCGAGCGGTTCGGCGAATACGTCGGCGACTCGCCGGAAAATGCGCTCAGCGCCAGCGATGGTTTCAACGCAGGCAGCGTGCCCGGTGAAGCCAGCGGCGCCATGGCCCCCAGCGCCATGGGCAAGCAGGAAGCGCTCAAGCGTTTTACCGTCGACCTCACCGAGCAGGCCCGCAGCGGCAAGCTTGACCCGATTGTCGGCCGTGACGAAGAGATCCGCCAGCTGGTGGACATCCTCATGCGTCGTCGGCAGAACAACCCGATACTGACCGGTGAAGCCGGTGTCGGTAAAACCGCGGTGGTCGAAGGCTTCGCCCTGCGCATCGTCGCCGGTGACGTGCCGCCTGCGCTCAAAGACGTGGAACTGCGCAGCCTCGATGTCGGCCTGTTACAGGCCGGTGCGAGCATGAAAGGTGAATTCGAACAGCGCCTGCGCCAGGTCATCGAAGACGTCCAGGCGTCGCCGAAACCGATCATCCTGTTTATCGACGAAGCCCACACGCTGGTAGGTGCCGGTGGCGCCGCCGGTACCGGGGATGCGGCCAACCTGCTGAAACCGGCTCTGGCCCGGGGCACGTTGCGCACCGTGGCCGCCACGACGTGGGCCGAGTACAAGAAGCACATTGAAAAGGACCCGGCCCTGACCCGTCGCTTCCAGGTAGTGCAAGTGGCCGAGCCGTCGGAAGACAAGGCGTTGCTGATGATGCGCGGCGTGGCCTCGACAATGGAAAAACACCATCAGGTGCAGATCCTCGACGAAGCCCTGGAAGCGTCGGTCAAGCTGTCTCACCGCTACATCCCGGCGCGCCAGTTGCCGGACAAATCCGTGAGCCTGCTGGACACCGCCTGCGCCCGGGTCGCCATCAGCCTGCATGCCGTGCCGGCCGAAGTGGACGACAGCCGTCGGCGCATCGAGGCGTTGGAAACCGAGCTGCACATCATCGCCCGCGAGCACGCCATCGGCATCGTTATCGGCACCCGCCAGAGCAACAGCGAAAACCTGCTGGCCGCCGAGCGCGAACGCCTGGTCGAACTCGAAAGCCGCTGGGCCGAAGAGAAGACCCTGGTGGACGAACTGCTCGCCACCCGCGCCATCCTGCGTGAAAGCGTCGGTATCGTGGACAACGATGTCGGGACCGGAGACAGCCACGCCCTGCGCGAGAAACTGGTGGACCTGCAACAGCGTCTCGGTGCCCTGCAAGGCGAAACCCCGTTGATCCTGCCGACTGTGGATTACCAGGCCGTGGCCTCAGTGGTCGCCGACTGGACCGGCATTCCAGTGGGCCGCATGGCCCGTAACGAACTGGAAACCGTACTCAACCTCGACCAGCACTTGAAGAAACGCATCATCGGCCAGGACCACGCCTTGCAGATGATCGCCAAGCGCATCCAGACCTCCCGCGCCGGCCTCGACAACCCGAGCAAACCGATTGGCGTGTTCATGCTCGCCGGCACCTCCGGCGTGGGCAAGACCGAAACCGCCCTGGCCCTGGCCGAAGCCATGTACGGCGGCGAGCAGAACGTCATCACCATCAACATGAGCGAATTCCAGGAAGCCCACACGGTGTCCACGCTCAAGGGTGCGCCACCGGGCTACATCGGTTATGGCGAAGGTGGCGTGCTGACCGAAGCCGTGCGGCGCAAACCCTACAGCGTGGTGCTGCTGGACGAGGTGGAAAAAGCCCACCCGGACGTGCATGAGATCTTCTTCCAGGTCTTCGACAAAGGCGTGATGGAGGACGGCGAAGGCCGCGTGATCGACTTCAAGAACACCTTGATTCTGCTGACCACCAACGCTGGCACCGAGCTGATTGCCCAGGTCTGCAAGGACCCGCAAAACGTGCCCGAGCCCGAAGAAATCGCCAAGGCCCTGCGCCAGCCGCTGCTGGAGATTTTCCCGCCGGCCTTGCTGGGCCGTCTGGTGACCATTCCGTACTACCCGCTCAGCGACGAGATGCTCAAGGCCATTACCCGCCTGCAACTCAACCGCATCAAGAAGCGCGTGGAGAACACCCACAAAGTGGCGTTCGATTACGACGATGAGGTGATCAACCTGATCGTCTCCCGTTGCACCGAAACCGAAAGTGGTGGGCGGATGATCGACACCATCCTGACCAACAGCCTGCTGCCGGACATGAGCCGCGAGTTCCTCACCCGCATGCTCGAAGGCAAGGCGCTGGCAGGGGTGCGGATCAGCGCCCGGGACAACGAATTGCACTATGACTTCAGCGACGCCGCCTAAGCGGCGCCCCTCTGTAGGAGCTGCCGAAGGCTGCGATCTTTTGATCTTGATCTTTCCCTTGAAACTCAAGCGACATCAAGAGAAAAGATCGCAGCCTTCGGCAGCTCCTACGAAAGGAACCCAGCAGTGACAAGGGATAACTGATGCTATTCAAGCAACTCTCACGCCTGGCAAAAATCACCAGCCCCCTGGGGCCGGAGGTGCTGTTGCTCAAAGAGATGGGCGGCGGCGAAGAGCTGGGGCGGCTGTTCAACTATGAGTTGCAGTTGCACTCGCTGGACAATGCCATCGACCTCAACCAGTTGCTCGGCAAACCCATGTCCCTGAGCCTGCAACTGGACGGCGGTGGCGAACGTCATTTCCATGGCATCGTTGCCCGCTGCAGCCAGAATGTCGACCAGGGCCAGTTCGCCAGCTACCAGGTCACGCTGCGGCCTTGGCTTTGGCTGCTGACCCGCACCTCCGATTGCCGGATTTTCCAGAACCTGACCGTCCCGCAGATCATCAAGCAGGTGTTTCGCGACCTGGGCTTTTCCGATTTCGAAGACGCCCTGAGCCGGCCCTCTCGCGAGGGGGAATACTGCTTGCAGTATCGCGAACCCAGTTTCGATTTCT
>CAYNGZ010000376.1:0-4987 GCA_964396695.1 uncultured Pseudomonas sp.
GTCATCGTTATTGCCTCGTTATTATTTTTACTCGGGCTCACGTCAGGCAGACCGTTTGAAACGGCCTGCCGGGGGCAGTCAGGGAATGCTCGTCAGCACTCCACCCAGCTAACAGCCAGGCCGCCCCGTGAAGTTTCTTTGTATTTGTCGTGCATATCGGCGCCGGTATCGCGCATGGTGCGGATCACCCGGTCCAGGGAAATGAAATGTTTGCCGTCGCCGCGCAGGGCCATTTGCGTGGCGTTGATCGCCTTCACGGCGGCAATCGCGTTGCGCTCGATGCATGGCACCTGAACCAGCCCGCCGACCGGGTCGCAGGTCAGGCCCAGGTTGTGTTCCAGGCCGATTTCGGCGGCGTTTTCCAGTTGCTCGGGTGTCGCGCCCAATACATCGGCGAGGCCGGCAGCGGCCATGGCGCAGGCGGAGCCCACCTCGCCCTGGCAGCCGACTTCGGCGCCGGAGATCGAGGCGTTTTTCTTGCAGAGGATGCCCACTGAGGCGGCGGCGAGGAAGAAGTCCACGACATCGTCGTCAGACGCGTCGACGTTGAACTTCATGTAGTAATGCAGCACCGCCGGGATGATGCCCGCCGCGCCATTGGTCGGCGCGGTGACCATGCGTCCGCCCGCGGCGTTTTCTTCGTTGACCGCCAGGGCGAACACGTTCACCCATTCCATCGCCGAGAGGGTTGAACTGATGACGTTCGGTTTGCCGATTTCCAGCAGGCTGCGGTGCAGTTTCGCGGCGCGGCGCGGCACATCCAGCCCGCCCGGCAGTACCCCTTCGTGACGCAAGCCGTGCTCGACGCATTCGCGCATCACCGACCAGATATGCAACAAGCCCTGGCGGATTTCCGTATCGCTGCGCCAGGCCCGTTCGTTGGCCATCATCAGCTCGGAAACACGCAGGCCGTGCTGGTTGCACAACGACAGCAATTCCACGGCGCTGGAAAACTCGTACGGCAACACCACGTCGCTGGCAGCTGACACGCCTGCCTCGGCTTCGGCTGCGTCAACGATGAAACCGCCGCCCACCGAGTAGTAGGTTTGTTCCCACAACAGGCCGTTTTCACCAAACGCGGTCAGCGACATGGCGTTCGGGTGGTAGGGCAGGCTTTCGTCGAGCAGCAGTACGTCGCGATGCCAATCGAAGGCAATGTTCTGGCGACCGGCCAGCAGCAGTTTGCCGGTGTCACGCAACTGCTGGATACGCGGACCGATGCTGGTCGGGTCGATGCTGTCGGGCCATTCGCCCATCAGGCCCATGACACAGGCGCGATCGGTGGCGTGGCCGACGCCGGTGGCGGAAAGCGAGCCGTAGAGACGGACTTCGACACGCAAGACTTGCCCGAGCAATCCCTGGTCAAACAGCGCTTGGGCGAAGGTTGCGGCGGCGCGCATCGGGCCGACGGTGTGGGAGCTGGACGGACCGATACCAACTTTGAAGAGGTCGAAAACACTGATAGCCATGCTAAAGCCTTACAAGCAATGGAGTAGGAATCGCTGCCATTTTTTGTAGGACAAGCGCAATGTCGGCGATACTGCCTATCTCGGTCAGTCCTGACCAACGAAACTTCCTAAGACAGGCTTTAGTAGGGCTAAACGATGAGTCGTCAATTTCATGCCCAGACTTATGTCTGGCTGCATGTGTTTTCCTGTGCGGCACGCCACTTGTCATTCACCCGCTGTGCCGAAGAACTGCATATCACGCCCGGCGCCGTGAGCCAGCAGATCCGCCAGTTGGAAGAGCGCCTGGGGTTTCGCCTGTTTCACCGCCGCGCGCGGGGGGTGGAGTTGAGTGCTGAAGGTCAGCGCCTGGCGATTACCGTCAACGAAGCCTATGGCAGCATCGACGCGGAATTGCGCCGACTGGACGCCGGAATGATCAGCGGCATCCTGCGCTTGCGCTCGATTCCTTCGTTTCTCGGCAAATGGCTGACCCCGCGCCTGCCGCGCTTGCAGCAGCGTTTCCCGGATATCCAGTTGCGCTTGGTGGCGGAGGACAGCAGCGTGGCACTGCACGAAGGTGACTTCGACCTGGCCATCGACCTGAACGACGGAAGCTACCCGGGGTTGTTATCCACAGCCTTGCTCGATGAGCAGATTTTTCCGGTCTGCGCGCCGAGCCTGCTGCGTGGCCGACCACCGCTGCACGGGCCGGCGGATCTGGTGCATTTTCCGTTGTTGCATGACATCACCGCCTGGCGCGGCAGTTATGAATACGCGGAGTGGGAGTTTTACCTGAACGCCATCGGCTTCGACGGCGCGGACGTGCGACGTGGGCATACCTTCAACCGCAACCACCTGACCATTGAAGCAGCGATCGCCGGAATGGGCGTGGCGATCGCTCGGCGGACCTTGCTCAACGATGAACTGGAGCGTGGAACGCTGATCGTGCCGTTTGGCGTCGCGGTACCCAACTACAAACGCTATGTGTTGCTGTATTCGCCGGGTGCGCTGAGCCATCCCGGTGTGCGTGCGGTGCATGACTGGCTGGTGGAAGAGGCGGAGATTTTTCGCGGGTTGCACCCGTTGGGGGAGGGGTAATTGTGAGGAATTATTGCAGCGTTGCAGGGCGAGTCGACTCCCGACATTAACAGCGCCTTTGTCCGTTGTCCGACTTTTTTTGCGTATGAATATTTATCTTTTTTTAGGGGTTGAATTGTTTCTCCGTCTGCCCAACTCTGTAACCAAGAGGTCACGGTCACCCGGGTTTCAAAGACGGCACCGGACCTCTCGCGAGCTAGCTGAAATAAGGGATGAACTATGCAAATCCAAGTCAACAGCGATAACCATATTCAAAGCAGCATCCGACTGGAGGAGTGGGTACGTACTACCATTGAGAGCACGCTCGAACGTTACGAAGAAGACCTGACACGGGTCGAAGTCCACTTGCGGGACGAGAACGGCGATAAACCCGGTCCACACGACATGCGCTGCCAGCTTGAAGCGCGGCCAAAAGGCCATCAACCGGTTTCCGTTACTCATAAAGCCGCCACACTGGAACTGGCCATCGACGGGGCGGCCGCCAAGCTTGAACACGCGCTGGAACACCTGTTCGGCAAATTGCGCGGTAAACGCGCCACCGTGACACAGATCCGTTCAGGGGCCCATGCCGATGCGCTGCTTGAAGAGGAATTTCTCGAAAACCAGCAGGCTGCGCTCAATAGCTGATGCCTGAAACACCTTTCCCACCCCAATGAAAACGGGCCTGCAGATGCAGGCCCGTTTTGGTTTGTGGCGTTGGCGGGATTTTTGGATGGCTTGAGATCCAGCCCTCACCCCAGCACTCTCCCGAGGGTAGAGGGAGCCGATATCTGTTGTTTTTGAGTCCCGAGTTCGACTCGGTATTTCAAGTCGATGCGCCCGACTGAGTCGCGCGCGCTCATCAGGGTTTTTGCGTATGAGAATATTTATCATTAATATTGACGCACGTTGACCCAGTGCAGGGCACGGACCCAGTTGAGTCGACCCTTGATGACCACCACGCCCCCTGAATCCCAGAACGTTGACGGCACCGACAGCCCGGGCAGTCGCGCGTATTTTTTGCAGGTGTTTTTGTCCCAGCGTCCGCAAATGGAGGCGTTGGTCAGTCGGCGCGTGGGCTGCCGGGCGACGGCTGCCGACCTGGTGCAGGACCTGTTTTTACGTTTCTGGCGCCGGCCGCTGGTGCACGTCGAAGAGCTCGGCACTTACTTGCTGCGCTGCGCCGGCAACATCGCTATCGATCATCTGCGCAGCGAAGGCGCGCGGGTGCGACTCAATGAAGGCTGGCTGCCGGAGCAACAACACAACCTCGGTGTCGAGCCACAAGCAGCGCTGGAAGCCGGCAATGACCTGCGCCATGTCGAGGCGGCGTTGCGCGGTTTGCCCGAACGGACCCGGCAGATTTTTTTGCTCAACCGTATTCACGGACGCAAGTACGCCGAAATCGCCAAGGCCATGGGGCTTTCACAAAGCGCCGTGGAAAAACATATGATGCGCGCCCTCGAAGCCTGCAAGGCCAGTCTGAGGGACCCCACATTGCGCACGCCAGGGAAAGCACCGTGAATCACACCGCCCGCGTCACCCCGACGCCCGCTCAGGAACAGACCGCGCTGGAGTGGCTGAGCCTGTTGCACGATCAGCCCAGCAGCGGCGATCAAGCCACCTTCAGCCGTTGGTTGCAGGCCGATCCGGCGCATGCCGAAGCGTATTCCCGGGCACAGGTGATCTGGGAATTGAGCGAAGTCCCCGCCCGTACCCTGGCCGAGGAAGAGGCCTTTGCCTTGCAGGGCTACCTCTATGCGATGAACCGCTCCCCTCGTTCCGGCGTATGGCGCTGGTCTGGCGGTTTGGCCATGGCTGCCTGCTTGCTGCTGATGGTCTCGATGGGCGCCGGTTGGCAGCCATCGCGCTGGTTCGATGATTTCGGCGCCGACTATGTCTCGGCGCCGGGCGAAGTGCGCAGTGTGACCCTGGCGGACCAATCCCAAGTCACCCTCGATGCCGACAGCGCCATTGCCGTGGATTTCAGCCACGGAGAACGGCGCGTTCAGGTGCGTCGCGGCGCCGCTTTTTTCAGCGTGACCCATACCGGCGAGCCCTTTGTGGTCGACGCCGAAAGAGGCGAGGCGCGGGTGCTCGGCACACAGTTCGAAGTGCGATTGCAATCGGCGGGAGCGCAGGTGACGGTGTTGTCGGGACGGGTCGGTGTGACACCAGGGAAGGGCGCCGAGCAGCAGGTGCTGACGGCCGGCCAGCAAGTGGTTTATGGCGCCGGAACCGCGGCCAGACTCCACGCCGTCGACAGCGAAGCACAACTGGCCTGGCGTCAGGGCTGGCTCAATTACTACAAGTCGCCGCTGGTCGATGTGGTGAAAGATCTCGGTCGGCATTACCCGGGACGGATCATCGTGCTCAACGATGACCTGGCCGCACGACGGATCAGTGGCAGCTTTCCAAGCAAGGATCCGCAAGCGGTGCTCGACTCCTTGCAAGGCGTATTG
>CAYNGZ010000377.1:0-4979 GCA_964396695.1 uncultured Pseudomonas sp.
TAGGCCTGGTCGTTCTGTGTCTGGCCGAGCAAAAAGGGGAAGTCCGGGCGCGGGAAGCTGACCTGGCGGCTGGAGTCGTCGCCGGCGTTGGAGTCGGCGACTTCCGCTTCGTACGCGGTGTAACGCGCCAGCACGTCGGATTGCTCCGGGCGACGGGACTCGATGTGGTTACCGGTCACCAGCGGCAAGGCCAGGTAAATCGGCGTGTTGCCGGTATTCGGCGGGACGTCCAGGGCCAGCGGCTCGGTGCTGCCGCCGAGTTCGAACAGGCTGCCGTCCGGGAGAATTCCCGAGGCCTGGCTGATCACCAGTTTGCCCATGTTGAGGAACTGCAAATCGATCTCGAGCCCCAGAAAACCCCAGGTGTAACTGCCCAGCAACTGGGTACGGGTTTTCATCTGGTTGTCGTAGTAACGATCGTTGTGCTGGAAGTGCTGCGGACGCAGCAGCATGCCTTCCTGCCAAATGACTTTATGCACGTTCATGTTCAGTCAACCGCCTTGGCGAGCGCTTCGTTTTTGTTATGGACACCGGTCTGATCGAGGGTCAGCTCGGCTACGGTCAGATCGGCGGGCTTGACTTGAATCACGTAGCGCCATTGGGCTTCGCGCAGGTCGCGATACGCCGCGAGCACGCCGACGTAGCGGCTGCCGCTTTCGACGCTGAGCTTGAACTCGGCGGTTTCGCCCGGACGCAGCTCCAGCTCTTCGCTGGCCACCAGGTCCGGCGACAGGGTTTCCTTGGCGCGCTCGTACAGGCTGAAGAAGTCAGCGTTTTCAAAGGCCACCGGGTGTTTGAGCTCGATCAGCCGCACGACAATCGGCGATGGTCGGCCATTGAGGTCCGGGTTGACCTGATCGCTGGCGGTCAGCTTGAGGTTGAGCTTGGTGACGGTGGAATATGGCGAAATCGACGAGCAGCCGGCCAGCAGCACCAGGGCGGTGAACGCTGTCAGCATGTTGAGTATTACGGCCTTGCAGCGAGACATGCGCATCATCCTTGGAGTTCGGTGTGAAGGGTGGAAATCAGACGGATCTGTTCTTCGTAGGCCTGGGCGAAGTCCCGCGCCAGCAGGCGTTCGCTCCAGTCATCGTCCTGACGCAGCGCCTGGTGATAACGGCCATAGGCTCTCCAGTGGCTGCCCGAGGTGGCGAGCAGCGGCTTGTTGCCGTCGCGCTCGAAACGCAAGGTCAGCTGCTGTGGCGAGAAGTGTTCTAGGGTGCCGCGTACCGCGGCGCGGCTGGCAGTGAGCAAGGCCACCTGGTGTGCCTGCAAATCACGGAAAGCCCGCGAGATCGCCTGCCCGGCCGGCAACTGGCCGGGTTTGTCGCCCTGCAACAGAATGCCCAGTGCTTCGCTGGCATCGACGGCAAATTTCAGCGGGTTTTTGCCGGTGCCTTGAACCGTGGTCTGCGCCAGACGCAGTTCGTTTTTCAGCTCCGAACGGGTGCGCAGGCTCTGCTGCAAACCGCCGATGCTTTGCTTGAGCAAACGCGCGGCGTGGATCGCCAGGGCTTCGCGGCTGTCGTGATCGAGGCCTTTGAGGTCGACGCCCAGCGCATCCCCGAAATGCTCCCAGAAGCCTTCGCTTTGACGCTCGACAGCCTTGGGCGCGGGCGCCGGTTCCGGCGCGGCAGGCGCGGCTACCAGCTCCGGCACCAGCAGGCTTTCCATGTCGATGCGCGCATAGTCGGCACGCTGACGCGGCTCCTGGCGCGGCGCGTTAAGGGCGCTCAGCTCGTCGATTTCCGAGTAGACCCGTTCCTGCTGGTCGAGCGCGTTGAGCGGATCGAGGTCCAGGAACGCATCGTCTGGAATGATGCTGCCGGCCGCTTGCGGGCGCCCGACTTCGGCATCGAAAGTCGCCGGATCGCGCACCAGTCGCGCACGGATTTCGAAATCCCCCAGCACGTAGACGCTGCCGTGTTCGATGCGCTGTGCTTCACCCTTGCGCAACCGCGCGCCGCTTTCGCTGGCCTGGATACCGTTGCTGCTGGTATCGGTCAGGAAAAACGTGCCGTCGCGGTAGCTGATCAGCGCGTGATGGTTGGACAGGTGACGCTTGCGGTCCGGAATGATCCAGTCGCAATCCTCGCCCCGCCCGATCACGCCGCCAGCCTGCTTGAAGGTCTTTTGGCACAAATCCGTGGGCACGAACTGCTTGGTGTTCAGCATTTCGAAAACCAGTTCCATGATGTCGCTCCTTGCGGTCACTTGCCGCGATTGACCGCCTGCGGATCACCCAGAGGGCGATAGGTGTTGTCGTTGAATTTGTAATTGCCGCTACAGCCCCCAAGGCCGCATAGAACGACGAGGGTCAGCAGGACGGCTTGCCAGTGACGAACAGGCATCAGAGGGTCTCCATGGCTAAACAATGCACAAAGCGCCGACCCATGAGGGCGGCGCTGACAGAAGCAAAAGGGGTGAGATGACGCGTCACGGGCCTATCCATCAAAGTCGCCTAAGTTGATGTTCAGGCGCCCGAGGCGGTACAGCAGCGTGCGCCGTGGCAAGCCGAGTTCGCGGGCCGCGAGGGTCTGGTTGCCGTCGTTTTTGCGCAAACAATCGAGCAACAGGCTGCGCTCGACCTGCTCCAGACGTTCGCGCAGGTTCAGGCTGCTTTCCTCGGGGACGACGTCGATGCGCAGCGAGAAATGCTCGGCCAGCAACTCACCGCCCTCGCAAAGCAGCACGGCGCGTTCGACCAGACCTTTGAGCTCACGGACGTTGCCGGGAAAGGCGTAGTTCGACAGGTGATCGAGCGCCGCATCGGACCAATGCACCGCATCGCGTTGCAGGAAGGCGCAGGCCTTGTCGGCAAAGTGTCGGGCCAGGTCGAGGATGTCGCCTTCGCGCTGACGCAAGGCCGGAAGCTCAATCGGAAATTGCGCCAGGCGGTAGTACAGGTCTTCGCGGAATTTGCCTTCGCTGACCAGCACCGCCAGGTCCCGGTGGGTCGCGGCAATAATGCGCACGTCGATTTTGTGGGTGTCGTTGGAGCCCAGCGGACGGATCTCGCCCTCCTGCAATACCCGCAACAGCTTGGCTTGCAGGGACAACGGCATGTCGCCGATTTCGTCCAGCAACAAGGTCCCGCCGTTGGCCGCATCGAACAGCCCGGCGCGGTCACGGTCGGCGCCGGTGAAGGCGCCTTTGCGGTAGCCGAACAACTCGCTTTCCAGCAGGTTTTCGGGGAACGCCGCGCAGTTCTGCACGATGAACGCCTGGGAACGCCGCGGCCCGCAATCGTGAATGGCCCGCGCCACCACTTCCTTGCCGGTGCCGGTCTCACCGCGTAACAAAACGGTGTACGGACTGTGCAACACCTTGCTGATCAACTGGTAAGTCTGGCGCATCGCCGCGCTTTTGCCGATCAGTCCATAACCGCTGGCGCTCGGCACGCTGTTGGGCAGCGGCGACACATCGCCCACCGGTCGGCGCAGGCGTTGCAGCAGGTGCAATTGCCCGAGCACGAACGAGCCCAGTTGCCCGAGCGATTCGGCGAAACCCTGTAACTCGACCTGCTCGCGACTGGCGCACAGCAGCAGACCGACCACGGCTTTTTGCGGGTTGAGCAGCGGCACGCACAGCAGTGATTGCCACGGCACGGCCTGAGCCGGCAGGAAACTGGTTTCGTGCAGGCTGCCACTGAGCCCCGTGAGGCTGAGCACACGGTTCTGGCACAGGGAAAACTGCAGCAGTTGCTCGCCGTTGTAGTCGGCTGGCAGGCTCGCGCTTTCCCGTGGTTGCAGGATGCCCTGCAAACACTCGGCGTTCAGCCCAAGGCTGGTGTGAGTCGCATCAAGCAGGTACAGCTGACTCAACTCGCAGCCGCTGAGTTCTGCCACCGCCCGCACAAAATCACCCAGCAGCGCCGCGCCATCAGCCGCGCGCGACAAGCTGGCGAACTTCGCCAGCAGGGCTTCGGCATAGACCAGCGGTTGCGGCACTCGAGTGAACATCACAGCCACCTCAGGCGAACTCGCAGGTCACGCCAGAGTCGCCATCGAGCGTTGCGTGAACGCGCTTGAGGCTCTGGCCTGTAGCCATCGCGTCGAGCAGACGATCCGCCACCAGCGGCAGCACATGCAGGTCGAGCAAGTGGTCGATCAGCCGCGCGCCGCTGTCGCTTTGGGTGCAGCGCTCGGCCAGGTGATCGACGAGGTTCTGGCAGTAAGTGAAATCCAGCTGACGGCGGTTCAGGCGTTCGCCCAGACGACCCAGTTTGATTTCGATCAGCTCGCGCAGCACCGGACCGCCGACCGGGTAGTACGGCACCACGCGCATACGCGCCAGCAAGGCCGGTTTGAAGTGTTTGCTGAGCACCGGACGAATGGTTTCTTCGAGGACTTCAGCAGTTGGCCGCGCACCGTTTTCACACCGTTCGCTGATGCGGTCGCTGCCCAGGTTCGAGGTCATCAGGATCAGCGTGTTGCGGAAGTCGATTTCACGCCCTTCCCCATCGTTGGCCACGCCTTTGTCGAAGATCTGGTAGAACAGGTTGAGCACGTCCGGGTCGGCCTTTTCGACTTCGTCGAGCAGCACCACCGAGTACGGCTTCTGCCGCACGGCTTCGGTGAGCATGCCGCCTTCGCCGTAACCGACGTAGCCCGGCGGTGCACCGATCAGGCGCGAAACGGTGTGTTTCTCCTGGAACTCGGACATGTTGATGGTGGTGATGAAACGATCACCGCCGTACAGCAAGTCAGCCAGCGCCAGTGCAGTTTCGGTTTTACCGACACCGCTCGGGCCCACCAGCAGGAATACGCCCACCGGGGCATCGGGTTTGTTCAGGCCGGCGGCGGTGGCACGCATCGAACGGTCCAGCGCGTGAACGGCTTGTTCCTGCCCGCGAATACGGGTGCGCAGGTCGGTGGCGAAACTCGCGACCTTGGCGTTGTGTTCACGGGCCAGTTGCGCCAATGGCACGCCGGTCCAGGCGCTGATCACCTCAGCCACCAGACGCGGGCACACCTCGA
>CAYNGZ010000378.1:0-4933 GCA_964396695.1 uncultured Pseudomonas sp.
TGAGTTCCATGTTGGGTCCCGTCCCGATGAACCTAACGGAAACCCGATCCTTGAACAATCGGTTCGGCGATACCTTTCGCGCATCAATTCGATACCTGGTGCGTTGCCTGTCGCCACGGCTTTCGGCCCTGGCGCTCGCGCGCGCGTCCCGTCGTCGGGCGAAGAGCGATCACGTGTATCACGGTGTTATCCTTCCCTGACGCTGGTGACCCAGAACGCGATCATTGTGTTCGGCCAGGGCGCGAGGCGCCAATGCCGCGGATTGATCGATTTGATGACCGCGCTCTATGCTCGCGTGACCGTCCTCCTCTCGACGCGTGATAACCGCGATGCATCCATTCGAGAGCATATCGGTATTTTATCGGTCCCCCGGCTCCTGTCATGACGATCCCAGCCGCGGCGCTCCGGCCGGCCACTGCAGGAGGACAAAATGATTCAGTTCGCTCAGACATTCCGCTCCGCGCGCCGACTGCTCGCAACCGCCGCGCTGCTCAGCACCGTGGCCGCCGGCGCCGCGTTCGCGGGGTCGTGCCCAGCGGATAAGACAGTCGCTGACGGCAAGGGTCAGCCGATGGCGGCGCATCCCGCGCAAGGCGTTACCGACGACGTGATCGCGACGAACGATATCACGAAGCCGCCGATCGGCCTGAATGACCGCCTGTTCCGGCTGCGGCGTCTCGTGATCCAGCCCGGCGGCGTCGTGCCATGGCACAGCCATGGCGATCGGCCGGCCCTCATCTACATCGTTTCGGGTGAGATCGTGGAATACGCCAGCACGTGCACCGTCCCGATCGTTCACAAGGCCGGCGAAGCGACCGCGGAAACGCCCCCGACCCACCACTGGTGGAAAAACCCGACCGACAAACCCGCCAGCGTGCGGCTGGAGCGCATCAAGGCCCAGCGCGCCGCCGCACCCAAAGCCAAGCGTGCGCAAAAAAGTGTGCGCGTTTAGTTTTGTTTACTTAAGGTGTCGCAATATCGGATGACGCTCGCAGACCTTGTAGGCAAACTCCGAATCGTGCGCTTGGGCACTTTGATGCCTTGTTGCGCTTTTCTTCGACGGGATACTCTCCGGACGTCGCTGACCATTCAGCGATCGGGCTTGGAAACCCGTCGAACCGTAGCGCAACAGCACCCCATCAGGACTGCAGAGTTTTTACGACTGCAATCCTGTGTTATGGCGGCTGTGCGTGGGACGCCTTCGGGCGTGCCGGTTCCTAGGTTCCCGGTTTTCCAACCTGCGTACAGCCGTCACCCATTCGCTTGGAAACGAATGTGGCGGCTCCTTGAACCCAGGAGTAACACCATGACTAAAACAGATACGTCCGCGACCTCAGAACTAACAACCATCGGCTTCACGCCACTCATCTACTGCTCCGATCAGGCGTTATTCAACGTCCGCGCCGGCGTCCCCATTGTCGAAGCATTGGCACAGGCCTCCGATCTGCTGTTCCTCGCCAGATCATTTGCTCAGGATGCCGCCTTCGCAAAAGACACCGACCGCCACGCCTGGGCTGCGCATTATCTGACGGCAATGAGTAAGGCAGTGATTGATGACGTGGTAAAGGTCCTGACCCCGCGACCCGCCCGGACAAAGACCAAACCCGAAGACCCGCGGCCTGAAAGCAACTAAAGGGGGAGCATGAAGAATTCGGAAAAAATCGTACGCCAAGGTTTTCTGACCTACCGTAGCTGTAGCGGCTTGCAATCGAAAACTGCCATGTTCGCAATCAAGGGGGTTGGGGAGCAACGGAGCAGAAAGTGCACTTAAGCTTGTTAATGCTAAAGCACCTTGCCCCCCTTTATGTTCCCTTGCCTTACGACCTCCACTGCGCAATACTTCGCTCAACAACTAACCCTCATGACCGGCGTGGCTTGACCATCTGGTTGGAGGGGGAAAAAGCCGGCGCTAGCCGGTTTTTTCGTTTCTGGAGTACGCACTCTATCGCCCCCTAAAGGCACAGAGACGAAAAAGCCCCCGTTACCAAACTGGCAACGGGGGGCTTTTTTGATCGGACTGTCTCGTCCTGAATAAGGTTTACACCTGTTTCAGGACTAGACAGACCTACATCTCTACCTGTGTACCCAACTCAATCACCCGGTTCACCGGCAATTTGAAGAACCGCAGGTTGCCGTTGGCGTTCTTCAGCATGAAGGCGAACAACACCTCGCGCCAGCGGGCCATGCCGACGAGCTTGGAGGTGATGACCGTCTCACGGCTGAGGAAATACGTCGTGCGCATCGGGCTGAAGTCCAGCTCATCGAGATGACACAGCCTCAGCGCTTGCGGCACATCCGGTTCGTCCGTGAAGCCGAAGTGCAGGATCACCCGGTAGAAGCCCTCACCATAGGAGTCGACCTCGAACCGCCGCTGCGTCGGCACCCGCGGAATGTCCTCGTAAACCACCGTCAGCAACACGACCTGCTCATGCAGTACCTGGTTGTGCAGCAAGTTGTGCAACAACGCATGGGGAACCGCATCCGGCCGCGCCGTGAGGAACACCGCCGTGCCGCGCACACGATGAGGTGGCTGCACGCGAATACTGCTGATGAAAATCGGCAGCGGCAGCCCGCCTTCATCCAGTCGGTCCACCAGCAGTTCCTTACCGCGCTTCCAGGTGGTCATCAGGACAAACAGCACAATCCCCGCCAATACCGGGAAGGCGCCGCCCTGCACGATCTTGGGCACGTTGGCAGCGAAGTACAGCCCGTCCACCAGCAGGAAGCCGACCAGGATCGGCACCGTCAGGACAGGTGACCACTTCCACAGCAACAGCATCACCGCGGCCACCAGAATACTGGTGATCAGCATGGTCCCGGTCACTGCCACACCGTAAGCCGAGGCCAGAGCGTTGGAGGAGCCGAAACCGATCACCAGCAAAATAACGCCGACCATCAGTGTCCAGTTCACCGCACCAATGTAGATCTGGCCCTGCTCGGCGCTTGAAGTGTGCTGAATGTACATGCGTGGAATGTAACCGAGTTGAATCGCCTGACGGGTCAGGGAGAACGCGCCGGAAATCACTGCCTGAGAGGCGATCACCGTCGCCAGCGTCGACAGCACGACCAATGGAATCAACGCCCAACCCGGCGCCAACAGGTAGAACGGGTTACGCGCCGCTTCCGGGTTTTCCAGCAGCAAGGCGCCTTGGCCGAAGTAGTTGAGCACCAGTGCCGGCAGCACCAGGCCGAACCAGGCACGGGCAATCGGTTTGCGACCGAAGTGGCCCATGTCAGCGTACAGTGCTTCAGCACCGGTCAGCGCCAGCACCACAGCGCCGAGAATCGCGATGCCTATGCCAGGGTGAACCTCGAAGAAGCGTACGCCCCAGGCCGGGTTCAGCGCTTGCAGCACTTCCGGATGCCGGGAGATACCCAGTGCACCCAATACACCCAGCACCACGAACCACGACACCATCACCGGACCGAACAACTTGCCGATGCGGTCGGTGCCGTGCTTCTGGATCAGGAACAACCCCACCAGCACGATCAGCGACAACGGCACGACCCAGCGCTCGAGGCCGTCAAACGCCAGTTCCAGGCCTTCCACCGCCGACAATACGGAAATCGCCGGAGTGATCATGCTGTCGCCGTAGAACAACGCAGCGCCGATCAGACCGAGAATCACCAGCACCGACTGCAATCGCGGATACGATGCCGACGCTCGCCGCGCCAGCGCGGTCAAGGCCATGATCCCGCCTTCGCCCTGGTTGTCGGCCCGCAGAATGAACAACACGTACTTGATCGAGACAACCCAGATCAGCGACCAGAAAATCAGCGCCAGTATCCCGAGTACCCCGTCATGGTTGGCTTGCACCCCATAGCCGCCGGTAAACACCTCTTTAAGGGTATAGAGCGGGCTGGTACCGATATCGCCATAAACCACCCCGACCGCCGCCACCAGCATTCCCAAGGGCTTTGCTGCCCCGGAATGCGCTGAGCCTACTGCCTGACTACTTGCCTGACCCATCAACCACTCCTGCCACCAAGACCGGGGCTTCATGTAAAAAGCACGACGCCGAACAAGCGCCTGCGCTTTGTCAACCTGCGCAGACTGCTGTGCAGCATGCGCTGTTTTACTTATTGATACAGACGAATTATTGACTGAAAAAATACGCCTGGGTGTAACGGCGCGAAGCATAGCGCAGCACTCGTCGTATTTCCCTGCATAAAGCTGGTCAAGTGCGTCGCCCATCGCTAGAATTGCGCACTTTTTGATCAGAGGCGCGTCAAGCGCCCGTCTGTCGCCTTGCCGTTGTCGGCTGGAGGCGTGACAAAACACCGAGGTTAGACATGTCCACCACAACGCCGGCCAACCCTAAAGTTGGCTTCGTATCCCTGGGTTGCCCGAAAGCACTGGTCGACTCCGAGCGCATCCTTACCCAACTGCGCATGGAAGGCTATGACGTCGTGTCCACCTATCAGGACGCCGATGTCGTGGTGGTCAACACGTGCGGCTTCATCGACTCGGCCAAGGCCGAATCCCTGGAAGTCATCGGTGAAGCCATCAAGGAAAACGGCAAGGTCATCGTCACCGGCTGCATGGGCGTCGAAGAAGGCAACATCCGCGACGTGCACCCAAGCGTGCTGGCCGTCACCGGGCCGCAGCAGTACGAGCAAGTGGTCAACGCCGTGCACGAAGTCGTGCCGCCCAAACAGGATCACAACCCGCTGATCGACCTGGTGCCACCGCAAGGCATCAAGCTGACGCCGCGCCACTACGCCTACCTGAAGATTTCCGAAGGCTGCAACCACAGCTGCAGCTTCTGCATCATCCCGTCGATGCGCGGCAAACTGGTCAGCCGCCCGGTGGGCGACGTGCTCGACGAAGCCCAGCGTCTGGTCAAATCCGGCGTCAAAGAGCTGCTGGTGATTTCCCAGGACACCAGCGCCTACGGCGTCGACGTCAAGTACCGCACCGGTTTCTGGAACG
>CAYNGZ010000379.1:0-4931 GCA_964396695.1 uncultured Pseudomonas sp.
AAATAATATATAAATCAATAAGTTATTTTTTGTTCCATAAGAGGGGCCGCCCCCTTTTCGAGGCCGCGCTGTCGCGTAAGGAACATGGGCCAGGGCTGGCAAGCCAGCCCTTAAAAATAATATATAAATCAATAAGTTATTTTTTGTTCCATAAGAGCTGCCGAAGGCTGCGATCTTGTCGCCTGAAGCAAATTGAGAGGTCGGCCAAGTTGCCTGACCTCAAAGTCAGTGCTAGGTTTAGCCCACCGCCCGTGTAGCTCAGCCGGTAGAGCAGCGCACTCGTAACGCGAAGGTCGCAGGTTCGATTCCTGTCTCGGGCACCATATTTCCCCTTACTTCACCTTGCGGCTCAATTCCTCGACGGTACGTTTGAGCTGATCCATCGCACGATCCTGATCGCTGATGCTTCGTTTCAGGTTCGAGATTTCGCTGCTGTTCGAGCTGGAACTGGAACCGCTGTTGCGCTTGAGGTCTTCCACCTGGCGGCCGAGTTTATCCAGATCACGTTCCTGCTCTTTGACCTTGCTCTTGAGGTCGTCGATTTCCTTGTTGCTGGAGCTTGAGCTGGAACCGCTGCTGCGCTTGAGTTCTTCGATCTGGCGCGTCTGGTCGCTGATGGTTTCCCGCATCTTTTTCAGTTCGTCGACGCTGAGATCGCTTTTGACCAGGACGTCTTTGCCATATTCATTGTGGATGACCGAGAGTTTGTCGCCGTAGGACGCATTGCTGCTGCCCAGCTCAATGCCGGCTATGGCGGTGCCCGGCAGAGTCAGGACGCCCAGCAGGGTAGTCATTGCGGTGGCGGACAGAATAGGCGAGAGCTTCAAAAAACTGCGCATCACTGGGGTTCCTTGTGAAGTGCCGATATGGCACATCGCTATGACTCGGGATTTGAATTTATGTTCCCGACGCACCCTGCATGAAGCTTTTTGTGGGGGAGATGTAAAGAGCCGTGTAATTTGCGGGCCAAACGTCCTATATTCAGTGCCTGCATGAGCATCGCCCAGCAGTTTTCAGATGATCCCGAATGGTTCTGAAGGCCGGACACACCGGGCTTGCACCGGTTACTCCGCGTCAGAGAGATCCTTGATGATCCAGATCCATCTTCCATTCCCATGATCAGCGAGAACGCCATGACCGTGAATGAAATGACTCAAGAACAACGACACGAAGAAGCCCTCAAGAAGTACATGCTTGATGCGCCAGAATTGATGGAAGAGATCAAGAACCTGAGCGCTGACGATCAGAAAGACCAGATTCAGTGGGCGTTCGAGGATGAAGCAGAAGCGCAGGGCTTGCAGCCCTGGGAGCTGACGCTCAAGTACACCTCAACGCCAGAAGAGTACGAAGCGACACGCCTTGCATTGCACAAGGAAGCAGCCGAGGTGCTGGGCGTCGACTGGGAAGAATACTGCGAGATGAACAATCTGGTGGTTTGAAAGCAACGCCAGCCTCAATGAGGCTGGCGTTTCTTTTTGTCAGAGGCTCAAACGCATCGACAGGTCCACGGCCTTCACATCCTTGGTCATCGCACCAATCGAGATGTAATCCACGCCCGTTTCGGCAATTGGCCGCAAGGTGCTTTCGTTTACGCCACCGCTGGCCTCGAGTTTCGCCTTGCCAGCATTCAGCCGCACGGCTTCGCGCATGTCGTCCAGGCTCAGCTCATCGAGCATGATGATGTCGGCGCCAGCCGTCAGGGCCTCCTTGAGCTCCGCCAGATTCTCCACTTCCACTTCAACCGGTTTGCCCGGGGCGATCTTGTGCGCGGCGGCGATAGCTTGAGGGATGCCGCCACAGGCCGCGATATGGTTTTCCTTGATCAGGAAGGCGTCGTAAAGGCCGATGCGGTGGTTGTGACAGCTGCCGCAGGTCACGGCGTACTTTTGCGCCAATCGCAGCCCAGGCAGGGTTTTGCGGGTATCCAGCAGTTTCACCTGAGTATCGGCAACGAAGTCGGCCAGGTATTGCGCGCGAGTGGCGACACCGGAAAGCAGTTGCAGGAAGTTCAATGCACTACGTTCGCCGGTCAGCAGCGAGCGGGCCGGGCCTTCGAGGTGAAACAACGCCTGATTGGGGCTCACGCGTTCACCGTCGCGCACTTGCCAGTGCACCGCAACGCGCGGGTCCAGTTGCCGAAACACGGTGTCGACCCAGGCAGTACCGCTGATGACAGCCGCATCACGGGTAATGATCGTGGCTTTGGCCAGGCGCTCGGCCGGGATCAGTTGAGCGGTGATGTCGCCGCTGCCGACATCTTCAAGCAACGCACGGCGCACGTTGGCTTCGATTTCGGCGGTCAAATCGGCGAGGCGTAGATTCGGCATAGCGGGCTCCACAAACAAAGTGGCCCGATTATAGGGCCATGGTGCAAGCGAACCCAAGGCACCCACTGCATTCAGCGGGCTCTGCAACCTGCATTTGGTCGATTTTCCAGCATTGTGCGGTCTTGTCTGGGGGCTTGCGATTCAGATCTATTTCAAGGACTGGTGCAGAGTCTGCTGGCACTGTGGAGGTCTTTTGCAAGATAATCCGCCTTGTGTTTGACGTCATAGCTTTGACGTCTCTTTGGCTTCCCGATAGTTGAACTGCAGCTCAGTGCATCACGATTGCGTTGTGAGCCGGCTGTGAGCGTTTGCCGCGTCACATCGAACCGAGGAATCGTCCCTTTGCAGGAGGCTTGGATGCACAAAGGCGGGAATGTAGTGCCTTTGCACAAGGTCGCTACCGATCAGGAGAGTCCGTCGCCGCTTGCCCGCCTGCCGGTGATTCTGCTTCAGGTTCGCGACAAGGCTGCGCAACAGCTGCGGCATGGACTGCAGGTGTTATTCGATAACGCTGACGACACCTTGTTCGAAATGGCCGATCGGGCACACAACAATGTCGATCAGAACACCTTCTTTGAAGCCATGCGCGACTTGCGCCTCAAGCGTAAAAACATTGAGCGCGGTTTTCTCGAGCGTTTCTTCGAGGCCTTTACCGGCCTCATCCAGTACGACCTGACACACGCCGCATTGCCACTGGTGGTGAGCCTCGAACCGCTGACCGAACGCGCTGATGACGACCTTGAGCGGCAAGTGGCACTGGAAGCCATGGTCGCCAAAGTCATCAACCGGGACGGCTTTGCCCTGGACCAACTGACTGCACGCCTGAGCGCGTTGCTGGGCAAGCCTCTGGACGACTCGCACAACCCCATGGGGCCGGCTCTTCTGTGCGAGTACTTCTTGCAGGCCGGGCGCAATCTTGGGGTGGAGATCAAGGTCAAACTGATCATCCTCAAATTGTTCGAGCGCTATGTGCTGAGCGATGCCGATCAGCTCTACGCGCAAGCCAACCAGTTGCTGATTGCCACCGGCGTTCTGCCTGAGCTCAAGGCGGCTCCCGCACGCCGTGCCAGGAATCGCGCGGCGGACAGCGCTCACGCAGAGTCCGGCGAGCCGGGAGCCAAACCCGGCAGCGCGCACATCGACGAAAACGTGCAGGAAGTCTTCGCCGCATTGCAGAAGCTGCTGTACCCCGTGCGCGGAAGCGTTGCGCCGACCCTCGAAGCCAGTGCCCAGCCCCAGCCCATCTCGACCCGCGATCTGCTGCGCCTGCTCTCGCATTTGCAGCAATACGTGACGGCCCCTGCCGCCCAGGATGATTTCGACCTGCGCAATCAGCTCGAACAGGTGCTGACCCGCGTCAGTGTCAAAAGTGGCAAGTCGCGGGTGGTCGGGGTGGCGGACGAGGATGTGATCAACCTGATCGCCATGCTCTTCGAATTCATTCTCGACGACCGCAATGTGCCGGACTCGCTCAAGGTGTTGATCGGTCGCTTGCAGATTCCGATGCTCAAGGTCGCGGTGCTCGACAAAAGCTTCTTCAGCCGCAGCAGTCACCCGGCCCGGCGATTGCTCAACGAAATTGCGGCGGCGGCCATGGGCTGGGGGCAACGCGATGATCATCAGCGCGACAGCCTGTACCTGCGTATCGAGCAGGTGGTTCAGCGGCTGCTGAATGATTTTGTCGATGACCCGGCGATTTTCTCCGAGCTGCTGAACGATTTTCTCACCTTCACCAGCGCAGAGCGCCGTCGCAGTGAGGCGTCGAGTCCTTCACCCGCGATGGTTGAGACGGTAGAGGAGATTGTTCCGAGGACGGCCGACGAAGGTCCCGTTGAGCCGGGGTTTGTACGTCTGGCCGCAGATGACGCGGCTTTGCTGCAGGTCGATCAACTGCGCCTGGGTCATTGGGTCGAATTTCAGGAGGATGAGGAAAACACCCTGCGCTGCAAACTGGCCGCCATTATCCAGGCGACGGGCAAGTACATCTTCGTCAACCGTACGGGCCTTAAGGTTCTGGAGCGCAGCCGTACCGGGCTGGCTCTGGAGTTTCGTCGTGGCGCGGTGCGCGCGCTCGATGACACCTTGTTGTTCGATCGGGCACTGGAGTCGGTGATTGGCAATCTGCGTCGACTCAATCGCGGCAAGTGATCGCAACCTGAGGGGCGATCACGGCATACTGGAGCCCGTCAAAACCGTCATTGAAGGAGCCTGTATGCAGTTGGACCCCGCGAGCGGTTGGTTTGAAGGTGTGCGCCATTGTCCGTCACCCAACTTCAATGCGCGCCCCACGGGCGAAGTCTCCTTGCTGGTGATCCACAACATCAGCCTGCCACCGGCGCAGTTCGCGACGGGCAAGGTGCAGGAATTTTTTCAGAACCGTCTGGATGTCACCGAGCACCCCTACTTTGAAGGGATTGCCGACTTGCGCGTGTCTGCGCATTTCCTGATCGAGCGTGACGGCGCGATCACTCAGTTTGTCTCTTGTCTTGAGCGGGCGTGGCACGCAGGTGTTTCGCGGTTCGAGGGGCGTGAAGGCTGTAACGATTTCTCCCTCGGTATCGAGCTTGAAGGCACCGATTATACTCCGTTCCCCGATGCCCAGTA
>CAYNGZ010000380.1:0-4908 GCA_964396695.1 uncultured Pseudomonas sp.
AAGGAGTTGATCGCGCCGAGTATCGCCAGCAGCACCAGCAGCAACCAGTAAGGCGTCTGCTCGCTGACCAGGCCCATGCTCGCCAGCATGATGCCCAGCGCCAGCGTATTGCTGGTCAGCACGATGCGATAACCCAGGCGTTCGATCAGTGGCCGGGCGATCGACTTGGCGAACATCGCCGCTGCCGCCAGCGGCAACATGCTCATCCCGGCCTGGGACGGTGAGTAGCCCAAGGCGACCTGTAGCAGCAATGGCACAAGAAACGGCAGGGCACCGCTGCCGAGTCGGGCGAACAGGTTACCGAGAATGCCCACGGCAAAGGTTCGGGTCTTGAATAGTGCTGGCGCAAACAACGGATTGTCGATATGCCCGGCCCGCAGCCAATAGGCCGCCAGGCATGCCATGCCGCCGAACAGCAGCAACATCACCCGCAAATGCGGCAGGTGCAGCTCGCCCAGGCCTTCCATGGCAATGGTGATCAGTACCATCGCTGCACCGAACAGCAGGAAACCCAAGCCATCGAAGCGGGTGCGCTCAGAGCCACGCAGGTCCGGGATGAATTTCCACACTGCGTAGCAACCGACCAGCCCGACCGGCAGGTTGATCAGGAAGATCCAGTGCCAGGTCAGGTATTGCACCATCCAGCCGCCCATGGTCGGGCCGATCAGCGGGCCGAGCAGGCCGGGAATGGTGATGAAACCCATGATTCGCACCAGCTCCGAGCGCGGATAAGCGCGCAGCACCACCAGCCGCCCGACCGGCAGCATCAACGCACCGCCCAGGCCCTGAATCACCCGGGCGCCGACCAGCATGCTCAAGGTGCTGGAGAGCGCACAGAGCAAGGAGCCAAAGCTGAACAGCAGGATCGCGCCGAAGAAAATCTTTCGGGTGCCGAAGCGGTCGGCGATCCAGCCCGAGGCCGGAATCAGCAAGGCGACCGTGAGCATGTAGGCGATGATTACGCCCTGCATGCGCAGCGGGTCTTCCGCCAGGTCGAGGGCCATGGCGGGCAGGGCGGTGTTGAGGATGGTCCCGTCGAGGGACTGCATGAAAAACGCAATCGCCACCACCCAGGGGACCCAACGGGCGGTGACTGCATCAAGAGCCGGATGGTTGGGCATGGGACCTCGTGTGAGAGTGAGTGTGTTTTTTCTGTGTGTGCCCGCAAAGATCGCAGCCTGCGGCAGCTCCTACAGGTGTATGCGCTCGGCGTAGGAGCTGCCGCAGGCTGCGATCTTTTACGCTGTCACAAGGTCAGCGTCAGCCGACTGACCAGCGCCCCCGGCAACAACGCCGAAGCCGTCGCCCGTTGGCTGTAGGTGCTGGCCGACAGCATCAGTTCGCGTTCACTCGTCAGTGCTTCCAGCTGCGAACCGAGCAGGCTGTAGGCGCTGTCATCGAAGCGCATGGTGCTGACCGGCGCCTGAATCTCGCCGTTCTCGACCCAGAAGGTCGCGAAGCGGGTCATGCCGGTCAGGCGTGCGGCCGGCTGATCCGAGTAGTTCAGGTACCACAGGTTGCTGATGTACAGACCGGTGCCGAGCTGTTTGAGGATTTCGGCTTCAGGCAATACACCGGCAGCCATGTTCAAGGCGCTGGGCGACTCGCCGCCACTGGCGCCGTTGGCGGTCAGGCCGTATTCCGCAGCGCTGCGTGACCCTACCAGCCGCTCGCCAGCCTTGCCGGCAACGATCAACCCGAGATCGCTGCGCGGATAGCCTTCGCCGGAAAATGCCGGGCTCAGGGAACCACTGACTTTTTCATCCAGCGAGAGCAATGGGCTGAACGTGTTATCGCCAGCGTAGAGCTTTTGTAGCGGGCTGCTTTTGCTGGCAATCGACCGTGCAGAGAAACCGCCCCAGCACAACATGCCAACGATCTCTTCCAGTGCTGCCGGTGCCAGATAGGCGCGGTACTGACCGGGTGCCAGCGTGCGCAGTGGCCGCCCCAGAAACGCCAACTGCTCGCGGGCCTGCTGGAAGCGTTTGGCGAAACCTTCGCTGTTCCAGTCGTGCCCGGCGTAGCTGGCTTTTACCGCCTGGCCGTTGGCGTGGAACAGGCTGAAGTCGAAGTTGAAACTGTTGGCCTGATGCCAGCCGAAGGCGCCGGAGGAACTGGCGAAACCCCGGCTGATGGGCCCGGCGGCGTAGAAGCCGACCAGATCGAGCCCTTCGGCGGGGCGGGCGATTTCGGCGATCACCTGCTCGGTGTCCGGCAACGGGTGATCCTGCACGTTCTGGCTCTGCCAGCCCGTGTGGTTGAGCAGCAGGTACGGGTCCTGTGGCAACAACGGCAGGGTCTCGCGCAACTGTTGCAGACCTTCGGCCAGGCGCTGAAGGTCGACCTCGGGATCACCGGCGAGGGTAATGCTCAGGTCTGCATGCCGACCGTCATTGATCAGTTTGAAACCGACGCTGGCTTGCTGGACCTGACCGGCCTGGCGCACCTTGGCATGGTTGAAGCGCACGAAGGCCGACGATTCGGCGGCGTAGCTCAAGGTGAATTGTTCAGGTTCGCGCAGGGCACCGCGCAACCAGGCCACCAGTCCTTTGAATTGTTCGACCTGGCTCAATGCCGTACTCATCAGGCGTCTCCTCCAAACACATCAATGTTGCTGAACACGCAGGCCGGCGAGGCATGGCCGACGCGGATCACCTGGTTCGGTTCGCCCTTGCCGCAGTTCGGCGTGCCCAGCACTTTGAAGGTGCTGATGTCGCCAACGGCGCTGAGGTTGCGCCAGAACTGCGCAGAAATACCCCGGTAGTTCGGGTTTTTCACCACGCCTTTGAGTTCGCCGTTTTCAATCAACTGGCCCCATTCGCAGCCGAACTGGAATTTATTCCGTGCGTCGTCAATTGACCATGAGCGGTTAGTCGACATCAGCACGCCGTGTTCGATGCCGCTGATCAACTGTTCCAGCGACTGGTCGCCAGGCTCGATGTTGAGGTTGGCCATGCGGTCGATGGGCGGACGGTTCCAGCCGCAGGCGCGGCTGTTGGCGACACCGTCGAGGCCTGCACGGAACTGCGACAGCGCGCCACCCAACGGACGGATCAGCAAGCCTTCGCGGATCAGGAACTGTTTGCTCGCCGCCGTGCCGTCGTCGTCATGGCCGTAGCTGGCGAGCTGCTCGGGAATGTCCGGGTCGAAGGTCACGTTGAGCAGTTTGGAGCCGTATTGCAGGCTGCCGAAATCGCTGGTTTTGACGAAGCTGGTGCCGGCGTAATTGCGCTCGTCGCCGAGGATGCGGTCCAGTTCCAGCGGGTGACCGATCGACTCGTGGATCTGCAGCATCATCTGGTCCGGCATCAGCAGCAGGTCGCGCTTGCCCTGCGGGGTGTTGGGGGCCAGCAGCAATTGCAGCGCCTGATCGGCCACTTGCGGCCCGGCGCCGATCAGCCCGCAACGGCTGATCACGTCCGCGCCACCCTGCTGGCCGAAATTTTCGCGACCCAGGCTGCGGGTCTGGCTGTCGTTGCCGTCGTAGGCGGTGACGTCCAGCCCCGGATAAACGAAGCGTTGCGCCTGACGCAGTTCGGCGCCGGCGCTGTTGAGGTAGATCTGTTCGACGTGCGTGATGCCGATGCTGGCCTGCCAGTTCACCAGGCGCTCGTCCTTGGGCACGGCGGCGGATTCAGCGCCGAGCAGTTGGTAGCAATCGCTGAGGGACGGGAACGGTTGTTCCAGGTTCGGTGACAGGTAATCGGCGCGCTCGCTGGAAACCGGCTGTTGGCGCAGGTCGAGCAGGGCGTGGGCGGCCAGCGAGCGGGCCTGTCGTTCGGCGCGGTCGAGGGCGGCTTGCAGGCCCGATGGCGACAGGTCATTGGTCGCGGCGTACGCTTCGACGCCATTGACCCGTGCCGTCAGCATTGCGCCTTCGTCACGGCTCAGGTGTGGCGGCTCGGCAACGTTCTTGCGCACCGACAGGTACTGACCCGACTCGCGCACATAGCGCAGTGAAAAGAACTCGGCGCCCGTGCGCAATGCAGCGAAACGCTGTTTGAGCTGGGGGTGGAAATCGAACATGCGGGGGACCTCCTTGTTATGGAGTGGTGGCGGATGGAGCCACCCCTCACCCTAGCCCTCTCCCCAGAGGGGCGAGGGGACTGGCCGTGTTGTACTCGCGAAATACTGCGACCTGAAAGACCCGGTCGAACTCAGGTTTTGAACAGCATGAAGATCAGCCCCCTCGCCCCTCTGGGGAGAGGGCTGGGGTGAGGGGGCGATCCAGAGCCTTGCACCATCAGACCGGGCAACCCTTGGCGCGCAGGATGGCATCGAAACGATCCGGGTCCAGCGTTCCGGCTTCGATTGCCGCCAGCGTAGCCTTTTCCCGCGCGAGCAGGTCGTGACAGCGCACCAGCAGTTCCGGCAGTTCGCTGCGCGGTGCCGCGACCACGCCGTCACCGTCGCCAATCATCAAGTCGCCGGGGGCAACCAGCATGCCGGCACAGGAGATCGGCACGTTGATCTCGCCACCACCGTCGGTGCTTGGGCCACGGTGCACGCCGCCGATGGCGTAGGCCGGCAGTTCACCGGTTTGCCACTCGTCGAGGTCGCGCAGGGCGCCGTTGATCACCACGCCGACGATCCCGGCCTTGAGGGCCATGGCGCGCATGATGCCGCCGAACACGGCGCGGGTCAGTTCGGCGCTGCCGTCGATCACCAGCACATCGCCCGGGCGGGCCATCTGCATGGCCTTGAGGATCATCAGGTTGTCGCCCGGGCGTACGCGCACGGTCGGGGCATTGCCGAGCATCGGCGCGTTGCCGTGGAACGGCTTGAGGCCGAGGCCGCCGACATTACGACCCAGGCAGTCGCTGACCGCGGCGGCCGGGATCTTGCTGAATTCCTTGAGCCACTTGGGGTCCAGGGGCTCTGGGTTGGGATTGATCAGGTAGCCGGTGG
>CAYNGZ010000381.1:0-4901 GCA_964396695.1 uncultured Pseudomonas sp.
AACCGTCGTCGGGGGTTTGGCTTCGCCTAAACGGCCGGTGTGCAGTTCAATGGCCGGGTGTCCAACTCGTTCGGACGCTTCGATCTGGCGCTCATCAGCATCAATGAACAGCGATACTTCAGAGCCGATTCTCGCCAGGCGATCCACCGCCGCCTTGATCCGCGCTTCCTGCCCTGCTACGTCCAGACCGCCTTCGGTGGTCAGTTCCTGGCGGGTTTCCGGCACCAGGCAAATGTGCGCCGGGCGGATGCGCTCAGCGAACGCCATCATTTCCTCGGTCACGCCCATTTCGAAGTTCATGCGGGTTTGCAGCACGTCCTTGAGCAACAGCACATCGCGCTCTTGAATGTGCCGACGGTCTTCACGCAAGTGCACAGTGATGCCGTCAGCGCCCGCCTCTTCCGCGTCCAGCGCTGCCTTCACGGGATCGGGGTAACGCGTGCCCCGGGCCTGACGCAGGGTGGCAACGTGGTCGATGTTCACGCCAAGAAGAATGCGATTGCTGGTGGTCACGGAAGCGCTCCAGAAGAAGAGAAAGTTCGGTGCACAGCATACACGTCGAACTTACGGCTTTCGAAACAACTCGCGACTGACCAAGGGGCGACCGCCCAGATGCACGGCCAGCGCCTGACGCATCAGACGCTTGGCGGCAGACAAGGCACCCGGCGCACTCCAGTCTGCATCGGCCATGGCCAGCAGTTCGGTGCCGTTGAACAGACCGGGTTGCAGCAGGTAGACCCGCTCCAGGCCCGCATCGACCTGCAAGCGATACAGGCCGTCGGGCGCGATGGGTTCGTCATGGATGTCCGTGTTCAGCGCAAAGCCATAGCCCAGATCATCCAGCAGCCGCCACTCGAACGAACGCAACAAAGGCTCCAGCGGACGCCCTTCGGCGAGGGCCAGCAAGGTCGCGGCGTAATGATCGAATACAGCAGGATGGGGGTCTTCGGACGGTAGCAGGCGGATCAGCAGCTCATTGAGGTAGAGACCGCTGAACAGCGCCTCACCATTGAGCCAGGTCGAGACGCCAGTGCTTTCCATGCGTCCGACATTCTTCAACTCGCCCCGGCCACGGAACTCGACTTCCAGCGGCATGAATGGCCGCGCCAGCGTTCCAGCCTTGCCCCGCGCACTGCGCAAGACCGCCCGCAGCCGACCTTGCGGCGTGAGGAAATCCACCAACGCGCTGTTTTCACGGTAGGCACGGCTATGGAGCACGTAGGCCGGTTGGCCGGTTGGCGCGGTGGTCGACATGGTGCTTGTGTTTCCCGGTCAGGGATTGCAAAAAAGATCGCAGCCTGCGGCAGCTCCTACAAGGGTTTTGTGTACACCCGTAGGAACTGCCGCAGGCTGCGATCTTTTGATTGTGTATCTTTTACAGGTCGCCGTAACCCAGCGAACGCAGGGCGCGTTCGTCGTCGGACCAGCCGCCTTTCACTTTGACCCAAAGGTTGAGCATGATCCTGGAATCGAACAGCAGCTCCATGTCCTTGCGTGCTTCGGTGCCGATGCGTTTGATCCGCTCGCCCTTGTCGCCAATGATGATTTTCTTCTGACCATCACGTTCAACGAGGATCAACGCGTGGATGTGCAGGGTTTTCCCCTGCTGCTTGAACTCTTCGATTTCCACGGTGATCTGGTACGGCAGCTCGGCGCCCATCTGGCGCATGATTTTCTCGCGTACCAGTTCGGCGGCGAGGAAACGGCTGCTGCGGTCGGTGATCTGGTCTTCCGGGAAGAAGTGATCGTTTTCCGGCAGGTGCTCGGCGATCACACGCTCCAGCACCTCGAGGTTGTGCCCGTGCTGCGCTGAAATCGGCATGATCTGCGCATTCGGCAGCTGTTCCTGCAACCAGGTCAGATGCGGCATCAACTCGGCTTTGTCTTCGATGCGGTCAGTCTTGTTCAGCGCCACGATCAACGGACCGGTCACGTACTGAACGCGCTCCAGCACCATCTGGTCTTCCTCGGTCCACTTGGTGCGATCAACCACGAAGATCACTACGTCGACGTCTTTCAACGCCGCCGAAGCGGTCTTGTTCATGTAGCGGTTCAGCGCTTTCTCGCCACCTTTGTGCATGCCGGGGGTGTCGACGTAGATCGCCTGCACGTCACCCTCGGTCTTGATCCCGAGCATGTTGTGTCGGGTGGTCTGCGGCTTGCGCGAAGTGATCGCGAGCTTCTGGCCGAGGATGTGGTTCAGCAGCGTGGACTTGCCCACGTTCGGGCGGCCGACGATGGCAACATAGCCACAGCGAGTTGCGTTTGTATCAGTCATTGCCATTCTCCACGCCCAGGGCAATCAGTGCTGCGGCGGCCGCTACCTGTTCGGCAATGCGACGGCTAACGCCCTGACCCCGGCTTTTTTCATTCAGTAAGACAACTTCGCACTCGACGAAGAAGGTTCTGCAGTGCGGCTCACCCTGGATATCCACCACTTCGTAGCGCGGCAGTTCACAGGCACGCGATTGCAGGAATTCCTGCAGTCGGGTCTTGGGATCTTTATTGGTGTCGACCAGCGTCAGGCTGTCGAACTCGGACGTCAACCAGGCCAGCACGCGCTCACGCGCTGTTTCCATGCCCGCATCCAGGTAGATCGCACCGATCAGCGCTTCGAGGGCATCGGCGAGAATCGACTCACGGCGAAAACCACCGCTCTTCAGCTCACCGGAGCCCAGGCGCAGGTATTCGCCCAGGTCGAAACCACGCGCCAGTACGGCCAGCGTCTCACCTTTGACCAAGCGTGCGCGCAAACGCGACAACTGGCCTTCGCGGGCCAGCGGAAAGCGGTCGAAAAGCGCTTCACCGGCAACGAAGTTGAGGATGGCATCACCGAGGAATTCCAGGCGTTCGTTGTTGCGCCCGGCAAAGCTGCGGTGCGTCAGGGCCAGGACCATCAGTTCCTGATCCTTGAAGGTATAACCGAGCTGACGCTCGAGACGGCTTAAAGAGACGCTCACGGTTTACCCACGCTGAGTTCGTGGTCGACGTCCATCACAGCAACGCTGCTAGGCTCTTGGACAATTAACGCTGTGTTCAAAAATTACATCCTGAATATCGTTGGCTTCATGCTTTCTCGACAACCTTGTGCAGGCTCCAGAAATGCATTCGGCGCTGTGTTCAACAGCGCCGCGTGTGATTACTTGATCAGGCCAACCCGCGAGAAATTCGGCAGGTGACTGAGTTTCGGTTCCGGCCAGCTCATCCAGACCGCAAAGGCCTTGCCGACAATATTCTCGTCGGGAACCATCCCCAGCATGTCCTTGGGAATACGTGGATCATCCCAGTAGCGACTGTCGTTGGAGTTGTCGCGGTTGTCGCCCATCATGAAATAGTGCCCGGCAGGTACGGTCCACTGACGGTCCGGGGTTGCGCGATAGCGGCTCATTTCCTTGCGGATCAGGTGCTCGGCTGCGCCGAGTTTTTCCTTGTAGAGCTCGGCGCTGCCCAACGTACCCGGCTCGGTGCCGACCAGCTGTTCAGCGACCGACTCACCGTTGACGAACAGACGCTTGTCGGCGGTGTAGCGAACCTGATCACCCGGCAAGCCCACCACACGCTTGATGTAGTTGACGTTCGGATCACTTGGATAGCGGAACACCATCACATCGCCACGCTGCGGATCACCGACTTCAATGACTTTCCTGTCGATCACCGGCAGGCGGATCCCGTAAGAAAACTTGTTCACCAGAATGAAGTCGCCAACGTCCAGGGTCGGCTTCATCGAGCCAGACGGAATCTGGAACGGCTCCACCAGGAACGAACGCAACACCAGCACGATGAACAGCACCGGAAAGAACGATTTGCCGTATTCAACCAGCATCGGTTCCTTGTTCAGTTTCTCGACCACCATCCTGTCCGGCTCGCCAACGCTCCCCTCATAGGAAGCGATGGCAGCACGCCGACGCGGCGCCAGAAAAACAAGATCGAGCAACCCCAGCAAACCGCAGACGAACACGGCGATGACCAGCAACAGCGGGAAATTTAGTGACATAGGACCTAACTATCCAACCTGAGCACGGCAAGGAAGGCTTCCTGTGGAATTTCCACGTTGCCGACCTGCTTCATGCGTTTTTTACCGGCCTTTTGCTTCTCCAGCAGTTTTTTCTTACGGCTGACGTCACCACCGTAGCATTTGGCCAATACGTTCTTTCTGAGTGCCTTGACGGTTGTCCGCGCTACAATCTGCCCGCCAATGGCGGCCTGGATTGCCACGTCGAACATCTGCCGCGGAATCAGATCTTTCATCTTCTCGGTCAACGCACGACCTTTGTAGTGCGCGTTGTCACGGTGCACGATCAACGCCAGGGCGTCGACTTTGTCACCGTTGATCAGCACATCCAGTTTCACCAGGCTGGCCGATTGATAACGATCGAAATGGTAGTCCAGAGAAGCATAGCCGCGACTGGTGGACTTAAGCCGATCAAAGAAGTCCAGGACCACTTCGTTCATCGGCAGGTCGTAGGTCACTTGTACCTGCGAGCCGAGGAACAGCATATCGACCTGTACGCCACGTTTTTCGATGCACAGGGTAATCACGTTGCCCAGGTGCTCTTGCGGTACAAGAATGTTGGCCCGCACGATCGGTTCGCGCATGTCTTCGATCGACGACAGATCCGGCAGTTTCGACGGGTTATCGACGTAGATCGTTTCACCGGTCTTGAGCAGCAGCTCGAAGATTACCGTCGGCGCTGTGGTGATCAGATCCAGATTGAATTCGCGCTCGAGGCGCTCCTGGATGATCTCCATGTGCAGCAGGCCCAGGAACCCGCAGCGGAAGCCGAAGCCGAGGGCGAGGGAGCTCTCGGGCTCGTAGCTGAAGGAGGCGTCGTTGAGCTTCAACTTCGCCACGGCGTCGCGCAGGTTCTCGTAGTCGTCGGTGTTGATGGGAAAGATGCCGG
>CAYNGZ010000382.1:0-4785 GCA_964396695.1 uncultured Pseudomonas sp.
TTCCATGTCCAGCAGGTCTGGATGGTCGTTGATGAGGTCGCTGAGATTCGTCAGCAAGGTCAGCAGCATGTCGTTGCGGCTGATGGCTTCTGCCTCACGCATTTTGCTGAACATTGCCAGGGTGTATTCCGGAATCGGCGCGCCGACTTCGCCCAGGTCATCGTCGAGTGCAGCAGGTTTTCTGCCGACCATGCGAATCTGCTTGGCTTTGAGCTTGGCGCGTTTGGCGCGTTTCTGTTGCTTGTTCAGGGATGCCATGGGAACTCAGTTCGGTTTCTGTTGGGTTTGGGCTGCGATGGCGTCGGACGCCGCCACGTAGTCAGCCTGGAAGGCCGGTGATTCGATCCACGCCAGGGCGCCGGCCTCGTCCGTCTCGGTGGACCATTGGCGATACTCGATCAGCGCGGCGAGGATGAAGTCCATCGCGCCTTCTTCGCCTTCCTGTTCGTACACCAGCTCCAGCAGCGGGTCTTCCAGGAAGGCCGCACACATCGCTTGCTGACTGGTTTTTTCGGCGTCGATCATTTTTTTGAACAGTTCGGTCAGGTCCACCGATTCGAAGTCGATGCGATCGTCATTCGGATCCAGCTCGACCGGTGCGGCGGCCCGTTGCGTGCGGTTCTGCTTGGCTTTCCCTTTAGCGCGGGTAGCGCGTTTGTGCTGTTTGTTCGCGGATGCCATGGGCGTCGTTCCGTATTTCGTTGAGAGGGCAGGCCACTCAGCTGCGTGGCACTCGCTGCCCGGGGGTGTCGGGTGTCAGCTCGCCGTTTTGCAGCCATGACAATGCAATGGGCCATAGTGTGGCTTGGTATGGGCTGCGAAAAAAGGCGAAATGTCCGACTTCTTCTTCGCCGATGTCTTGCGGGGTAATTCGCAGGTGGGTGTTTGTACTGCTGGTGAAGTAGCTCAGCAAGCGTTCGATGGCGGCGAGGGTCCCATAGGGGTCATCGCTGAGGCTGATGGCCAGGGTCTGTGCGGTGACGCTGGCGAAGGGCAGTCGGCCGTTTCTGGCGTGGATGGCGCGACCGCTGGGGCGCCTCTCGTACCGGGCGGTGGGCGTGCTCCAGTCGCGAACCACGCCGGCGGGTGTGTCTTCCAGCCAGCCGAGGCGTTTGCCGGGGAAATAGCCGCAAACCAGCGTCACCAATGGCATCACCAGGTGCCACTTGCCGAACATCCGCCAGCGATGGGCAGGCGCATAGTCGCGCCAGTAGGCGAACTGCGCGCCGACGGTCACCAGACGGCGGATCACGTGTCCTGAAGCGCCTAGCCCTGCCGCACAGCCACCGAAACTGTGGCCGATCACATCGATGGGTTGGTCGGGAAACTCCCGCTGAGTACGTTTGAGTATCGCTTCGAAATCCAGCGCGCCCCAGTCGGTCCATGAAGCCTGAAGCCCTTTCAGCGATGCCGGACGAGACTCGCCGATGCCGCGGTAGTCATAGGTGATGACGTCGAAGTCGTTGGCGAACAGGTAATCGGCGAAGCGCGAGTAGTGTCGGCAGCGGACTGAGGTGGCGGCGTTGATGATGACGACCGGTCGCATTGCGTCCACGAGGGTGTGTCGCCAGGTGAAGCCCCCAAGAATGAAACCGTCGGCGGCGGGTTCCTTGAAGGGCTCGCTTTGCGTCTCTGCGGCTGACGATTCTGCTCTGAGCGTGGAGGGTACGCTTTGTAGATTCATGGGTCTGAGCCCTGGCGATGACGAGCCCAAGAGTGAACTTCAATGTTCGCGTTGTGCAACGGTTTGAAGTCGGCGGTCGCGCGCGTGAGCGCGATCGAGATGATGCAGTGCGTCGCTTACCGGTGGATCCGATGCGGGTGTGCAGGGTGTTTAGTCAGATTCGCACTGAGCTCAAGTTCGAATCGATCTAAAACCCTGATCCTCGGTCAGCAATCAAAAATGGTGTAACAGATAGGGTTCTGTGGAACCCGGGAGTCGCCATCATGAGGTACGTCCATTCATTCATGCTGCCCCTCGCCGTTGCCGGCTTACTGGTGTTTCCAGCCATGTTGCGGGCCGCCAGCGTTGAGCCGATCGACACTTCAGCCGTGCAAGCCCAGCAGCAACAGCAAAACGGGATCAACTACCTGTCCGGCGGTATCGGTCTGGATGAGTCAAAGTTCATTCAGCAAGCCACGGGCTACAACCTGCACATGACCTTTTCCACCGGGACGGAGAATAAATATGTTTCCGACGTCGATGTGGTCATTCAGAGCGCCCCGGGGCAATCCGTGCTGACCCTGAGTCAGACCGGCCCTCTGGTTTACGTTCAGCTACCTGCTGGCAAGTACACCGTTGTCGCGACGCGTAATGGTGAAGTGCTGCGTGATACCGCCGACGTCGGCAAAGGTGCCGCACGCAATCTGGTCTTCCACTGGAAGGGCAATAGTAATAGTTAGGGATGACGGCTTTTTCTGCGGCGCCATTTAATTGCGGGCATAAAAAAACCCTGAATCTTGCGATTCAGGGTTTTCGGTATTTGGCATATTGCCGCAACCGTCGCCGACACAGAGGGATGGTCATCATCACCACGCCTTGGATCAATCAAGCCGAAATTGGCTCGGCTGGCCGACTTCGCACTTTTGCGGGGTCAAAGTGATACGACGTTCCCCTCATCATTTTTTGAAACGTTTTTATGGTCTTTCCAAGCGTTCAGGGATGAATCCCTGCTCTCTCAGCGACTTGATCACGCCGCGTATCAGGTAATTGTTTGAGAATCCGATGGTGTACTGCCTGGCGCCCTCGCTGATAGGTAAAAGCATGCCTTGCCCAACCAGTTTTTTGATTAAGTAGGTACGCTGACTGCTCGACAGATCAGGTAGGACGCTCGTCAAATCTCCAGACTTAACGACCCCTGATTTTATGGCCACAGCCAGTACAGACTCCTCTGCTCCAGCTCACTAAGAACGTCCACCAGATCCGAGTCAAAGGACGGGTTCAGGAGCGCAAGGTCGTGATGGGAAAATTTAGGCACGTTAAAAATATCTCTAAGCGGCAGGTAAGCTATCTGCAATGCATGCCGCGAAACGCCTTATTTAGCTGGGCTTTGCTTAGCAGCAGCTAAACATTATCTCAAATGACAGCTTAAGCTAAGTGAAAAGCTGGGAAAAATTAAGTGTGATGTCTCGCTGGTTGGCGGGATTTCAGCAGCTCGACCAAGTCGCGGTTTTGTTGTGGTCATTTTCGGGTTAGCCGTTTTGGTCTCAGGGAGGCAGAACGATTTATCTGGGTCACACGCGTAGGTGTCAGTGCCGATGCGATTGTACGTAGCCGAGAGAGGCGTTGATCGGGCGAGTTTGTCTAAATAAAGGCGCTTTCCGAGAGTTTCAGAGTCCATCGACCTTTGTGCAAACCACCTGATTTTCCAAGGGTTTTGTCACGTGTCGACATGGCATTCAGCAGGTTGCGGAGTTTGTTCTGCTTCTGCTTTTCGTCTAAAGCGTCTGAAAGTTTGTCTAGGATCAGCGTGACCAACTCGTTGGGGGGGGGCTGATCCATAGTGCCTTCGGTAGGCTCCAGCACACACTCCGGCCAACGTAACACGATGATGCGACCGAACTCAGATTGCTTGAAATCGCCGCGCAGTAGGTCCATTACGTTCCACTAATCGATGCGCGGGACATCATCATGTACGGTGTGTTCATTAGCTGGAGACTTTGCCACATCAGATTATTCGTCATTCTCAGGCAAATCTGCCGCCAACTCGGCAGCAGCTTCTTCCATGGCCTGAGAAAAATCCTCGATGACCTCAGGGTTGTCGAGCCATTCGAGGGTTTCAGCCTCCGTGGTGCCATAGGCCCACTCTCGGTAGTCAATCAGCAGGGACTGGATGAGCAGCGCCATTGATCCTGAAGGATCCCCAGTCTGGATCAGCTCTTGCTCAAGACCAGCGTTTGCCGAAAGAACGTCGGCAAGGGCAATGAACATCGTTACGAACAGATCTTTGCGGCTTTCGTTTTCTGCTTCTTGAAATTGGGCAAACAAATTCTCGAACAGCTCCAGCGGATAGGCGTCTGGTCCATCAGGGAGGTCATAGAGCTGCGCAGGCTGGCGAACGCTTCGAACCATGCGCTGTTGCTTGGCTTTTGCCTTGGCGCGTTTGGCCCGCTTTTGTTGTTTGGTCAAGGATGCCATTGGCTCGGTCCTTTTCAGGTAGGGAATCAGCGGCAATTAAAACGCAAAGCGGCGAGGGTGGTAAGTCTTCCGCTTGTAGGAATGAGTCGTAACCGGTGGTTTGGATAGCCGTTGAGCCATGCCGCATCAAATCGCGGGCATAAAAAAACCTGAATCTTGCGATTCAGGGTTTTCGGTATTTGGTGCCCAGAGACGGAATCGAACCGCCGACACGGGGATTTTCAATCCCCTGCTCTACCGACTGAGCTATCTGGGCAACGGGGCGCATTAAACGGGTTTTTCAGGGGGGCGTCAAGCAAGTTTTCAAAAAAATTTAATTATTACCGTCGCTTACGATCCAACCCCCGTTTTTGCGGGATTATTCGGCAGGCGGAACGTAGCCTTCGGCCTTGGCGTATTCCTCGCCGGAGAAGTACTTGTCCATCTCGCCCTGAAGGTATTTGCGATCTTCGGCGTTCATCATGTTCAGGCGTTTTTCATTGATCAGCAGGGTCTGGTGTTTTTGCCAGTCAGCCCAGGCCTTGGCCGAGACATGGTCAAAAATGTCCTGACCTTTGGCGCCCGGGAATGGAGCGCGCTCCAGGCCTGGCAGTTCTTCTTTGTACTTGCGGCACATGATGGTGCGGGTCATGACGACTCTCCTGCGT
>CAYNGZ010000383.1:0-4762 GCA_964396695.1 uncultured Pseudomonas sp.
TGGAAGTCCAGTTTCAGCATTTACTCCTCCTGTTGAATTTTGCATTCAAAATACTGTAGCACGCGGAGCCGCTGGGCGAAGCAGGATCAGGACAGGAAAAAGCGCAGTGTTTACCCCGACCGGCCTGGCCTTGCGCGTTGTCGGTCGTGTGCTTGATGCGTCTGCTAGAATCTTCAGAAAACGACCGTTGTTGGACTTTGCATGCAAGATTCCATGTCATCAGCCGATTCCACACTCGCTTCCGTGCTGCCAAAGGTTGAGCGGCAACGCCTGCATGACACGGTGGTGGGCCACCTTCGCAACTTCATCGTGGAGGGGGTGCTGAAGTCCGGCACAAAGCTCAACGAGCGAGAACTTTGCGAAACGCTCGGCATCTCGCGTACGCCACTGCGCGAGGCCCTGAAGGTACTCGCAGCCGAAGGGCTGATCGATATCTCGCCCAATCGCGGCGCCACGGTCGCCAGCCTGTCCGCCACGGAGATTCGGGATACGTTCGAGTTGATGAGTGGCCTGGAGGCGTTCTCGGGTGAACTGGCCTGCGAACGCATGACCTCTGTCGAACTCGCCGAGCTCAAGGCCTTGCACTACGCCATGCTCGCCTGCCGCGCGCAGGATGACCTGTCCGGCTACTACGAATGCAACCGGCAGATTCACGACCGGATCAACCTGGCAGCCCGCAATGCGGCGCTTCGCCAAACCTACCTGGCCGTCAACCGCAGGCTGCAGTCCCTGAGATTCCGTTCGAACTTCCAGAAATCGAAGTGGGACAGTGCCATCCATGACCACGACGAAATGCTGGTAGCGCTGGAGGCGCGTGATGGCAAGCGGCTGGCGGCGATCCTGCGCCATCACTTGCTGGACAAGCGCGACGCAGTGCTGCAAATGCTGGCGGCCGAGACGGACGCGGCGGCCGAGACATCTGAATCCTGATTGCGTTCATACGCGGCGAGGTGGGGAATGGCCCATGGGTGGCCTCAGTCGATCAAGCCACACCGCCATTCGCGCGCAGCACCTGACCATTTACCCAGGCACCGTCCTTGCCGGCCAGGAAGGCCACGACGCCGGCGATGTCGTCCGGCTGGCCCAGGCGTTCCAGCGGCGGCATCTTGGCGAAGGCCTGTATCTGTTCGTCTGTCTTGCCGTCGAGGAACAGGTCTGTAGCCACCGGCCCGGGCGCCACGGCGTTCACGGTGATTCGGCGGCCGCGTAGTTCCCTGGCGAAAACGCGGGTGAAGGCTTCCACCGCGGCCTTGGTGCCGTTGTAGATGGCGTAGCCAGGCAGGTTCAGCGCCAGCGTAGTGCTGGACAGGTTGATGATGCGCCCACCCTCGTTCATTCGCGTGGCGGCCTCCCGCAGGGTATTGAACACGCCCTGCGTGTTGATCGCGAAATTTCGTGCGTACAACTCGTCGCTGGTCTGCGCCAGGAGCGCCGTCTTCAGGATGCCGGCGTTGTTGACCAGCACGTCAATCTTGCCGAGCTCTCTTTCGACGGTGGCGAACATGGCCTGCACCTGTTCGCCCTTGGAGACGTCGGCCTGGATCGCGATGGCCGAGGCGCCGGCCTGAGCCAGCTCGGCAGCCAGGGAATTCGCTTCGGCCGAGTTGGAGGCGTAGTTAATGGCGACTGCGAAGCCGTCACGGGCGAGGCGGCGCGCGATGGTGGCACCGATGCCGCGAGAGGCACCGGTGATCAGGGCAATCCTGGAAGTGGTAGTCATGGTCCGAATCCTTCGTCTGAGTGGGTGAGAGGGATTCTGGACTATTCGGTTGGAAAGATAATCCCCCGCAACCCGGCATCACAATTCCATTTGCTTTAACTCTGGGCTACCCTGAATCGATCCCGAAGGGGCTCGCGCTGCCTTCCTCATTGTTCCCGGATGCGAACAATACAGGCAGCATGACTCACGTATTGTTTTGCTCACATCCCTTGGACGCCGATGGATCGTTTCCAGGAAATGCGGGTTTTCGTCCGAATCGCGGACCGGCGCAGCTTTTCGCTGGCGGCGGAAGATCTCCAGATTCCACGCGCGACGGTGAGCAACCTCCTGAAGCGGCTGGAGCGTCGCCTCGGCGTGCGACTGGTCGAACGCACCACGCGCCAGGTTCGCCTCACGCATGATGGCGAGGCTTACTACCACCGTTGCGTGCGGCTCCTGACCGACCTGGAGGAGGCCGAAAGCTCCTTTCGTGATGCGCCGCCCAAAGGGCTGTTGCGGGTGAACCTCCAGGGCACCTTGGCCAGGCATTTCGTCGTGCCGGCCCTGGATGAGTTCCTGGCGCGATACCCCGACATCACGTTGCATGTCGGGGAGGACGACCGGCTGGTCGATCTCGTTCGGGAAGGCGTGGACTGCGTACTGCGCGCCGGCGCCTTGCAGGACTCGTCCCTGATTGGCCGGCAGGTCGCATTGCTGGAACAGGTCACCGTTGCAAGCCCTGCATATCTTGAGCGGCATGGGGTCCCGAAGACGCTGGACGACCTGAAGAACCACTATGCGGTGGACTACGTTTCCAGCGCGACGGGACGGCCCGCCAGCCTGATTTTCCAGATCGACAAGGAGAATGTAGAGCGGCAACTCAAGTCGAGGATCTCGGTGACCGGCGCCGAGCTCTATACAGGCGCTGCAGTCTCCGGACTTGGCCTTGTCCAGGTACCTCTCTACCGGATAGAGAAAGAGCTGACAGCCGCTCAGCTACGCATTGTGTTGCCTCGCAACCCGCCCCCGCCGATGCCTGTATCGGTGCTCTATCCGCAGAACCGGCAGCTCTCGGCGCGTGTACGCGTATTCTCCCAATGGCTGGCGGCTCGTTTCGTGGGTCTGCCACACCGGCGTTGAAGGAAAGCGAGCGACCGGCCTACTCGTCGAATGCTGTCATTGCCCGCCAGCGTTGCCAGGCGCGGCAAGGATCTCCTGAAGACCCGCCCGATCATGACAGGCTATCCAGCAGTTCCCTTGCCTGGACCAAATGCACCGCATCGAATCCCTCGGTAAAGGCGCCATAGGTCTCGCCCAGGATTCGACGTGCATCGTCAATCCTGCCTTGGCCCTGCCAAAGCCGCGCGAGGCTCAGCATGCATTGCAACTCGATTGACTTCGCCCCCTGCTGACGGGCGATCGCTATCGCCTTCTGGAAACATGCCTGCGCCGATTCGGCCATCGCGGGCTCATTGGCGGGCGGGCATGGCAACTGCAGCGTCAATTCTCCCTGGAGGCGATTCAGCGTCGCTTCATCGAAGCACTCGCCCGTGCTGCTCACCAACGCCAGGGCGTCACCCACCACGCGCAGCGCCGCTTCCGTCTGCCCGGCCCTGCCATACGCATCGGCAAGCAGTCCCAGCAGCGACGGCCGACCCAGTGCGGCGCCGGTGGCTTCGTGAGCGCGCAGGCCCTGGTGTATCACGTCGACGCCCTCCGCCGGACTGCCCTGACGGGCAATCGCCCAGCCGCGCAGGATCATTGCCCTGGCCAGATAGAAAGGAAAGCCTTGCTCCTTCGAGAGTTCGAGTGCCGCATTGGCATAGTCGAGTGTCACTTCCGGCTCGCCGCGGTGCTGATGCAGCTCGGCAGCAAAAACCAGGCAAAGGGCAAGGTCGAACGGATCAGAGGCCTGCCTGGCCAGCACCAGGGCTTCTTCCGAGCGGGCCCGCGATTGATCTGGCAACCCCAGGTACCACAGGATCCAGCCCAGGGTGCTGCGTGTATGTACCGCAGGATTACGGGCATAGACCAGAAGGTGGCCGTATGACGACTGGTCCGGATGGTGCAGAGCCAGCGCCTGCTGCAGGTGAGTACGCGCCTGCCCTATCTCTCCCAGGCGGAAGACAGTCGTCCCGAGCACGCGGTGTGCCTCCGCGAGCTGCTCCGGGTCCTGCACTTGCTGCGCGAGGCCCAGCAAGCGCTCCGCAACCGCTTGCGCGGTCTTGAGTTGGGCGCGCAACAGATAGAAGGACCACAGGCCGACTTGCGCGGAGAAGAGCTGCGGGGTTGCGCCGCCCTGCTCGCTCAAGGCGAGGGCGCGCGTGTAGGTCGCCTCCACCTCCGGTGAGCCGGAGCCGCGCACAGCCATCCAGGCTGGACCCAGCGTCAGCAGTAGCGTCAGTTCCTCGCGCCGACGTTCCGGCGTATCCGGAAGACCCTTCAACAACTCGAGGGCGGTACCGAGATGCCCGATGGCCTCAAGCTGTCCGGAGCGCTGCATCGCCTGTTTGCCAGCCAGCTGCAGGTACTCGATGGCCTTGGGCACATTGCCGCTCTGGCTGTAGTGGTGCGCCAACTCGCTGCAGTATTCACGGAGCCTGTCCGGAAACAATGCCTCGATGGCCTGGGCCGCGCGTTCATGCAGGATGCTGCGCTGCCCCGAGAGAAGGGAGTTCCCCGCCACCTCCTGGGTCAGCGCATGCTTGAAGGCGTACTCGACCTCCGGGTAGGCGGGCCGCTCATAGATGAATTCGCCTGCCTGGAGGTCGACCAGCAGCGGGTGCAGCGATTCTTCGGACTGCCCGGTGACATGCCGGACCAGACTGGAAGAAAATTCCTTGCCGATGATCGCCAGCGTCTGCAGCAGTTCCTTCTGCTGCACCGGCAGCCGGTCGATACGGGCCGCCAGCACGCCCTGCACGGTGGTCGGAACATGCAGCACCTGAGGGGTCTTGTCGATCCTGTAGTTGCCGGGCTGGCCAGGCAGCGCGCCTTCCTCGACCAGGGTCTGGACGACTTCCTCCATGAAGAACGGGTTGCCCTCCGTCTTCGACAGGATCA